>JAZSGK010000247.1:0-7522 GCA_045532695.1 Acutalibacteraceae bacterium
CAGAAGTGTGCACCCAAGTTTGACGGCACCTTTGTGCAGTCATGGCTCAGCAGCAGTTGGGACGAAGAACGCTGGGCTGATGAAGTTGAAACAATGGAAAAAGACGGAGTGAAATATCTCATTCTTCAGGACCTTGCCCATAAGGACAGCGCAGGCACCTGGAGTGTGTATTATGACAGTAACCTTGATGTTATGGAGAACGCTGCCTTTGGCGGTGACGTTTTAGATGCGGCACTTAAGGCAGTAAAGGGCAGTGATATTCAGATTTTTGTGGGCCTTATCTCCTTTGACAATCTCTGGTCAGGCGGTACGGTGACAAAGGAATATCAGGAAATCTGCGATGTTACGGCTGATGTGATGGAAGAGATTTACAATAAGTATTATAAAGGCAACGAAGCTAATTTCTACGCATGGTACTTTACACCTGAGTTCAGCAATAATGTGCTTATGCAGTTCAGCACAGGCAATATCGTCAAGGGACTTAATACGGTCCTTGATAAGGCAACTGAGCTTAATCCCGACATCCCCTTTATGATAAGCCCCTTTACTTCAAACTATCTTTCAATGGGTAAGGCTGCCGCAACAGTACAGTGGCTGAATATTTTCGGCAAGGCTAACTGGCGTGACGGTGATATTATCGCTCCTCAGGACGCAGTAGGTGCAGGCTGGATAGATGAGGATGACCTTGAGGATATCTGGATGATGTATTATTTTGCTGTAAGCGAGGCTGAGGCTGACCTTGAGCTCTGGGCAAACTGTGAAAACTTCACTTCTGCTGTTGCAGATGCATTCGGTGCCGGTATCATCAACCCCGATGCCACGGAAAATGTTGTGTCCGTACCTGTTACCCTTGACAGATTTGCAAAGCAGATGGATATTGCATCACGTTATTGCGACAATATTATCACATTCTCATACACACATTACTATAGTGAAAATCAGGTTGATTCAGTCTTTATTGATACATATCTCGACTATGTCGAGCACGGATATACCCTTGAGAAGGAAGCTCCCGTAATGGGCGAAATGACAAAGACTCAGGGTGACGAGGGCATCGAGCTCAGCTGGACTCAGGCTACGGATAATATAGGTATTTCCCACTACCGCATTATGAAAAACGGCAAGTTCCTTGCGAGAGCTGAGACCTTTGACGGCTATCACAGAGTGAGCTATACTGATGCAAGCGGCAGTATGGGTGATGCGTATACTATTGTTGCATTTGATGCGGCAGGCAACATCTCACAGGAAGTTGCGGCGAAATAATCAGCGCGTTTTTGGTTACTTTTTTGGCGCTAGCAAAAAGTAACGCCCGTCCGGCGAGGACAGAGAAAAAGCTAAATTCAGAAATGAAGAATATAAATTTACGGTTGCGGTGAAAACTGCGACCGTGTTTAATTTATTCTCCGTTCAAAAAAGAAGGGAAGATTTGAACGTTCATTTTAAGTTTTGATAAAATAGATAGTTTTTTCACGCTCATGCCGCTGGGGCACTTCCTTTGTCCTGAGCGACAAAGGAAGCAAAGCGCTCTTTTTCGTTGACACGGCTTTTTCTTTTTTAATGTACCCTTAGTCCGCCTTCAACTGCAAACTTACCGAAGCGCTTTGGTTTGTGCCTTTTATCGGCTGTTCATCAATGGCGCACCCGTTTGCTCTTTATAAAGCCACTACCCGCCTGCGTTTGCAGTTTCCGCAGCGGGGGAGTTTTAGGATAGATGTATATAAAAGTAAACTTTTGAGCGCTTATATTGTTTTGTTAAAATAATAATTAAGACAGCAGACTGAAAAATCTGCTGTCTTTTGCTGTTATTCAGTTTCGGGTGCTGACCAGATGAGGTGGGTTTTTGCAGTTTCGTTATATACAGCGTGTTTGAAATCCGCTTCTCTGTTTGTGGGGTGTATGCTTTCATAATCTACATAGTAAATATTGGCAATCTTTTTGTCTGTTCTGAAATAATTCACATCGCTCTCTTTGAAGGGAGCTTCATCAGATGCCTGGAATGAAACACCTATAAAACCGTTAGTGCGCCAAAAATTATTGCCTTCACTAAAATCAGGTGCAATCCTTGACCAAAGGGTTTGAGTTACGGTCAGGTATATATCAAATTCATCGTCGGAAGTGCCTTCTGCCATAGAATAAACCTGTGTGTAGTTCGGTAGATTTACATGTACATCAATGCCGCCGTCAACGGGGATTTTTGCTGTCATCAGGTCTTCGCTGTAGGGTACTGTAAACTCAGGAATGAAGAGCATATATGTACCGCCCAAAAGCAAAGCCACACAAATGACAACGCTTACCGCAATTTTAATGAGATTCTTTTTGCTCATTTTCTTTTTAAATTTTTTCATAGCTACATCGGCACTTACCTCGGGAAGCCCCGTATTATATCGGTAGTCCTCAAGCTCCTGAGTGCAGTCCTTGCAGGAGGCAAGGTGCTCTTCAACCATTTCTTTTGAGTCCTCTGAGCAGACCTCGTCAGCATAGAGGGGGAGTAGGTCTTTGATTACATTACACTTATTCATTATTCATTCGCTCCTTTATCATTGATTTTGCTCGGAAAAATGTCACTCTTGCCCAGCTTTCGCCCTTATGGAAAACCTCACCAATCTTAGCGAAGGAGAAGCTGCCCAGTACCCTTAAGGTGAAAACCTCTTTATATGGCTCAGGCAGGCCGTGAAGCACACGGAGAATTTCCATGGAATCCTCTGAATCGATTATGGTGTCGATGATATCACCGTCGGTGCTTACGGTATTTTCGGGGAACTCGGTAAAATGTGACGACTTTTTCAAAGTGGAATAGTAGGTGTTTTTGGCAATGGTACAAAGCCAGGTGAGCATATTCTGCTGTTGGTCGTATTTTTCAATATTCTTAAGCGACTTGAAAAATGTTTCCTGTGCTGTTTCTTCTGCCGTATCAGCATTCTTTGTAATTGACAACAGGTATCTGTATACTGATGGATAATAGTCACGGTAGACCTTTTCAAAATCTTTGTCCATTTTTTTCACCTTCCTTTCCGCTTTCATATGTTATACTCCTGAGAAGCGATTTCGTTACAAGTTTTTTAAAAAAATTTTATAAGTTTTAAACCGCCCCGAAGGACGGCTTTTTTATCTGACTGTTCCGTTTTTACTGCAGGTGAGAGTTAGGTTCTTTTCAATAAGCTTCAGAGGTACCCCGAGCTTATACTGCCTTATGGAAAAGCTACCTTTTGCGGTGTTGCCCTCTTCACTGTGCTCAGCTGAAATGAGCTTCCAGTCGCTGTCGAGGATTTCACATTTTATATCGCTGCTGACACAGACGGCTTTTCTGTGGTTATATGTAAATTTGCCCTCGAGACGGACGTACCAGAGAAGCTCGCCGTCGCTGCTGAAGTAGTTGCAGTATTTAGTTTTGGTGACAGTGGTCTGCTTAGCGAAAATTTTATGGATAAGGTCTTTGAACCATCTGATCAGTCTGTTGAGCACCGAGGGAGCACTCTCTTCAAAAATACCGTCAGTATCTTCCTCAGAGACTGCATCATCGCCGGGAAGGGACTCTATATATGGCCTTGCATAGGTCACCGTCATATATGAGCCGTCATCAAAATATTCAATATCCGATTCTACGGACACTGCCGAAGCGGCAGGACACAGGGGTATAACAAGCAGGAGAGCACACAGTAAAAATGCGGTTATCTTTTTCATAATATGTCACCGCCTATAGCAGCATTTATCATCATAATGCCCTCTTCAATATGACCGTGAGCCTCAGTATGAACGTCAATGAGGCTGGCAATAACAAAGGCAATATATACAGCCAAAGCTATGACCAAAGCAATAAGAATGCTCCTTTTTATATCTAACTTCTTTTTTACGGCGGCAGCATCGCTGTTTGAAAGAAAACTCTCAGCTATTACCTCGGGTGTACCGAATTCGGCCTTGATCTTTTCTATATCAGAGTCGGGGGATATGGCAAGGTACTCGTCAACATTGGCTTTAAGCTCAGCCATAAAAGAGGACTTCTGCTTGCGGTCACAGACTAAAAGCTTTTCGATTTCGATGTAATATGTTTTGAGCTCATTCTTCACTGTCCTTCACCGCCTCTGTAATAAGATTGACGCCTGCGGAAATTCTCTTGTATTCCTGCAGGAGTTCTTTGTAGAATTCTCTGCCTTTATCCTCAAGATGATAGTATTTGCGAAGCCGCTTGCCTATGATTTCGTCTCTGTCTGAAAGGTAGCCGCTTTCAAGGAATCTGTATAAAACGGGGTAGAGGGTACCAAGGGGGATTTCATAATTGCCGCCGCTTTTTTCTTTAACGGTCTTGACTATCTCATAGCCGTACATATCCTTCTCAGTCAGTACGCTGAGGACTACAAGGTCAACAGTACCACGCTTGAAGTTTTCCGTATTTAGCAAATCCATCACCCTTTCTTTAGTTTTTATATATTGTAACACATAAATCGGCGCAAGTCAAAGGTAATTTGCAAAACTCAATATTTTGTATTACAAAATATATATTGACAAAAGACATGAGCTGTGATATTATGAAATCAAGGACAATGGTACCGTGTCCGAATAATAATTAAGGAGGAATAAATATGACATCGACAACAACCAAATTCAATCCCCTTCGCGAACTTCTCAGTTACTTCTTATGGGGTATATCGGGACTTCTGACTATACTCATTATCGGTAACCCTGCAAACTTTCAGCCTGTGGTATTGGAAAATGTCACAACCGAGACTACTCAGATAACGATTGAAGCTGAAAACAAAACCTTCAACGAGATAGGTAATCCGAGAGTTTTGAGAATTGAAAAGCTTGAAAACGGCGAATGGATAACAGCGGGCGAGTATGAGCATTTTACTGAGGAATACACCCGATACTCCGTTTTCGGTACATTTAAAGATACTGTCACCTTCAAGGGAATGGGAATGAGTGAGACTCTGCCCGAAGGTGAATACAGAGTGGTTGTCACTTTCTCATTGCGGAACCGACAGAGTACGGCTGAAAGCGAGACAGCTTATGCATATTTCACCGTAACTGCACCGTAAAATCACATAAGAAGAGCCGCCTTATATGGGCGGTTTTTTCTATATAATTTATTTTGGATATAACAGTTAATCTTTTCACGCTCATGCCGCTGTGGCACTTCCTTTGTCCCGAGCGACAAAGGAAGCAAAGCGCTCTTTTCCATTGACACTGCCTTTTCCTTTTTTTATATACTCTTAGTCCGCCTTCAACTGCAAACTTACCGAAGCGCTTTGGTTTATACCTTTTATCAGCGGTTCATCAATGGCGCACTCTTTTGCTCTTTATAAAGCCACTACCCGCCTGCGTTTGCAGTTTCCGCAGCGGGGGAGTTTGTCATATCTGCACAACACTCGGTCGCGTACAAAAAAAGAAGCTCTCCCGAAAATCGAGAGAGCATAAATAACAAATGAAATGTTATCTCTTTGAGAACTGTCGCAGCGTTAAGAAAACATTCCGGTGGAATGTTTTTAGCTGTGACCGCAACGGCTGTGCCGTGAGGACCCGAAGTGGCTGACAAAAAAAACACACCTCCGAAAACTCGGAAGTGTGCAATAAGCGATAAACTGATTATCTCTTTGAGAACTGAGGAGCACGACGAGCGCCCTTGAGACCATACTTCTTTCTTTCCTTCATTCTGGGGTCACGAGTAAGCAATCCGGCCTTCTTGAGTGCGCCACGGAGTTCTTCGTCATACTGAAGAAGAGCTCTTGAAAGACCGTGACGGATAGCACCTGCCTGGCCTGTTACGCCACCGCCTGATACACGGCAAACGATGTCAAACTTCTCTGTTGTACCTGTAAGATTGAGAGGCTGACGAACGATGAGCTTAAGTGTTTCAAGACCGAAATAATCGTCGATATCTCTGTCGTTGATTGTGATTTTACCAGTACCTGCATATACACGTACTCTTGCTACTGACTTCTTTCTACGACCTGTGCCATAGAAAAACGGTGTTGTTTCGTACATTGTTATTTTCCTCCCTTTCTATTAGAATTCAACTGCTACAGGAGCCTGACCTGCATGAGGATGTTCAGCGCCTGCGTATACGCGAAGTCTTGTCATTGCTGTACGACCGATAACTGTGTCGGGGATCATACCCTTAACAGCCTTAGTCATAATGAATTCAGGCTTTGTTCTCATGAGGGTTGAATACTTAACCTTCTTCATGTTACCGATATAGCCTGTGTGATGATAGTACATTTTCTGATCGAGTTTCTTACCTGTGAGAACGATCTTATCAGCGTTGATGATGATAACGTGATCGCCGCAGTCAGCGTGGGGTGCGAATGTAACCTTGTGCTTGCCTCTGAGAAGTTCAGCAGCCTTAGCAGCTACAGAGCCGAGAGTCTTGCCTTCAGCGTCAATGATGTGCCACTGACGAGTGATGTCGCCAGCCTTGGGCATGTAAGTTGACATAACTTTTTTCCTCCAATAATTTATTTTTAATGCTCGGATATATTACCATAAGCGGAGCTACTTGTCAACCCTTTTTTGAAACTTTTTTAATTTACATTTTCAAAGCTTGTTTTTTCTTTGATTTTCTTCGATTTTCATAGCATTTGCTCGTTTATGATTTTTTGATTTTTCTGCTAAGGTGAGTGTTTGCTCACTACTAAGACGTAGAAGTTTGACAAATATTGTTACATAATGTATAATATGCCCGATATAGTCACAGAGGTGGCTGAAGGTGGTTAGTGTATTTCCTCCGAGAGGGGGTGGTACACATGCCAATTATCATAACTTTACATATATTAGGTTATACTGTAACGATTAGGATAAAAAGCAACAACCGCCACTCTGCCAAGTGACGGTTTGTTGAATAATAAGAATTTAACATACAATCGCTAACCGCTTTAAACGGTTACCTCTTGACTATATTATATACCACTTGGCTATTGTTGTCAAGTGGTTGTTTTTTTACCTGCACTATTTAATGCTTTATGTACCCGTTATGACAAAGCTGACCTTACCCTCATTATATTTGCAGTAGCCCTTGAAGGAGTGGAGCTCGAAAATCTTCTTGCATATAGCAAGTCCCATACCGATGCTTTCACCCTTACGCTGTCGAGCCTTGTCGGCTCTTGAAAATTCATCCCACGCGTCTTTTGCAGTGTCAACGCTTTCTTTGTTAGCAGGGTTAATGACAGCTAATGTAAAGGCGCTTTTATTTTTAATGAGGTTTACCTCCACGCTCTTATCTCCCACAGAGTATTTAATCGCATTGGAAAGGTAGTTATCAATAGCCATTTTCATTAGCTGAGGATTGCAGTTTATATAGATTTAGCCTGCTATATTTTCTTCTATTGTGACTCCGCTGCTTTGTGCAAACTTGCGGTAGGTTTTCACTTCTTCTCTTAAAAGCTCACTGAGATTGCATTTCTCCTTTTCTATCCTAGTCATCTGAGAAATTTTATTATAGCTGAGAAGCGACGACACGATAGAGTTCATTCTCAGAGCCTCGTCGTAGATTGAATTTATGTATTCGCTGTTTTTCTCTGGAGCGACATTT
>JAZSGK010000239.1:0-9550 GCA_045532695.1 Acutalibacteraceae bacterium
GGTGCAGTTAACACCATCGTCAACAGAGACGGTAAGCTTTACGGATACAATACGGATTTTGGCGGAATGAAAGCTCTTATAGAAAACGCAGGCTTTGACCTTAAAGACAAAAAGGTGCTCATACTCGGCTCAGGCGGCACATCAAAAACCGCCAATGCCGTATCGGAGAGCCTTGGTGCAAGAGAGATAATTATCGTCAGCCGCAGCGGCGAAGTAAACTACAAAAACGCAGCGGACTTACACAAAGACTGCGACTATATAATCAATACGACCCCTTGCGGAATGTACCCCAATAATGATACTTTCGCAGTGGAGCCTTCACTTTTTTCCGGGCTTAAGGGTATAGTAGATGTAGTGTATAACCCTCTCGAAACTGCCATTGTAAGAAAGGGCAGGGAAAAGGGAGTGAAAGGTGTTACGGGACTTTATATGCTTGTCTCTCAGGCGGTACTCGCTTCGGAATATTTCACAGGTGAGAAGTTCGATGTGAAAAAGGTAACTGATGAGGTTTTCTCAAAGATACTTTCTGAAAAGCAGAATATCGTTCTTATCGGCATGCCCGGCTCAGGCAAGAGCACAATAGGCAGAGCCCTCAGTGAAAAGACAGGTAAAGCCTTTATTGATACCGACGATATAATCGTGGAAAAACACGGCGTTATCAGCGATATATTTGCAAAGTACGGCGAAGGCTACTTTCGTGATATAGAAAGTGAAGCTGTCAAGGAATCATCAAAGCAAGGCGGTATCATAATTGCCACAGGCGGCGGAGCAATCCTGAGAAAAGAAAATGTTGATGCCCTCAGGCAAAACGGCATAATTTTCTTCCTCAACAGACCTCTCGAGGATATTATTCCAACCGATGACAGACCTCTTTCAAGTAATGTTGAGGCTCTTAAGAAACGCTTCGAAGAAAGATACGATAAATATAAGTCAGCAGGAAATTTTGAAATCCACGTTGACGGAATAGTAGAAAATACAGTAAATAAAATACTGGAGTGCTTAAGATGAAAATACTCGTAATAAATGGGCCCAATCTCAATATGCTGGGCATCAGAGAGCCGGACCACTACGGCAGGGAAACCTATGCCGATTTAGTAAAGAAAATAGAAAGCTACTGCGAAAGCAAGGGCATAGACTGCGAATGCTATCAGTCAAACCACGAGGGCTGTCTTGTGGATAAGATACAGCAGGCTTACGGCAATACAGACGGCATTGTAATAAACCCCGGTGCCTATACACATACAAGTGTGGCTATTTTAGATGCAGTTAAGTCTGTTTCAATCCCCACCGTCGAGGTGCATATCTCAAAGGTTGAGGAAAGAGAAGACTTCCGCCAGATAAGCTATATCCGTCTTGCAGCAGCTAAGACTATCACAGGTCACGGCACCGACGGATACTTAGAGGCAATTGACTTCCTCGCAGAAAACTATAAGAAGTGATAATATGACAGTTAATATAAAGCCTTCCGTAGTTGAAGGCAAAATCAGTGCACCCTCGTCGAAGAGTATGGGACACAGGCTTCTCATCTGTGCAGGTCTCGCAGAGGGTGAGAGCCGTATAGACAATGTCCTTTTCAGTGAAGATATCCTCGCTACCCTTGACTGCCTTGAGGCTATGGGTGCTGAAATTGAAAAAAGCGAAGATTATGTAAAAGTTCTCGGTACTCTGCCGAAGAAGGCAGGAGAGTGCACATATAAGTGCCGTGAAAGCGGCAGTACCCTCAGATTTTTTATACCTCTTGCAATGCTCAGTGAAAAGGAGTCTCTCTTCACCGGCTACGGCAGGCTTATGGAAAGACCTATGAGTGTTTATGAGAGCATTGCCGAGGAAAAGAATCTAACCTATATAAAAAATGATGACGGCATAACAGTCGGCGGTAAGCTCACAGCGGGCAAGTTTACGGTGCCCGGTAATATCAGCAGTCAGTTTATATCGGGTCTGCTGTTTGCTCTGCCCTTATGTGACGGCGACAGCGAAATAGAGCTTACGGGTAATATAGAAAGCAAAAGCTATATTGATATGACTCTTTATGCTATGTCACTTTTTGATGTAAAGGCTTATTGGAAAAACGAAAAAAACCTTTATATAAAAGGCAATCAGCAGTATAAAAACAAAGCTCTTACAGTTGAGGGCGATTACTCAAATGCGGCTTTCCTTGACGCTTTTAATCTTCTGGGCGGTAATATCAAAGTCGAAGGACTCGATGAAAACTCATTGCAGGGCGACAGAATATATAAAGATTACTTCCCGCTATTACGGCAGGGTACCCCAACACTTGATATCGGAAACTGCCCCGATCTTGCCCCTATACTTATGACTCTTGCGGCGGCAAATACCGGCTGTAAGCTTATAAACACTGCAAGACTTAAGATAAAAGAAAGCGACAGAGGCCTCGTTATGGCCGAGGAGCTTTCGAAATTCGGTGCAGATATTGAGGTTTATGACAACGAAATAATCGTAAATAAGGCTGAGCTTTATACACCAAAAGATGACCTTTATTGCCACAATGACCATAGAGTAGTAATGTCTTTGGTGGTACTCGCGTCGGTTTACGGCGGCAGATTAACGGGTGTCGAAGCAGTAAAAAAGAGCTTCCCCGACTTTTTTACAAGGGTGAAGACTCTCGGATTGGAGATTAGTTCAGATGACAATTAATAAAAATACACGCTTTCTCATAGTCGGTCTCGGACTTCTTGGCGGCTCATATGCCAGAGGTCTTACGGGAAAAGGTTACTATGTTGAAGCAATAACAAAAAATCAGAAGGATTGTGACTTCGCTCTCGAGCACGAAATAGTAAAAAAGTGCACCACCGAGATTGACGAAGAAATGATAAGACAGGCAGACGTGATAATATTTGCTCTTTATCCCGATGTCTTTATAAAGTGGATTGAAGAAAACGGCGAACTTATAAAGCCCGGCACCATTATCACTGACGTAACGGGTGTCAAGGGCTGCATCGTTGACAAGGTGCAGAATATGCTGCCGCCTATGGTCGAATTCATATCGGCTCACCCTATGGCAGGTAAAGAGGTATACGGCATTGAAAACAGTGACGAGAGAATTTTTTACGGCGCTAACTACGTTGTTGTACCCACTAAGAGAAACACCGATGAGGGCATAGAAGCCTGCAAGAGAATAGGCGAAATATTAGGCTTTGGCAGAATCAGCGAAATTTCGCCCGAGGGCCACGATGAGATGATCGGCTTCGTGTCGCAGCTCACACACTGTATAGCTGTCTCTCTTATGAACTGCTATGAGCAGGAGAGACTTGAGCGATATACCGGTGACTCATTCAGAGACCTTACAAGAATCGCAAACATCAATGAAACAATGTGGAGTGAGCTTTTCCTTATGAATAAAGAGGCTCTCTTAGAGCAGATGGAGCTTTTCGAAAAGCACTTCACCGACCTTCACCAATATCTTAAGAATGATGACCGTGAGGGTATGATGGAAATGATGAGAATTTCCACTAAGCGCAGAAAACAGTTTGATAAATGATGATATAAAAATCAGGAGGTAAGTTATTATGAATATGGATTTCGTATGCAAGCTGCCCATTCCCAAGGATATCAAGGAGCAGTACCCTATAACTAAAGAAGCTGAGGCTATCAAAGTAGCTAAGGATAAGGAAATAAAGGATATTTTTGAGGGCAAGGATAGAAAGCTTATACTTGTTATAGGCCCCTGCTCAGCTGACAATGAAGACAGCGTTATGGATTATATCAGCCGTCTTGTACCTGTTCAGGAAAAGGTCAAGGATAAGATTCTCATTATCCCGAGAATTTACACCAATAAGCCCAGAACAACAGGTGACGGATATAAGGGTATGCTTCATCAGCCCGACCCCAATGCTGCTGCAGACCTTATCAAGGGTATCGTAGCTATCAGAAAGCTTCATATGAGAGCGATCAACGAAACAGGATTTGTATGTGCTGACGAAATGCTCTATCCCGAAAATCACCGTTATCTTTCCGATCTTCTCGGCTATGTTGCAGTCGGCGCCAGAAGCACAGAGGATCAGCAGCACAGACTCACAGCCAGCGGTCTTGCTATTCCCGTAGGTATGAAGAACCCCACAGGCGGCGACCTTGGCGTTATGATGAACTCAATTACAGCAGGTCAGCACTCACACGACTTTATTTACAGAGGTTGGGAAGTCAAGAGCCACGGAAATCCTCTTACACACGCTATCCTCAGAGGTTATGTTGACGAAAAGGGCGTAAGCTATCCTAACTATCATTATGAGGATCTTCTCAAGCTCTGTCAGCTCTATGCAGAGCGCGACCTTAAGAACCCTGCCGTTATTGTTGACACCAACCATGCAAACTCAGGCAAAAAATATCTTGAGCAGCCGAGAATTGCAAAAGAGGTGCTTCACTCCTGCCGTCACAACAGCGATATAGACAAGATTGTCAAGGGCTTTATGATTGAAAGCTATATCGAAGACGGTACTCAGAAGATAGGTGAGGGCTGCTACGGTAAGAGCATCACCGACCCCTGCATCGGCTGGGAAAAGACAGAAAGACTCATTTACGATCTTGCAGATGTCTATTAAGTTATTACTTTTGAATTTCAGTTGTCATAAATATTGAACATATTATATCAAATTATTAATTATTGCATTTACTGTTGACAAAACCGTAACAATAGGTTATTATATACGAGATAATTTAAACGGAGGTAGTAGCAATGGATTTCATTAAAGACCTTTTCGAAAAGATCGTTAAGCTCATTTTCGATATCCTTCATGAGTTCGGCGTTAACACAGACAGCGCTCCCGAATGGATTCAGCCCAAAGAAGAAACAGAAGCGTAAGCTAAGATAAAGCTCCCTTTTGCGGGGAGCTTTTTTCATTGCAGAAAAGTGTTAATCTTTGTTTTAAAAATTGTTAAATTGTGTAAAATTTGAGAATTATTCCGAAAAAATATTGACAAGGTATTAAGTATAAGTATAATTGTAGATGTGGAAAGGTTCCACAAGAATTATATTTTACGGAGGTAAAAACTATGGAAGGCATTGTTAATTTCTTTGCTGATATTTGGGATTTTGTTATGAAGATTCTCGTAAATGCAGGTGTGTCTGCTGTAGAGGATTGGGTTAACCCTTTCAGAAAAGACGCTGAATAATTAAGTAAAGATAGGCTCCGCTTCAAAGCGGAGTTTATTTTTTGTGAAACAAATGTGTTAGAAAGATTAATTTTGTCGTAAGCTTGTTAATTGATATTGACTTTGCACTCTGTATTGTGTAAAATATTAATGTAAATTTAACTCGATGAAAATATAAAAGGGAGGATATAGAAATGTTTTGGGCAATTGTTAAAGCTTTGACAAACAACATTTTCAGACTTGTTGTTGCCATACTCACAAATGAAGGCATAAACACAGAAGGCTGGCCTACAGAACTTATATAACAGCAAAATAACAGCTCCTCATTTAAAGTGAGGAGCTGAATTTTTTATTTAACTACACTGCAATATTCTATGCCGTAGTATATGAAAGCATCGATGTCGCTTTCCTCAATAATTTCGCCGCACATAACTGTGGGCACCGCAGGGGGACAGCCCACAGAAGCTTCGGCTAAAATTCTGCCTGCACTCTTTTCTACAGGCACTATCTCTGAGAGACTCAGGAGGGCCTCTCTTATGCTCATAGCTTTTTTATGACAGCTAACTTTCGGCATATCTTCGGATATTGCCGTCTTTTTTTCTATGGAGAGTAATGCATTTTCAAGGAGAGATAAGTCATGCTGACTGAGGCTCGGTGTCAGCATCATAACTGCAAAATCCGGGTCAGCGAATTCCGTTTCCATGTTTTTCTCTCTCAGAAGCTCTGAAAACTCTATGCCACTATAACCGTAAGCCTTGGTTGCGATTGTGAGCTTGAGCTCCTCGTCACCGTAAAGAGTGTAGCCCTTATTTATAAGCTTATCTTTCAGTTTCTGTACTCTGCCGATGAAAGACACAAGGTCGCTTTTATAAGAAGCACTGATATATTCGTTAGCCTTATCGAGAGACTGAAGTATCAGATATGAAGGACTCGTTGAGCCGAAAAGGGAGAGAGCTTTTTTTGCATTATCTTTAAATAAGCAGGGCAGGGCAGAGCTTAGGTGGAGATAAGCACCGCCTGTAACTACCGGAAGAGTCTTATGTGCCGAGCTGCAGCATATGTCGGCACCGAGATCCGTAGGAAATTTGCTTTCGGGCAGAAATTTGAGATATGCACCATGGGCGTTGTCAACAGCAAGAAGTACACCGTATTTATGGCAGACCTCACTGAGTGCTTTGATGTCGGCAGTTTTGCCTAAATAATCAGGAGAAGTAATGTATAAGGCAGTCGGCTTATGTTCTGCATTACTTAAATATTCCTCGAGGTCATTTGGCGGGATCGAAGCCGAAAGATAATTGCTGTCCTCTGACGCGTACCACCAAGGAGTATCGATGTCGAGAAGAGCCACACCCGAAAGAAAGGTCTTATGGACATTCCTTGCCGCAAGTATACGGCAGGGCTCACCCTTGCTTTTTGCGTAAAGGCTGATGAGATAAAGCATAGCTCTGATGCACTGAGACGAGCCTTCGGTGCTGTAGTATGTGTCACAGCCGAAAAGCAAAGAGGCATTCTTTTCGCTCTCAGCGATAATGCCCTCAGCCTCATAAAGTGAGTCTGCACCCTTGATTTCCGTTATGTCCGTATCCTCGAAGCCGAGAAGGCTTTCGCCCTTGTGGCCCGGCATATGAAGCCGAAGACAGTTTTTGTTTTTGTATTCATTTACAAAATCACATATAGGTGTATTCATATTATTCACCGAGTTCTCTTGCAACGGCAACCATTATGGCACATTCCATTCTCTTTCTGAAAAGGTCACAACCGTATTTGTATATGCCTGTAACTGAGCCCGTAGAATGATAAGCGTTGGCAGCACATCCGCCCGAGCAGTAAAGCTTAGCCCAGCAGTCGTGGCAGTCGGGACGTGCATAGACGTTGCAGGCAGCAAACTCGTCCTGAATTGCAGTATTTGTAACGCCCTTCCATATATCTCCGAGACGGAACTTTTCATCGCCAACAAACTGATGGCAGGGATAAAGGTCTCCCCAGGGAGTAACAGCCATATATTCTGTGCCTGAGCCGCAACCGCTGATTCTCTTATAAATGCAGGGGCCGCCCTTAAGGTCAATCATATAGTGATAGAAGGTGAAAGGCTTGCCCTCTTTATCTTTATGAAGCATCAGCTCAGCAAGATCTTCATACTGCTTCATAACAGTTTCCTTGTCCTGCTCTGTCAGCTCTGAGGGGTCACCGCTTGCACATACAACAGGTTCCATACTGAGCTCCGTAAAGCCTAAGTCAAGCATCTGCTTTATATCCTCGAGAAAGTCGGGATTAGCGTGGGTGAAGGTACCTCTCATATAGTAATTCTTACCGCCGCGGGCTTCAACGAACTTCTGAAATTTGGGTACGATAAGATCCCAGCTTCCCTTGCCGTTGTAGTCAACTCTGTAGCGGTCATGGATTTCTTTTCTGCCATCGAGACTGAGAACAACATTGCTCATTTCACGGTTTGAGAAGTCTATAACATCATCGTCAATTTTAACACCGTTGGTTGTGAGAGTGAAGCGGAAGTTCTTACCCTTTTCTTTTTCAATGCTTCTTGCATATTCAACAAGCTGCTTTACAACCTCCCAGTTCATAAGAGGCTCACCGCCGAAAAAGTCAACCTCAAGGTTTCGGCGTGTACCTGAGTTTTCGATAAGAAAGTCAAGAGCTCTCTTACCTGTTTCAAAGCTCATAAGTGCTCTTTCGCCCTGATATTTGCCCTGAGAAGCGAAGCAATAAGCACAGTTAAGGTTGCAGGAATGAGCAACGTGAAGGCAAAGAGCCTTGATAACACCTGAGGTTTTTCTCTTGAGCTCACCTGCCATAGGCTTAAATGTGTCGGGAGTGAAGAGCTTACCGCTGTCTTTAAGAGATACAATCTGAGCATAGCACTCTTCTATATCTTCTTTGGTTATATCTTCGGCGTCTTTATACTTTTCACAAAGAGAATTGATTATTGCGTCTTTTTCCTCTTTTTCGAAAAGCCCGATTATATCATAGGCAACATCGTCTACAACGTGAACAGCACCTGAGCAGATATCAAGGACAATGTTATATCCGCCGAGTTTATACTGATGTATCATAAGTTTTATCTCCTTGGGTTTATAGCTTTTATACATAAGAATTGCCGCCTTTTATCGGGCGGCATCTTATAAGTTAGCTTAAATTATTTGCTTTCCTTGTTTTCGCATTCCTGGTTAGCGATACCGCAGCTTGTCTTACAAGCGCTCTGGCATGATGTCTGGCATTCGCCGCAACCACCGTTCTTTGCGCTTTCGCAAAGATTGCGAGTTTCGATAGTCTTAATGTGCTTCATTTAAATATCCTCCCTTCGGGGTTTAATCTTTACACTATTATATACACTTTGAAAAGAAAAATCAATAGCAATAATAAAGTTTTACTTTTTAATCGGCAATTTCTTTACAGACATCGACCCACTTTTCATACTCTGAGTATTTCTCGAGCTCGGGAATAGTCAGCTCTATTGCGCTGTTACTGCTTCCGCAAGCAGGGAAAACAGTCTCGAAACGCTTGAGACTCTCGTCAAGATAAACCTTTACACCTTCGTTTACGGCAAAGGGGCATACACCGCCTACAGCGTGGCCTATCATTTCAGCAGCCTGCTCGTGAGAGAGCATTTTAGCCTTGGCACCGAAGGTAGCCTTATACTTTTTGTTGTCGACTCTGCCGTCGCCTGCAGTTACTATGAGAATGGGCTCTTCTTTCAGAAGAAAGGAGAGGGTCTTGGCAATTCTCGCACCCTCAACGCCTACAGCTACAGCCGCAAGCTCAACTGTGGCACTTGAAACCTCAAACTCCATTATTCTGTCTGCAATGCCAAGGGCAGTGAAGTGTTCTCTGACTTTTTCGATTGACATCTTTTACTCCTTTACAGCGGTACGGGAAAGTGAATACCGAAAAAGCCGAGTATTCTTCCGAAAAACATTCTGACGTACCATAATATTTCGTGCATAGACATAGCATTGCTCCTTTATTCGCCGAGAGCGATAAGTGATTCTAATATTACCATAAATCTGTCGATATATGACTTGATAAGCCCGATGAGCTCGGGGATTGTTATCATTGCTTTCACCTCTTTATTTCCGATTTATTTTTTATACTGTCAGTTGTGGGGAATATGCGGTTTCTCACTCGCTTCTGAATCTTCAGCTCTTGCAAGAATGCCGGTAATATAGTCATAGAACTTGGTTGTGACCTCTTTTGACTCGAAAAGACCTATAGCAGTGCCGTGGTCGCCCTGAGTTATGGGCATAACGTGCCAAAGGCCCGGACGGATAGTTGTAACATCTTCCCAGAGAGCATAGGGCTCAGTATGGGGATGAGTTGCAGAGAAGGTATCGACAAGGCCGTCGTTATAGAATTTTTCGAAGTTTTCACCCTCGTCAGCGTGTCTCTTCATATCGCTTGTCATAAGGGCACTTGTCATAGAAAGGAAGAG
>JAZSGK010000144.1:0-4230 GCA_045532695.1 Acutalibacteraceae bacterium
AGCATACTTGCATTACCGCCGACTGTATTGAAGAAAACATCGGCAAGGTATTTCGCAGTTCTTTTCTTGTTGAAGAGGTAATATAAGTTTTCGTGATAAAACCAACCGTTTGTGATGGAAATATCGGCCTCTGCAGGCTTGAAAACAAGATTAGAAGCCTCTTTGAGGATTTTTCTTGAGCCAAGGTCACTGCTTCTCTCGTTGAGCTTTTTGGTCATTTCCTTAAGCTGTGCAGCATCGGTCTGTGAGTTTTCCATGACAAGAGTGTTGCTGTCCTTGTCATCAGGAATTACACTCCATTCACTTTCTCTGACCTTTCCACCTTCGTTTCCGATCCATCTGACATCAAGACCGCATATTGAAATAACAGCTTCGGGATGATAACTTCTGATTACGCTGTAGTATCTATCCCAATCATATACTTGTTTTTTGCCGTTTTTACCCTCTCCGCAGGCTCCGTCAAACCAGAAAGCAAATATCTCGCCGTAGTTTTCACAAAGCTCTGTGAGCTGATTTACAAAGAAATCATTATATTCTTGTGTACCGTATGTGCTCTCGTGTCTGTCCCAGGGGGAAAGATAAATACCAAGCTTCATATCGTACTTCTTACAGCTTTCACTGAGCATTTTCACTATATCCTTACCAAAAGGCGTATTCATAACATTATGATCGGTATATTTTGTATCAAACAGACAGAATCCGTCATGGTGCTTTGCAGTGATGATTATACCCTTACTTCCCGTCTTTCTGAGCACCTCGCACCATTGGTCCGTATCAAGATGTTTCGGATTAAACTTCTTGAGCTTTTCTTTACCGTCGCCCCATTCTCTGTCATAGAATGTGTTCATGCCGAAATGTATGAAATTGTAGTATTTCATATCAAGAAATCTAAGCTGTCTTTCTGAAGGAACCACCGAAGTTATTTTATCTGTTTCCTCACCGTAAAGCTCAAAACCATTGTTACTCAGACACCATGCATCAGTAACTTTCATATTTTTTACAATGTTTTCAATCATATCCTATACCTCCAAAAAATGCCCTTGATTATAAAACCAAGGGCATAGATTTATATTAGTCGAATATTTCTGTCCAGTAGAAGTAAATGTCAAGGCCGTTTACATAGAAGCTGTCATTCTTTCCTTTGGTGTTAAGAATGTCTTTCCATGAACCTGTTACTTCGTCAAAGCCCTTTGCTCTGAATGATGCAACAACAGCATCGAGCATTGCATAGTCTCTCATTGTGAGTCTGGCTTCCATCTTAAGGTCTTTGTTTCTGCCGATCATATTACCCCATACGAAACCGGTATGCCACCACTGTCTCTCATAAGGACGACCGAAGGATCTTACCCATGTTTCCTTGCCCATTACAGTCTGTTTCTCCCAGAGAGTCATCTGCATCTGGATCATATCTTCGTCATTAGCACAGGTGTAGTGCTCAACAGGTCTGTTCTTTTCCTTGTTGTAAATACCGATTTCAGCACCGTAGAGTACCCAACCGTACTGACCTTTCCAAAGCTGGAACATCCAATCCTTGTTAGCGTATTCGAACTTGATACGGCAGGTTTCAATGATAATAACTATAAGGCTTGCAGTGTTATCGTAGATCTCACTGTAACCGAAGTTTCTCTGCCATGTATCGTCAGCTGTGTAGAAGCACTTTTCAACGGGGTCATAGAGGTAACCGATAACACCGGTCTCCTGCCAATCATCAGGATAAGGTTCTTCTGAAACCTCAAGAGGCTCATAGTAAATCTTCTGTGTTTCGCCGAAGTGACCGTATAACTTATCAGATACATTACCTACATATGCACGTACCTTATATTCATAAGTCTTCTTTTCTGTGAGATTGCTGTGGTTGAAGTGGTTATTCTCTGTTGTACCTACTGAACCCCAGTTACCTGTTTCGTCACGGCAATATACTTCATAACCTGCTGCGCCGTCAAAATAATCCCATGTGATTGATACACCGTTATCGGTATTAGCAGCAAGTCTGAGGCCTGTGGGAGCCTTAGGAAGAGTACCTCCGACAAGAGCTGCAGACCAGTTACCGTATGTATTCTTAGCGCCGTCTTTAATAAATGTTCTGATTCTGTATTTAGCGTATCCGCCGTCTTTAAGATCACTTACTGTATAAGATGTTTCAGTAGTTGTTACACTGTCGCCGAACTTAACAACCTTCCATTCAGCATCAGTATTGTCATACTGTGCAAGCTGGAAACCGGCAACACTGGGATTAGCGTCCCATGAAAGTGTGTATGTAGTTGTCTTGCTCTCTGAAAGCTTGAAGTTTGTTACATCAGCAATTGCAGTCTTCACTGAAAATTCACCTGAAAATGCACCGTATGTAATGCCGTTGAGCTTGTGGTAAGCTCTTACTTTGAACTTGTATGTAGTTCTTTCTTCAAGGCCTTTTACTGTATAGGTCTTCTTTGAAGTAGTAGCTATCTTCTTGTATGTGTTTGTTTTGTTGTCAAGCATATAAAGCTGATAACCCTTAGCGCCTTCGGCAGTGTCCCAAGCGAGAGTAAGCTTTGAAGCACCAACTTCGCCCTTAACCATAATACCCTTAACCTGTGCAGGGTCGGTTATGATCTTCTCGGAAACAGTATAGGCACTATAATCTCTATTCTTGTCGATATCCATCTTATCAACGTTGAAGAGACCCTTCTGGAGCTTGTATGCTCTTACAGCATAGTAATATGCCTTGCCAGCACTTGCTTTAGTGTCAGTATAGCTTGTGTCAGATGTTTTACCGAGATCTTCCCAGCCGCCGTCAGCTCTGTCGCTTCTGTAAACAACATAACCCTTGACATCGCTTACAGCATCCCAGCTGATTTTTGCACCTGAAGCATCAACAGAAGAAACTGTAACTTTTGCAGGAGCAGCAACATCAGCTGCAAAGGCAATTACTGAGCCCGAGAGAAGCACACACATGCATAATACAAGGGCAATTGTCGATTTGAATACTCTTTTCATGATATATCTCCTTATCTCTTAAAAAATTTGTACGCCGCCGAAAGGTCTGATTGCGAGAACATAGCATGCATCGTCGCCGAATATTGACTTCATCGCACTTGTATATTCTTCAACCATATCATTTGGTACGAATGCCTGTATTGTACCGGCAAAGCCGCCGCCATGGACTCTCCAGGCGCCTTTACCCGAAAGAATCTGCTCACTTACAAGAAGAGCAAGTGACAAGGGCTGATTTTTCGGAGCCTTGCAAGTGTAAACATTCTGGTTGTACATATATGAGGATCTACCGCTGGCAATAATGAGCTCTTTGAACTTCTCAAAGTCACCATCACTTAAAGCCTGAGCCTGGGCAGTAACCTTTTCGTTTTCGCCGTAGAAGTGGAGAGCTCTGAGAACAGCTCTCTCGCCAAGCTTCTTGGCAATATCCCCGGCATTTTTAAGAACATCTGCCTTATCTACTTCACGCAGTACACTCTTGCCGAAGTATCCTGCAACAGATTCCATTTCACTTCTTACGGCAGCGTACTCATCAGTAAGATCTGAGTGACTGCCCTTTGTATCTACAATGCAGAGTGAATGACCGAATTTGCCGAAGTCGAAATCGATCTTTTCTATAACAGGCTTTGATGTATCTTCAAAATCAATTCTTACAAAACCGCCAACACTGCAAGCCATCTGATCAAGAAGTCCGCAGGGCTTTCCGAAGTAAACGTATTCACTGTACTGTGAAATCTTTGCAATTTCAACGGGATCAACCTTGCCGTCATTATAAAGATAACTTAGCATTGTACAGACAAGAACTTCAAATGCTGCCGAAGACGAAAGACCTGAGCCCGAAAGCACCTGAGATGCTGTTGTTGCATCAAAGCCGCCGATATTGTAGCCAAGCTCCTTGAATCTTGCCGCAATACCTCTTACGATGGCTTTACTGCGACCCTCTTCTTCAGCCTTAGCGTCAAGATCGTCACACTTTACTTCGTCCATGGGGTATCCTGCCGATTTAATACGGATAATACCCTCATCATTTTTAGAAGCTACTGCAATAGCGTCGAGGCTGATACCGCCTGCGAGAACAAGACCGTGGTTATGGTCTGTGTGGTTACCGCCTACTTCAGTTCTGCCGGGAGCACTGAAAACGTTGACTTCTCTGCCGTCGCCGTAAAGCTGTTCAAAGCTTTCAGCGATTTTGATATATCTCTCTTTCTGCTTTGCGATATCTTCGCTTTTATAGATTTTTCCGAAAGCTGCATCATA
>JAZSGK010000226.1:0-6901 GCA_045532695.1 Acutalibacteraceae bacterium
GGCGGTTCAAAGTCTTCGGGAGGCTCGAAGCCATCGGGATGTCTGTCACCCTTTTGCGGCTCCTGACCCTCAGGGAAATCACCATTTTCAGGTCTTTCCGGCCGTGTGGGCATTTCCTCGCCCTCAGGCAGTTCAGACGGGGGCATACCTTCGGGCATTTCACCATCAGGTTTAAATCCGCCCGGTCGCATATTCATCATGCCGCCGCTGTAGCCGACCAGCTGTTTTTCACCACTCCAAAGAGAGTATGTGCCCTCTTCCAGATCGGGACTGCTGTATATGAGAATCGAGTAGTCGTTAACCGCCTGATGTTCAAGAAGTGTATCGCCATCTGCATTTTTAAGGGTTATATTATCAATGCCCTTCTGCTTCTGAGTGAAATTGAACACAGCGTGATTCTGACTGCCGTCTTCGATTCTGTCGAGCATATTACCCGTCGCTATAACAGTACCGCCATTTATATGAATACCCATATCCGAATCGATACCTGCATCACCGCTGACAGCGCAGGCAGAAGCTACAACAGTACCGCCATTGATAACAAGCCAACCGTTGGAGTCGATACCGTCTCCCTCGCCCGTCTCACCGCTTACAGTGATTTTAAGAGTCCCGCCATTTATAGTAGTAACCGAAACACCGTCCTCGTTGGTGTTAATGCCATCGTTACCCGATGTGATATTGATATTACCGCCATTTATTGTCAGGTGAAGCTCACTGTCGAGTCCCTCGTTTCCGGCACTGATGTTAAGAGTACCGCTGCCGTCTGTTTCACCCGTTACGTTCATTGACATTTTCGAGTAGAAAGCGGCATCATACTTATGGAGCTTTTTAGCGTCTTCAACCTCAGTTTTGTCTTCATTGAGCACAACAGTATCAGCCTTGTAAATCTTCTCTACATAGGCACCGCTGACATTATTAACGGTACCGTCAGCGATAATAACATTGGCTCCCGCATTGCCCGTATCAACATCTTTCGACGCTTTGTCGGCATCGGCACTTGAGCATTCGTAGACATTGTAGAATATAACAGCAGGTGCAACCTCGCAGGTTATGTCAACGCCACACAGGATAAGCGTCACATTAGCTTCGGGATTTTCTTTTGCGTCCTCACCTAAATCCACAGCAATCTGTCCTTTTGAGAGCTTACCACTGATGCAGTAATTGCCCGCTTTGGTGATATGCACTACTGTATGAGCATCGGCTTCTTCTTTTGTGTGAGCATCTTTTTCCGTACCCTCACCGTAGGTGAAGTCCTTACCTGACTCGTAATAAACGATATCCCTTGCCAAATACACAGCTTCCGCAGGGTCTTCTGACACAGTTTCACCATCAACCCTGATCACTTCGTCGCTGAGTATAATCTCCGTGGCGTCATAGTCTGAAGTTTTGTCTGCCACTTTACCGCAGGCTGTGAGTACCAACAGTAAAGATAGTGTCAGAGCTAAAGCTTTTGCGATTTTCATATTGCCATCCCTTTCGGTGTAAATAGTTTATTTTATGTTAATTATTTAACTTTAAGAATTCTTAAAAATTTCTACTGAATTTGCAAAATCGATGAAAAAAGAGCCTCTCGTATGAAAGGCTCTGTGGGTGTTAAAGTCATTATTCCCACTCTTCTACGATATAGCTTTATATTCTCCAAACAAAATATAATCCCCTGTTTTTATATCAAAACAGGGGTAAATTTTATCATTTCCAACTATTATCTGATGTCCGGTATCAAAAGCGGTATCAAATGGGTGGTATCAATTATTTTAGCTCCGAAATAAATTAGAAGCTATATATTTGATTTAATTTATTATAGCATATTTGAAAATAAAAATCAACCTTGATAAAAATGATACCTGATGATATCAGATTTTTTCTCCTGAGCAATCTCTCATAACATTTATTAACACTAAAAATCATGTACACCTGGAGAAAGCGTGTATACCTTTCCTTCAATAACAGCAGTAGATTCAACAGGAGTTATGATTTCATATTTAACCTTGCCGTTTTCGTGCCACCATCGTGAAGAAATCTTACCGTATGCAGTGTCAATTTCAGCCTTGAACCAATCAAGACGGTCATCAGGAGTAGGAGTAAAATGAATCTTTGCAAAGCCGGGAAACTCCTCTACAGTGTTGATACCTGCCATAACTCCGTACATCCAGTCACCTACTGCACCGTATGCATAGTGGTTATATGAATTCATAGACTTCGGCCAGATTTCACCGTTGGGTTTAATGCCGTCCCAATGCTCCCATATAGTTGTGGCTCCCTTTGTTATAGGATAAAGCCACGAAGGATATTCTTTTCTCAGAAGAAGGGTGTAAGCAAGCTCGGTGTAACCATACTTCGACAACACATGCAAAATATATGGGGTGCCGACAAAGCCCGTCTGTATCATATCGCCCTGTTTGTGTATAAGAGCTGCTAGAGAATCTGCAACAGCCTGAGGCTTGTCTGTCAGCTCAAACTGAAGAGCCATGATATGCTCGGTCTGAGTTCTGAAATCGTCTTTGAATTCATCAATGAATGCTTTGCGGATGTTTTTGTAAAGTTCTTCATAATATGAAACATCACGGCCAAGAGCCTTACCGATTTTAACGAGTATATTTACAGTGTTGGCATAATATGCTGAGGCAACAATATCGTCACGGGTGGGTCCTTTGACTTTACCGTATTTTCCGCCAAGCTCCAACCAATCAGCATAATGATCTCCCCCAAGCCATAAATAAGGCTTAGTTGTTTTGTGAGAAATATATTCCACCCATTTGCAGATGGGGTCAAACATATTTTCTATAATCTCCGTATCACCATAGGTGAGATAACATTGCCACGGACAAATAGCAATGGCATCAGCCCAGGCGGTACTGATTTTAGGCTTTGCAGGATGTATATAGGGTATAAAATCAGGTACACCGCCATTTCCATACTGTTCAGCCTTCATATCATTAAGCCATTTTCTGAAGAATTTAAGTACATTATAATTGTAGCTTGCTGTACGCACAAACACCTGAGCATCTCCTGTCCAACCCAACCTTTCATCACGCTGAGGACAGTCCGTGGGAATATCAAGAAAATTGCCCTTCTGTCCCCATATTATATTTCTGAATAATTGGTTGAGCATCGGGTCGGAGCTTTCGATATATCCGGTACGCTTTATGTCGCTGTGCAAAACAACAGCAGTGAAATTTTCAGCCTTGATTTCAGCGGGATATGCATCAACTCTTACATATCTGAACCCATAGAAGGTAAGGTTAGGATTATAGGTTTGTACGCCGTCTTTGCAGGTATATTTATAGTCAGCTTTTGCCCTGCGGTAATTTGCATTGTAAAAATTACCGTCCTTATCAAGAATTTCAGCAAATGAAAAAGATACCTTATCACCTTTTTCAGCTTCTACAGTAAATTCCAGATAGCCTGTCATATTCTGACCGAAATCGAGTACAGTTTCACCTTTAGGAGTAATGATAATTTCTTTTACGCCGAGGCGTTCCTGTTCTGTTACAAATTCACCCTCTTGTGGTATCAGCAAGGTCTGAGAGTTGTCTTTTGCAATTTTTGCATAATGTTTAAATTTGGGAATATAAGCAGCATTATATCTGATTCCGTTATATAAATGACAGAATTTCAGATTGCCTTTTGCCACAAGCCAGCTCTCATCAGTACCGATATCATCAGTGGTACCGTCAGTATAGACAATATGCAGCTGAGCTATTACAGCCTTTGGTTGAGGATTTTTCAGTCGCCAGAACCAGCCTTCTGCAAGCTCTAAAATCAAAGTGTTATTCTTATTGAGAAGATGCTTTACATCATATGATTGCACCTGCAGACGGTTATGATAAGAAGTCCACCCCGGAGCCATAACGAAATTACCTACACGCTGAGAGTTAAGTGTTGCTTCATACACACCACGGGCAGTTATGCAGAGCGTCGCCGAGTCAACTTCTTTATTAAGAGAAAATTCCTTTTTAAACAGAGGACAAGCTTTGCTGATTTTGTAATACGGTTGTATCCAATTGGCCTTTAACATAGCAATCACCCCATTGTTATTTCAATATAAACTCTTTTGAAGTTTTTATCAGGATAATTATACCATAACCTGAATAAAAATACCACCATTACGAAATGGCACAAAATGAATTATCTTAACAGGCTTTAAGAAAAAAATCTCCCCGGAATTAACCGAGGAGATTGATGTTATTAATAGTTATTAATAGTGCTTCATACCGCAATCGCACACAGGGTTCATCTTGAACAGCTTCCAGAAGAAACGAACAATCTTCCAGATAAAGCCCATAAATCCACCCTTATGGCAAAGATGTGAGCAGTTTTCAACCTTGCTCTTGCCACATGAAGTACATACACCATTCTGATAGCTGTGTTCCTTTTCAGCAATACTTCTTTCAACAGAGTGAGTACAGCGTGTGCAGGTTGACCTTTCTGAGCCTTTTTCTGTGCAAGTCGGCTGTTTGGTTACAACATATCCACTCATATTGTGACCAAGCATCGCAGTTTCGGAATCTGTGTATACATCACCGCAAGACGAACAAGTGTAAGTTGTGAAACCTTTTGCGGTACAAGTCGGAGCTGTTAACTTTGAAGTGTAGCTGTGACCGTTGGATATGCAGTAAACTTCACCGTATGATAAATCTTCTGCCGGTTTGCCTGATGCTTCATCAATCTCTGTAACCACATAGAAACTGAAGTGATCGGCATCGAATATCAAATAACCATTTTCTTTTCTCGGTGTGTAGTTATATGATCTTCCGTTCTCATCAATTCTCTTTACAACATAATTCTTGTCAATATCTTCACCAAGATAAAATCTGATTTCAATTGTTCCATCGGGCTGTACACTTATATCATTTTCAAGTAGAGTAAGATCAAGAACCTGACTTCTTTTCCCTTCTTTGTATGTAACCTTGTATGTGAGTTCCTGACTGTTAGATGCACCGCAAATATCGCAGATAACCTTTTCAATCAAAGTACCGCTGTTTGTCTGCTCAACAAGAGCTTTCGTACTGTGAGCTTTTGCCTCTGCAGTTTCTTCGTAGGTGTCACCGCAGGCACACTCATAAACTGTAGTTATACCCTCCGTGCACTTTCCGTAGTTCTTAACGGCACTGTAATTGTGTGTATGCTTTGGAGTATAAACAGCAGTAAATGTCATATTGTAATTGGGCATTGTTGCAGGTACAGATGGTGACCACTTCAGGAAATCATACCCCTGTTTTTCTGCAGCTTCAGGTGCTTTTATGACACTACCATAGGAATAAGTTTCTGTCTCTGTTATACCTTCTGAATTCCATAAAACTACATACTCAGTACTATCGATTACATCGGCTTCAAAGATAGCACACTCATCTTCTACTATCGTACCTTCAGGGATGTTCCACTTAGCAAGTTCACTTTCAGGTGCAACTATCTCATCGCCGAATTTTGCTTCATCAATTCTGTAGACAACACCGTTAATGGTAAATACAACGATCTTTCTGTTTGCTTGGAGATTAACTGTTGGTACTTCAAATTCTTCTACTACAGTTCCATCGTATTCTATGCCTGCATCTTCTGTATTAGTGTCAGTTTCTCCACACTTATCAAGTGAGTTTTCATTAGCCGATACATTGAAAGATACCTTGGCACAATAATAGCTGCTGCCGTCGGCATTATAAACTTTCTGAGCTCTCACATTTTCAAACCTGAGACTTGTAGTACCGTCAGCATTTCTTGTAACAGTAATATCTTCATTTTTCATACCCTGCTCATTGATGAGTATTTCTCTCATTTCAGTTTCCTGTTCAAGAGTCAATGTAAATTCCTTTGAAACCGTATCAAAGAGAGTTACCTTATCAAATGTTACAACCTTGTATACCTTACCGTAGAGAATCTTCGTAAAGATATCACTGAGCTTGCTTGTATCATTTACTGCAAAGTAGTAACCCGAATTTTTGTTACCCTCGCCCATTTCTGAAACCTTGATGCTTCCGGCGTCAGGATAGTTTGAGGAAACAGCATGGAGGAAACGGTTAAAGTCGTAGGTTATTTTATTATCTCGCTTTGTAATTCCGTTATCTGAAGAAGTGAAATCTGCAGTCGGATCTGTATCAGCATGAACACCTATACTATAAATCTTTGCACCCTGACCGTTTTTGATCTCCTTCGCCTCCGTAATAGCTAACGCAGCAACATCCTTGATGTCTTCTTCGACGTTTTCATTGGAATGCGTAGGTACACCGTCAGTTATAAACAGTACCATTCGGTCACGACCCTGTTTATCGTGTTGTGCAAGGATATTTTTGGCCATCTTAAGACCGAGATGTGCTGCTGTAGCACCCGATGCATCGATATAATTCTCATTCACATCAAGAATAGTGTCAAATATAGGATTCTTTACAAGGTCTTCATCCATTATAGGCATCAAAGCGTTCTTGTACATTTCATCACTTGGTTTTGTACTGTAATTAATAGGCTTTAAATCTGAAGTAGTGATAATTTCTGTATTTTTATATTTGCTACTACTCAGGTTCGAACCGGCAAAGCCGACAATAGCAACCCTATGGTCAAGTCCCGTTTCTTTTGCATTGTTAAATAAAGCTTCGACAAAATCATCCGCACACTTTACTAGAGCATCTCTCTTTGTTGTGCCGCCGGCTGAAAGGGCATTGGCCATACTACCCGACTGATCGAGTACAAGGATAACATCAACAGGGTTTGCTGTTATAACCTTAATTTTCTTTGAAGTTGCTTTTGCTTCAAGGGTTATATTGACAATACCGTTGCCGAGATCTTTTGCCTCTTTGTCAGGCTCAAGGTCTGTTACATCGTCAATTTCAATCTCGGTATATCTGCCGTAAATTGTGATATCCTCATCCCTAAGCTCGTATTCATCCCATGCGAATGTATAGTTGTCGTA
>JAZSGK010000227.1:0-2995 GCA_045532695.1 Acutalibacteraceae bacterium
TGACAACGAAATTGCAAACTTTGCTCTCGGCAACTTCCAGGGACATTCAACATGGCATATGCTTGGCGCACTTGTTGAGCTTATCGTTGTATTCTGGGTTGATCAGAGAACGACCAATCAGCGCATAGCTGCACTTGAGGAGGCAAGCAAGGCAGCCTAAGCTACAAAAAACAAATTAACCACTGCGAAAGCGGTGGTTTTTGTTTTTGTAATGCACCTTCAGGTGCAATTCATGACCGTAGGTTAATTCATTTTTTCAGATAAACAAAAGCAGCAGATTACCTGCTGCTTTTGTTGTTATATATCCTCGTATAAATATTTTTCATCCAACAAGCTTAATATGTTTACAATAGCATTATTATATCCACACAATTCATCAATATTTTCGTTTGGATTTTCTAAATCCAAACCTCTTATGATTTTAGAATATTTATCGACAAAATCATCTTCTGTCAAATCCATATCTGCCAACATTTGATTGTATCCTCAAATATAACCTGCATTTGTTTCAATTAATTCTTCATCTGAATCATTCAAATCAAATTGTATTTTTCTTTTAATTATTTCTTTTAATGTTATATTAACAATTTGCTTAACCTCGCAATTTAACAACGGGGAAGCAAGTCGACTTCTCCTCTTACTCCCCCGCAATTTATAATTTTCCTCGCTCGCCGCGGGGCGTTACTTTCTTGAAATAAAGTAACCAAAGAACTTTACTTATGCCATCGCTTTATCAAGGTTTTCCTTGATTGCACCGATAAACTCATCGGTTGTAAGCGCTGTAGCTTCACAGCCCTTCCAGAGACCAACAAGGTCCTTGGTCATCTTGCCGCTTTCGATAGTGTCAATACAAGCCTTCTCGAGCTTGTCTGCAAATGCCATAAGCTCGTTGTTGCCGTCAAGCTCACCACGTTTTCTGAGAGCACCTGTCCATGCGAAAATAGTCGCAATGGGATTGGTTGAGGTCTTCTCGCCCTCAAGATAACGGTAGTAGTGGCGTGTAACTGTGCCGTGGGCAGCCTCGTATTCATAGTTGCCGTCGGGAGACACCAGCACACTTGTCATCATTGCAAGTGAACCGAAAGCAGTTGAAACCATATCGCTCATAACGTCACCGTCATAGTTTTTGCAGGCCCAGATATAGCCGCCCTTTGAACGGATAACTCTTGCAACAGCGTCGTCAATGAGTGTATAGAAATATTCAATACCGAGCTTCTCGAAATCTTCCCTGTAGTTCTTGTTGTAGATATCCTCAAAGATAAGCTTGAAGGTCTGATCGTACTTCTTTGAGATTGTATCCTTGGTCGAGAACCATAAATCCTGCTTTGTGCTGATAGCGTATTTGAAGCAGGCATGAGCAAATGACTCGATTGAGGTATCCTTGTTGTACATACCCTGGAGTACGCCGCCGCACTCGAAATCATAGATAGTTGCTCTTTCCTCTTCACCGTCTTCACTTGTGAAAACAAGCTCAGCCTTACCGGGCTTTGTGGTACGGAATTCGCTTGCCTTATATACATCACCGTATGCGTGACGGGCAATAGTAATAGGTTCTTTCCATGTTCTTACTGTGGGCTTGATACCGCTTACAAGAATGGGAGTACGGAAAACTGTACCGTCGAGAATTGCTCTGATAGTACCGTTGGGACTCTTCCACATTTCCTTGAGCTTGTACTCTTCAACTCTCTGAGCGTTGGGAGTGATTGTTGCACACTTTACGCCAACGTGGTACTTTTTGATAGCTTCACCTGCATCAATGCTGACCTGGTCGTTGGTCTGATCTCTGTAGGGAAGTCCTAAGTCATAGTATTCGGTATTGAGCTCTACATAGGGTGAAAGGAGCTCATCCTTAATCTGTTTCCAGATGATTCTGGTCATCTCGTCGCCGTCCATCTCGACGATTTTACCCATTTTGATTTTTTCCATTGTTTTATCCTCCGACAAATTAAATTTCTGTTGTTTATTTACTCTTTATTATTTCAATAAGCTTTGTGGGCTGTCTTGTTGTGATATTGTCACAGCCCAAGGGCAATACCTTGTGCATATCTTTTTCCTTGTTTACAGTCCATACTGATACAAGAAGACCTTCCTTGTGGAAAATCTCAACCATTTTCTTTGAGGCAGTTGTAAAACGGATATTGATGCCAACAGCATCGTTGTCTTTTATCAGCTTCACAAGTGAGCCTATGTATTTTTCACTGTTCTTTCTCAGCTTGCTGACCTTCGCATTGAGATAATACTCGGTACCGGGAGAATTCTTCCGCACCGCTGCTACCTTTTCGGCTTCTATGCCCGTATAGAAAAATCTGTCAGCGATACCGCATTCCTCTGCCATTTTCGGTACAATTGCGATATTCTCAACGGTTTTGCAGTCAACATTTACTTTTAGTCCTTCGCACTGAGCAACAAGGTCAAATGCCTCCTTAAGGGTGACGCAGTTTTTACCGTCTGCATCGTGAGACAACACGGGCTCGCCGTCTTTAGTAAAGCGCAGGTCAAACTCAACTATGTCTGCGCCGCTTTCATAGCCTTTTTTTATTGCTTCCAGAGAGTTGTCCGCCGTGCCCTCACAGCCTGTATGGGCAGTTACGGTCATTGACTTTGTATTTTTCTTCATTGTTATCATCTCCGCAAGAAAACTATACCTTGATATTTTATCAAATAACATTCAATAGGTCAATAGAGTTTTTTGTTTTACAAGGGATATTTCTGCTGCATAATTCATTTTGAATACAGCAGTCAGTCCCTACACGCTCGCCGCGGGGCGATACTTTTGCACAAACGAGCGTCAAAAGTATCCAAAATCGCCTTTTTTCCTTGACACGGCCTTTTTCCTTTTTTAATGTACCCTTAGTCCGCCTGCAACTGCAAACTTACCGAAGCGCCTTGGCTTGTGTCTTTTATCAGCTGTTCATCAATGGCGCACCCGTTTGCTCTTTATAAAGTCACTACCCGCCTGCGTTTGCAGTTTCCGCAGCGGGTTAGTTTCCTGTCA
>JAZSGK010000030.1:0-3198 GCA_045532695.1 Acutalibacteraceae bacterium
GAAGGTCTTTCAGCTAAGGAAGTTGACAACATTCTCAATAAGAAGTCAGGTATGTTAGGTCTTACAGCAGAGTATGACAAAAACTACAATGAAATCCCCGGCACAGCAACAAGCGACAACAGAACAATCGAAGGCCGTTCAAAGGACGGAGACAAGAGAGCTCAGCTTGTTGAATTAATGCTCTGCCATCAGCTCGTTAAGTATATCGGTGGTTTCGCTGCTGCTATGGGCGGCGTTGACGCTGTTGTATTCACAGGCGGTATCGGTGAGAACAACCCCCACTATCGCACATGGGTTGCTGAAAAGCTCGGCTTCCTCGGCACAACAATCTGCGAAAAGGCTAATGCAGTCCGCGGCGAAGAAATCGAAATCTCAACAGAAGACAGTGCACTCAAGCTTCTTGTTCTTCCCACAGACGAAGAGCTTCTTATCGCTCAGGACACATACGAGCTTGCAAAATAAATTCGGAATTCGGAATTGCGGGAAAGTCCCATCGATATCCCAACTCCTTCCCCTCCAACTTAATAATAAAATCCACCTGTTCCAAATGAGCAGGTGGATTATTTGTTTTGTTTATATTATTCTGCAGTTTCCTGCACAGATACCTCTTCAGCTGATACTTCTTTGACAGATGCGTCTTCGGTTGATATTTCTTCAGCTGATTCTTCTACCATAGCTTCCTCTTCAGCAGAAGCTTCTTCTGTCTCTTCGTCAGCGGCTGTCTCTTTTTTAGCGAAAACTGTATTGAACATACGGAATATCACAATGAATGTAATCACAAGGCCCACAAGGGAAATGGCAGAAATTACAGTGCCTGAAATGCTTGATACAGCTGTATACTGATGTGTATTTGACATAACATCTTCAGGCATAAATGCATTTCTGACAAACAAAGTAGCTGTTGTGAGCAGATCTGTTATAAGGTTTGCTATTCTGATTGCGAGGAAGTGTACTGCCGAAAATGCCATAGCTTCCTGATGGCTCTTTTGTGACCGATATCCTATTAAGTAAATTATAATCAAAGGCAGAACTACTGATATATACGATGAAATCTGTAATAAAATATAAGAAATATTTTTAGAAGTCATTTCCGGTCCGAGCAAAGCCATAATGAATGAAGTTCCGCTTGAAAAAACTAAGGTTACGACCAATGAAAGTATGTAGTAAATCACATAATTCTTTTTAGCCTGCTTTGCGGTTGTTTCGAAGTTGCCGATGCCTCTTGAACCTAATTTTTCGTTTATACCCTCTAAAGATGTGAAGACAACATATGTAAGCACTATCTGCAAGGGTACGCAGAAAAATTTTGCAACGTTCATTATATTTGCGCTGTCCGTAGCCGATAAGGGGGCACCAATATGCAAAAGAATGTTGGACACTTTAGATACCAGGCTTGTAATAGTACCTGTAGCCGCAAATGAAAGATAAGCTGAGGAAGCATACATTATAGCTTTCGTCTTATCCTTTGTCAGCGCTTTACCCACAAAGAAGAACATAGCAAATATTATAGCAAAATAAGCCAGGTTAAGCAGGCTTGACCAGCTCTGATTTGCAATAGCCTCTTCCGGAGTGACGGCGGATAAAAAACTGATCGAAATGTAGTTTTGGGCAAGATATAAAAGATAGCTTATTACTATCGCTATACCCGTGTAAATTTTGATTCTTTTTTTGTAAACCATTGTGTTTTCCATTTTTTATTCTCCTCAAAATGTGTTTAAGATTTTTTATCTTATGCAAGTATTATAGCACTGTATTCCTCCTATGTAAATTACGTTTTCCGCAAAATAGAGCGAATTTTTTGAAGTTTTCAGCAAAATAGAAAAGCAACAGCGCATTTTAATTTCTCGTCTTCCTCTTTGATGGAGATGTCACTAATCGACAGAGACGTTTTCCTCACTGAGCAGCGTAACTTCTGTATGCTTTTTTCATTGACAATCTTATGCAGTTGTTGCTATAATGAAACTCAGAAAGGGCGTGCTCACTATGACAACAAAAAATAAAATCCTTACTGCTATGGTTGCAATTCTGGCAATTGCTGCAACTGCACTGACTATCATTGTTATACCGGAGGTCAATATGAAAAACAACTTAAAAGACGTTACCCTGTACCCTGCCGAAAGCTTCGGTGCAGGCGACAGAATATACTTCCTCAACACAGGTGGCTCCGACGCTATATTAATAGAAAGTGACGGCAAGTACGCCCTCATAGACGCTGCAGAGGACAGCGACAACCCAAGAGGCTTCCCCGAGCTTGTTTTTGACGGTATGGAAGAGTATGTCTTGGATGCAGTAAAAAAGATTGCAGGCGACGAAAAGGGCAAGGCTACTCTCGAGTTCGTACTCGGTACCCACAGCCACTCTGACCATATCGGCGGATTTGATACACTTATCCTCGATGAAGATATAACAGTTAAGACTGCATATCTCAAAGAGTACGACGAGAGCGTTATCCGTGAATATGAAATCGTAAATTGGGACAACAAGGAAGTTTATGAGCAAATGGTAAATGCCTGCAATGAGCGTGGGGTACCCATCATAAGCGATATCAGCGAAGAACCCTTCACTTTCGGCAACTTCACTCTTAAGTTCTGCAATACTGCCGATACGGACTCTGCCGAGCCTGTTGGTGAAAACGAAAATGCAATCGGTCTTTTAATAGAAAAAGGCGGATACAGAGCTTTTCTTTCGGCGGACATCAACAACTATGACGGTGACGAGGACAGACTCGCTAAAGAAATCGGCAAAGTCAATCTCCTTAAGGTGGGGCATCACGGCTATGACGGCTCAACTACAAAAGGCTTTGTTAAGGCTCTCAGCCCTGAGCTTGCGGTTGTCACCAACAAAGAGGGCGGCATCAGCAGAACACCTCTGAGCAATCTCAATAGTGTGAATGCGGCTGTCCTTGAGACAGGTGCTTATAACGGCATTGTTGCCGAGTTCGGCGACGATGGCATAAAGGTTTACAGAGATCTGGACAGTATATTATAAGAATAAGCAAAGTTTTTTGATTACTTTTTTACAAAAAAGCAATTCCTGTCCGGCGAGGACAGAAGAAAAATATCAATGCAGAGAAAACAACTTCTCTGCATTTTTTATTCCCTGACACAAAAAGTCCACAATAGGCGGTTATTATATCATTGCAAGGAGGAGATACCCTATGTACAAGATACTTATAGCAGACGACGAAATTAAAATAAG
>JAZSGK010000077.1:0-2951 GCA_045532695.1 Acutalibacteraceae bacterium
ACCGTCAATCTCTTTAGTATAAGACGTACCCATTTCTCTCTTAATACTAATAATGGTTCTATCAGGATTTGTTATAGCCTGACGCTTTGCTACCTGACCAACCATTCTTTCGCCTGTCTTTGAGAAAGCAACAACAGAGGGTGTTGTTCTTGCACCTTCAGCGTTTGCGATAACCACAGGCTCGCCTGCTTCAATAACTGCTACACATGAGTTTGTTGTACCTAAGTCGATACCGATAATCTTTGCCATAATATTTACCTCCAAAATGTAATTGAGTTTTTTTCTTTTTTATTATTGTATGTTTATTCTAAAAAGCTATAAGCTTTAGTTAGCAACCTTAACCATTGCAGGTCTTAAAACCTTATCGCCGAGTTTGTATCCCTTTGAGAATACCTGAGCGAGTACATTTTCACCGAGACTTTCATCGTCTACATGCATTACTGCACTGTGGAAGTTGGGGTCGAATTCGTCGCCCTCTTCACCGAAAGCCTCAACGCCTAATTTCTTGAGTGTATCGCAGAAGCCCTGATAGATCATTTCAACGCCTTTTTTGTAGGCCTCGAAATCTGAATCCGTTACACCGAGTGCTCTGTCGAAGTTGTCAAGCATAGGGAGAAGCTCACTTACACAGCTTGCCTTGGCGTCTATCCATGTGCCTTCTTTTTCTTTGGCTGTACGCTTTCTGTAGTTGTCGTATTCAGCCAATGTTCTTATGTGTGCTTCCTTGGCAGCAGCAAGGTCTTTTTCAAGCTCTGCTATTCTGCTGTCTTCAGCCGCTGTTTCTTCGGCAGTGTCCGCAGCGGTATTTTCTGCGGCTTCAACTGTCTCTTTTTCTTTATCTTTGTTTGCCATTATTCATCCTCCAAAGTGTCTGTCAATAATTTTCCGACAAGGTCTGTCAGATATTCTATACTCGGAATGAGCTTTGCATAGTTTATTCTTGTCGGTCCGATGATGCCGATTGCACCGCCGTCGTGACCGCCTACGTTGTATCTTGCGATAATCATACTTGAATTTTCAAGCTGGCGGTATTTGTTTTCCTTACCGATGATTACCTGAAGTCCCTTATTATCTGTATCTGATATAGCTCTTTCAAGCTTATCTTTTTCATCGAAGAACTGCATCATATCATAGATATCACTGCCGAATTCTCTGTGGTGAAGAAGATTCTGCTCACCCTCAAGTCTGATTTCTGCCTGAAGTGCCTGATTGGCTATATCGGCAAGAACAACAAACAGGGGTGACATTGCAAGAGCGTTGATACCGAGAGAAGCTACAAGGGTCTGTATCATAACCGTACCCACGTCGCTGACGGGCTTTCCGATAAAGCACTCTCTGACTATATCATAGAAGGTATCAACCATATCACGGGTGATTTCCGTTTCGGTTTTGCAGATACCGTTTTTGATTATTCCCGTTGAGGTCATCATAACCACCATTGCAATTCTTGTTCCGACAGGCACCAGCTCGATATGCTTTATAACCGCACCCTCATCTGTGGGAGTTGTTGAAAGTGCTGCACAGCCTGTCATCTTTGCCAGCATTTCGCCTGCTTTTTCTAAAAGCTTATCGGGGCTGCCCATCGAGCGTTCAAGCTCGTTTTTCATCATAAACATCTCATCGTCGCTGAGAGTGTCTCTGTTCATCAGGTTATCGATATAATATCTGTAGCCCTTCTGTGACGGTACTCTGCCGGCTGAGGTATGAGGCTGTTCGAGAAGTCCCATTTCCGAAAGCTCCGACATTTCGTTTCGGATAGTAGCCGATGAAACAGAAATCGGAAGAGTCTGCATAAGCATCTTTGAGCCTATTGGTTCGCCTGTGTTTATATAATGCTCAACAACTGCTGCGAGTATCATTTCTTTACGTTTACCGAGTTCCATTGTTTCACCGTCCTTCTTGCTAGGTTTTAGCACTCTATGGTTTCGAGTGCTAATCACTAACATCAATATACTACTACTGCTAAAAAAAGTCAATAGAAAAAAGCAACTTTTTTCAAAAAATCTTTAAAAAGTTGCTTTAAACATTATATTTTATCTTTTTACTTTCTGTGATAAACAAGAACCGCATCTTCGAGAGTAGCATAAATAGCATCGTCTTCCACAAGGCTCTGCAGGAAGTTGCGAAGCATTACAGCATACATAGGATACTTAGGTGTCATAATCTTAAGCTCAAGTTTATCAAGCAGGTCGCTGAAAAGCTCATCGAAGCTCTTGCCCTCACATATATCATATATGAGCTCTTTCTTATGCTTCATACTCTTAATATTGTATTCGGCAAGCTCTCTTATATCATCAAGAGGAGAATCGTGAGCGGGTACAAAAAGCTTTGCCTTGATATTCTGTATATCCTTAAGAGTCTGAAGGCTCTCATTTATACTATAGAAAAAGGGAAGCTTGTATTCGTCCCAGGTTCTTTTCGAAAGAATCGAGTCTGCAAGGAAAACAACATCATCGGGGGTACGCACACCTATCATATCAAAGGAATGACCGGGAAGTGAGATAATCTCAAAGCCCTCGGGAGTGTTCTCGGGAGTAAGAACTTCGGCATCGCTGGGGTCTGACATAAAGAAGGGATTTTTTGATTTATCAGTATCAATACCGCTATAATAGAAACGTGGCTCTCTGTCAGGATAAGCAATAAAGCCCTGCTCACCCTTTGAGGCTAAAATCTCACAGCCGTATTTATCATAAAAATACTTATTACCTGCTATATGGTCAACATGGCAATGAGTATCTATTATAGTTTTAACGCGAAGGCCGTTTTTTTCGAGGATTCCGTCGAGACCCTTTACCATTCTCTTATGGTCGCAGGCATCTATGAGCAGCACCTCTGATTTGCTGAGTTTATATACACCTACATTTGAAAATGCAGAATAATAATAAGTATTACCTATCGTTTCAACGATATCAAACATAATTTCACCCGACTTTAATTTATTTTTCCCTTTA
>JAZSGK010000176.1:0-6670 GCA_045532695.1 Acutalibacteraceae bacterium
AGCGGCAGCTTTGAGACCTCGGTAGAAGAGGCACTTGAGAGATATATTATCAGCCGTTCTTCAAATGACGGTGCAGTTCTGTAAATTAAAGGAGATATAAAAATGAGCAATCCGGCTAAAACCGAACTCTTTGAAACTATGCCCATACCAAAAGCCGTAATGCAGATGTCCGTACCGACAGTAATAAGCTCTCTGGTTATGGTCATATATAATCTTGCAGATACATTTTTTGTGGGCTTTCTCAATGACCCTGTGCAGAATGCGGCGGTAACTCTCGCAGCTCCCGTACTCCTTGCCTTCAACGCCGTCAATAATCTTTTCGGTGTAGGCTCCTCAAGTATGATGAGCAGAGCCCTCGGTGTAAAGGACTATGAAACCGCAAGGAAAAGCTCGGCAACGGGCTTTTACTGTGCCCTTGTGTCTGCCCTTATCTTTTCCCTTGCATTCACTATTTTCCGCAGTCCTGCCCTGACTCTCTTGGGTGCAGACGATGAAACAAGAAAAGCAACGGCAGATTACCTCATGTGGACTGTAAGCTTCGGCGCGGTACCCTCGATACTCAATGTTGTAATGGCATATATGGTACGCTCTGAGGGCTCGTCTCTTCACGCGAGTATCGGTACAATGAGCGGCTGTATTCTCAATATTATCCTTGACCCGATTTTCATTATGCCATGGGGTCTCGGTATGGGTGCGGCAGGTGCAGGTCTTGCGACCTTTATTTCAAATACCTTCGCCTTTACATATTTCATTATTCTGACTCTTGCCAAGAGAAAAACCACCTTTGTGTGCATTAAACCCAATATGGTGTCAAAGCGAAAGAAGGTCATCTTCGGCATATGTGCTGTGGGTATCCCTGCAGCAATACAGAATCTTCTCAATGTTACGGGTATGACTATACTCAACAATTTCACGGCTTCCTTTGGCTCCGATGCAGTTGCCGCTATGGGTATCTCACATAAGGTAAATATGATACCCTTGCAGATAGCCCTCGGCATTTCTCAGGGCATAATGCCCCTTATCAGCTACAATTACTCGGCGAAAAACTATAAGCGAATGAAAGCCTTTCTTCTCTTTACAACGAAAATTGTCCTCTCGCTTATGTCGGCGGTGACAGTTTTGTTCTTCCTGTTTTCAAAGAACATTTCGGGATTCTTCATCGATACTGTCAGTGTTATTGATTACTCTTCAAAGTTTCTTCAGGGTATGTGTATCAGTCTGCCGTTTTTATGTATGGACTTTATGGCGGTGGGCGTTTTCCAGTCCTGCGGTATGGGCAAAAAGGCTCTCATATTCGCAATACTCAGAAAGATTATCTTCGAGATACCTCTGCTTTATACGCTTAATCATTTCTTCCCTCTTTACGGACTTGCCTGGGCACAGACTGTGGCAGAGATTATCCTTGCAGTAATTGCGGTTATTGTACTTGTGAGAATGTTCCGCAGATTTGAGGGGAAGAGTAGTACAGGTAAAAATTCAGATTAAAATAAAAGGGTGAAAATTATGAAAAAAACAGTTTCAGTTATAGGTCTCGGCAACAGAGGCTCGGAATATATGAGATTTCTCAAAAGCTTCCACGGCTCGAAGACAGAAATCCATTCTATCTGCGATATCCGTCAGCAGGCACTTGATGATATAGGTTCTGCCCACAAAATACCAAAAGACAGACAGTACCTTTCAACAAAGGACTTCTTTGCAAAGGGTGTAATTTCCGATGCGCTCATTATCGCAACTCAGGACGCAAGCCACTACGAAATCACAAGAGAAGCTCTCAGGACAGGCTACACTCTGATTCTCCTTGAAAAACCCGTCAGCGGTGCCGAAGAGGAGTATAAGGAGCTCCGTGACCTTGCAAAAGAGAAGGGTGCACTGCTGATAATATGCCATGTGCTTCGCTACTCCAACTATTTCAGCAAGATTAAAAAGATTATCGCAAGCGGCGAGCTGGGTGATATTATTGCAATCAAGCACACTGAAAATGTGGGATATTTCCATTTTGCTCACAGCTTCGTACGTGGTAACTGGCGCAGTGAGCAGGAATCGACTCCCTCACTTCTTGCAAAGTGTTGTCACGACCTGGATCTCATCGCCTGGTTTATGGACAGCCCTTGCGTATGCGTAAGTTCGGTAGGCGATGTGAAATACTTCAAAAAAGAATGTGCTCCCGAGGGTGCGGCAAAAACCTGTATGGGCGGCTGCAAAGTGAAGAAAGACTGCCCCTACGATGCTGAAAGACTCTACATAACCGACCCCTTCTACAAGGCAACCTTCGTAAAATATATGCCGCGTACTCTCACAGGTAAGCTCAGAAGCACCAAAGAGGAAGTACGTGACGCAATAAAGAACGGCGACTACGGCAGATGTGTATTCCACTGCGACAACGATGTATGCGACTATCAGACAGTAACAATGAACTTCGCAAACGGAGCTGTGGGTGTTCTCAATATGACAGCTTTTTCGGACAGATGCTTCCGTGAATGTCACGTAATGGGCACAAAGGGTGAGCTTATAGGCTACGGTGCGAAGCTCGAAAAGAGAATCTACGGCGGTAAAAAATCCAAGGTTCACACAGGTACTGCAGATATGCTGGGACATGTTGAGGGTGATATCCGTCTCATAAACGGCTTTGTAAAAATCCTCTGCGGTGAAAAGACAGACCTGACAGACATTACCACTATTGATGCAACGGTAACCAGCCACGACATTGCTCTTGCGGCTGAAAAGTCAAGAAAGAATGCAGGTGCACCCGTTATGCTTAAGGGTGAGTGAAGTTAATAAGTACTTCCGGCGGGCTTCGGCCCGCCGTTTTTTTAGTCGGCTGAAGAGGGGAGTTCGGCGGCTCCATAGGCGAAACGGAGTTTCGCCCCGAAGGGCCCCGCGGGGCCCTTCGCAGACCGCTCCGCGGTCTGATGGAGCCGCCTGCCGTTTTCACCGCAGACTCCCTGCGAAATATCAAGCAAAAACATTTGCATTTTTTTGTTGTTTATAGTATAATTAATTGATTATGCCCAACTATGTAGACTAAGGAGGCGGATACTATGTTTATAGACAAGGCCGTGATTAAAATCAAAGCAGGCGACGGCGGTAACGGTGCAGTAGCGTTCCACCGTGAAAAGTTTGTCAATGCAGGCGGTCCCGACGGCGGTGACGGCGGTAAGGGCGGCGACATTGTTTTTGTTGTTGACGATAACCTTTCAACTCTTGCAGACTTCAAGTATAAAAGAAAATATAAAGCTCCAAACGGTATGGACGGACAGGGTGGCAGACGTAACGGCAAAAAGGCCGAAGACCTTATTATCAAGGTGCCCAGAGGTACTGTCATAAAGGAAAAAGAAAGCGGTGCCCTTATGGCAGATATGTCAGACGATGACACCTTCATCGCTGCCAAGGGCGGCAGAGGCGGCTGGGGCAACAGCCACTTTGCAACTGCCACAAGACAGACTCCCCGTTTTGCCAAGGGTGGCACTCCCGGTGAAGAATGGGAGGTTGTCCTCGAATTAAAGCTTCTTGCAGATGTGGGACTTTTAGGCTTCCCAAATGTAGGTAAGAGTAGCTTCATTTCAGTTGTCAGTCAGGCAAAGCCCATTATTGCTGATTATCACTTCACAACTATCACTCCCGTTTTAGGCGTTGTATCAATGGGTGAGGGCAACTCATTTGTTATGGCGGATATTCCGGGCCTTATCGAGGGCGCAAGTGACGGTGTCGGTCTCGGATACGCTTTCCTTCGCCATGTTGACCGCTGCAGAATGCTTGTACACATTGTAGACGTTGCAGGTAGTGAGGGCAGAGACCCGAAAGAGGATTTCGAAAAAATTAATCTAGAGCTTGAGCGCTTCAATCCCGAGCTGGCAGAAAGACCTCAGATAGTAGTAGGTAACAAAATAGACCTTGCAACCGATGAGCAGAGAGAAGAATTCAGAAATTATATTGAAGAGCAGGGCTACAAATATTTCGAAATGTGTGCTCCCATAGTCGAGGGCACAAAGGAAGTTATCGACGCTGTTGCGGCTATGCTCAGTACACTGCCGCCTGTAAGACGCTATGAGAGTGAAGAGATACCTCTCGAGACTCTTTTAGCAAAGCAGAATACAGGCTTTGAGATTACAGTGGAAGATGATGTGTATATTGTAGAAGCTCCCTTCCTTATCAAAATTCTCTGTCGTACTGACCTTGATGACTACGAGTCCTTGCAGTATTTCCAGAGAGTGCTTATTTCCAGCGGTATTATTGATGCTCTGAGAGAGAAAGGCATTCAGGAAGGCGATATTGTAAGTGTTTACGATTTTGAATTCGAGTTTGTAAACTGATTGCAAATTACGAATGAATGAGGAATTACTAATTGACCTCTCAGTCAGCTAAAGCTGACAGTTCTCCTAATAGAAGAGCCAAATAAAGCCTTCCCTTTTAAGGGAAGGGGGACCGCTTGCGGTGGATGAGTCAAGCCTCTCCTCTCAGGAGAGGTGTCACGTAGTGACGGAGAGGTTCGCACCTGACGGTGCGAGAATGAATTGCCTTACGGCATGAATTGACCTGACGGTCATGAATAGGCTACGCCATGAATTGAAGCTTCGCTTCATGAATAAAGGAATGTATATGGAAAAATTTTTAAATTCAGATGTTAACGTCAAAAACCTCAGTCCTCTTAACCTTGCCTTTGTCGGTGATACGGTCTTTGATCTTTTTGTAAGAGAAAGACTTGTCTGCCAGGCCAACAGACCTGTAAACAAGCTTCATAAGGAAGCTACCACCATGGTAAAGGCGTCGGCTCAGGCTGAGGCAATGGGTAAAATTATGCCCATACTCACAGAAGAAGAAATAAGTGTATTCAAGCGTGGCAGAAATGCCCATACTAACCACAAAGCAAAAAATGCAAGCGAGGGTGATTACCACTACGCAACAGGTCTTGAAGCACTTTTCGGCTATCTCTATTTAAGCGGCGAAAAAGAAAGACTCAGAGAGCTGTTTGATATTATCGTATCTGAGTAAACACCTGCGCCTTTACGGTGGGTAGTTTATGAAGATAAAAAATATACTGTGGGATTTGTTTCTTACTGTGTCGGGCTCGGCAATATTCAGCATTTCTGTAAATATGTTTTCCGCACCCAACAATATAGTGCAGGGCGGTCTTACGGGCATAGGTACTCTTGCCAATTACCTGTTTTCCCTGCCTATCGGTACGGTTATACTGATACTGAATATTCCGCTTTTTGCCCTGGCACTTCGCTATCTCAAGCTGAAATTTCTAATTAAAACCGTAGTCAGCACAGTTATCTTTACTGCCCTCATTGACATCGGTGCTTATGTGATACCGCCATATAAAGGGGATCTCCTTTTAGGGTGCATCTTCTGCGGAATGCTCTCAGGTGCAGGACTTGCTCTCGTGTTTCTCACAGGCGCAACTACAGGCGGTACGGATATAATTGCAATGCTCATAAGAAGAAAGAAGCCCGAATTATCAATGGGCAATATAATGCTGATTTTTGACCTTGTTGTAATTGCTCTTTCTTTTGTAGTTTACGGCGAAATTGAAAGCATAATGTATGCCGTCATTGTCATATTTATTTCAGCAAAAGCTATCGACTTTGTCCTTTACGGCAGAGAGCACACTAAGCTCATATTTATAATCACAGCAAAAAAAGACGCCGTACTTACTGACATACTTTTAGAAATAGGCAGAGGTGCAAGCGTACTGCCCGTAACAGGCGGTTACACAGGCAAGGAGAAAAACTTAATTCTCTGTGCGGCAAAAAAAACACAGATAAGAGAAATACTACGCCTTACTGCTGATAAAGATCCGAGTGCATTTACGGTAGTCTGTGATGCGGGTCAGGTGGTAGGAGAAGGCTTTCATTGAATTAGGAATTATGAATTCGGAATTCGGAATTGCGGGGGAGTGAGATAAAGGAATAAGTCTCTGCCCGCAGAGTAAGTAAAGTTTTTTTGATTACTTTTCTTATAAGAAAAGTAATGCCCCGCGGCGAACGAGATTATAAGTAACTTAATTATTTAAGGATAAAAATATGGAATTATTAATTTATCTTTCATTTTTTCTGTTTTTGATAGGTCTATGGAATATATTTATTGGAATTCTTGGGAAGTTTCCTAAATTCCTTTCGACTTCAGTAGCAACCTTGAAAAGCTCAAGCACTGTAAGAGGTCTTCATGGTAAAAACGGACGTTTCATCCCTGTTTCTACAAAATATGTTTATATATATACAGTTAAGGGTAGAGAATATCGATACAGAACAGAAAATGAGGAAAGAAGAAAACGTCCTTTATTTCAAAAAATGCCAATGGTATATGTAAAATGGTTTCCTTGGCGTGCATATCCGCATAAATTCAAAGGTACAACTGAATGGGTAATGGGGATCGGTTTTGTAATTTATGGCATCCTTTTACTCATTGTTGCATTTTATTCACTATAATAAATCAGTGATCGCTAATTCTGCGGGAACAAACTGACCGATAGCAGAAAGCCGGTCGCAATTCCGAATTCCGAATTCCGCATTCCGAATTCAAAAAACGGAGGTTTTTTATGGCACCAATTTTATATATAGTCGGCACTCCTATAGGCAACCTTGGCGATATGTCACCCAGAGCTGTTGAGACACTCTCTCAGGTGGATTTCATTGCCGCTGAGGATACCAGAGTGACACTTAAGCTTCTT
>JAZSGK010000073.1:0-2923 GCA_045532695.1 Acutalibacteraceae bacterium
TTAATGAGGTTTATAAGCATAACGATAAGGCAAACGAGATTCTGAATGAGTGTATCCTCGTGAGCAGGCCTGCCTTTTGCAGAGACTACCTGAAAAATTATAAAAAGGACACAAGTTTTTACCCGTGTCCCTTTGAAAGTGTTTTGTCTGATTTGTTTTCTTTGCCCTCGCCGGGCAGGCATTACTTTTCTTGAAAGAAAAGTAATCAAAAGAACTTTACTGCTTCTTAACCTTCAATCATACCGTGATATCTGCCCATCCAATAAGGAAGTGAATAGGTTGTTGAACCCTCAATCTCACCGGGATTGTAGCAGTCGTTGAGCTCGTATGATGAAGCGTTGTACTTCTGGAATGTTCTCTCATCAGCAGCAGCAATCTTAAGATCAAGCTTGCCCAGTGAGAATACCATACCGATAATCTTAAGCACCTTGTTGTCGCTGTTCCAGAACATAGGCACATAACCGTTAAGATCGAATGAAAGTGCATTTGTTCCGCCGATGCCAATATCATCAAGATCAAATTCAGCAATATCATCTCTGTTTGCGTTTGATGCAAGGAAACGTCTTAAATCCATAGGATGGCGTGAAAGCTGCCAAGCTGCAACCTCCAAGAGGTCATTGCCGTAGTTGTCTTTCTTTGCCTCTGTGGGATATGCAAGCTGATAAATATAGTACCATAAGGGGTTTTCACTGCAGCCTACCGAGTACCACCAATCGTCCATAGCCTCTCTGTAATAGCCGAGAAGCTCTTCATCATCTTCAAGCTGGAAGAGAGTGTAGAAGCCGAGCATAGCCATTTCTTCGTCAGAGTGATTGAGAATAAGACGGTAAATTGTCTTAAAGAGCTCTGTACCTACAAGAGGTCTTAAAATGAAGCCGAGAATCTCTGAAACGTCATTCACAAACTCGAGGATTGACATTTCGTATCTTTCAAGTTCCTGAGTCATAATCTCTGCATACTGATACTGCTCATCGAGAGCTGCCATTCTGTATTCGTCTTCCCATTTCTGGTCACCTGTGATGTACGCTGCAACCTTGAATGCTGTAAGAAGAACAAGTGCATTAAGAGGCGCACCGCCGAGTACCTGGCCGTTGTGGAAATAAGTTCTTGAGAACTTAGCCCATGTTGTAGGCTGACCTGAACCGTCAACCATACAGTAGCTGTTGTCTGAAAGATGCTGAGCAAACTTTGACATAGTGTTTTCAAGGATAGCCTTGAGCTCGGGGTCTTCGGGGCCGAGAATATCATAAGCCAGTTTATAAAGGAAGAGGTGACCGATGATTTCGTCGGAGCTTGTGTCGCCCTTATAGAAGATATCATCTATATCATAATCTGCACCGATAAGGTCATTCCAGAGTCTTTCGGGGATTTCGCCTGTAGCGTTTACCTCAAGACCTCTGTAGTTTTCGCCGTGAAGCAGGAAGTCGCTGCCGTCACCGTAGGTCTTTGTTGAGATACCTGTTGCGGTACCGTCACCGTTGTGAGTCCAATAAGCGAATGAGTCTATATCGCTGTTTTCGTCCTTGAATGAATATGTTCTTGCCCAGAAGCCTTCGAGAAGTCTTGTTCTCTTAGCATATTCTGTACCGCTTTCGTCACCCAGAGGATTCTTCCAGCTGTCGGGATCTACGAGAGCAAGGTTGTCCTTGTCCTGAACATACGATGTAACACCGAAGCGAAGGTACTTATTCTGCATCTTGTCAAAGCACATTGCAGGGCTTTCAAAAGGCACATACTGTGACATATCGCCCTCTTTGATAAGAGCTTCACTTGTGTAGTATTTACCTGTTTCAAGGTCAACAACAGAGCCGTTTCTCTGAGCGCGGACATAGCTGTCTACCTCGCCCTCTCTCATTGAAACATATGTAAGGAAGAGAACTGCCTCTGTGGAAAGAGTTGCTGTTCTTTTTGCATCTGCAATCTGCTCGGGAGTTGCATTGGGATCATTCTTCATTACAGCATAGCGCATAAGCTCGCCTGCACCGTACATTGAAGTCCAGAGACCGTCATTGTCTGATTCTTCAGGCTTCCACTCACCGTCAATAAGATATGCATTTGAAACCATACCTCTTCTTGCAACGATATCGTGAGTTGTCTTATTGAGCATAGCAGCTTTTTCTGTGCCGTTAATTTCAAGCATTTCAATATGCGAATATCCTTCAGCCATAGCTGTCCAGATGCCGTATTTGCCGTCAGCAAAAATTGCAAGGACTTTACCGTCGCCTGTGTCATTGCTGTAGAAATATCTGTCACCCATGAAGCGTTGCTCGACGTCTCTCTCGTTTGATGCATTTTCATCAGTACGGAGAACACCGTAGTTTGTGATTGTCCATACTGCACCGTCAGCTGTTGTAGCAGTCTGAGCATCAGCATATTTTGATGAATCCTTAACCTCAGCGGGTACATTCTCATCATCAAGGCCGTATCTTGTAACAACCTTCTGAAGCACGTCATTCTCTTTGACTGCGCCGAGAGCATAGTCAACCTTAGCGAGCTTCTGCTCGAGCTTGGTTGCTTCCTTAACAACCTTAAGTGAAACTGAATCTGTGTAACCCTCTGCATTCTGTGCAGTGATAACAGCTTCACCCTCTTTGAGTGCTGTTACTCGGCCAAAAGCATCTACTGACGCAACCTCGGCAGGGTCCGCAGACCACTGAGCGGCGTTTGAGGTGTTATCTGCAGCAAGATCAACTGTTCTGCTGTCACCGATTGTCATTTCCCAGTTTTCGGGGACAATCAGCCTTAAAACAGCCTCGTCCTTACTGAAAAGACCTGCTGTGGCAGGCATGCAAAAGCTAACTAGCATCAATACGCTCAGAAGCATTGCGACGATTTTCTTCATAAAAAATCACTCCTTTTGTTTTCTGAAAACGGCATTTTTTCTTTGCCGGTTATTCACAATTATGATATCACTCTGCACCGA
>JAZSGK010000116.1:0-4227 GCA_045532695.1 Acutalibacteraceae bacterium
GCCTCTTCGTTTTCATCGTACTGCTTTGCTGTGTAGCATTTGCAGTCCAGTACGGGGATGCCGTTATCCTTGAGTACGGTTTTCATTACATACTTATCCATACCGACTGCTGAAGAAAGCACATCACAGCCAACATAGGGAATGTTGAACATCTTTAGGAAGCCCTGAAGTGTGCCGTCCTCTACATTTGTGCCGTGAACAACGGGGAAAGCAACATCGATATAGTCAACAACACCCTTTGAGAACATCTTCTGAGGGTACTTTATGAGGTTGACCTTGTTATCGTCTCTGACCATAATAACACGCTGAGAGTTTTTGATAAGGGTGTTTATATCAGTATAGCTTTCGATTTTGCCGACCTCTTCACCTACATAAAATTCGTTGTTCTTTGTTATGTAGATGGGAATAACATCATACTTGTTTCTGTCTAAATAACCTATTGCCTGAATGGCAGAGATAATTGAAATTTCGTGCTCGACGCTTTTACCGCCGAAAAGCACACCGACTTTGATTTTCATAATATATCACACCTTTTTGAAAGATTAATAGTTATCGGGTAAATCGTTTTCAAGAAGCACAATCTTCTTTTTGCCCTGAGAATTAAGAGCATAAACGTGACGGAGAGCTTCGTTTATATCCGAAGCAACATATATTTTACTCTCATCATAGTTTTTGTCAAGTAATCCTGCTTTTATGGGTACAGCCTGCTTTTCGCCTACGAGTACAACATAATCGCAGACATCGGCGGCGTTCTGTCCGAATTCTCTGTTGAGTTCGTCCTGCTTACTGCCAAGCTCAACCATACCGGGAGTAACGAGAATTTTATAACCGTTAAAGAGTGAAAGTGCTTCGAGAGCTGCTTTTGTGCCGCTGGGGTTTGAGTTGTAGGCGTCGTCAATGATAGTCATATTTCCCTTATCACTGAGCTGAAGTCTGTGGGGTACACCCTCAAGCTTTCTTACTGCTGAGCGAAGGTCTTTGAGTTCAATGCCCATTTTATGGCTGACGGCAATAGCACCGACAATATTGAGTACGTTGTGTCTGCCGATAAGCTTTGTTGAAAACTCCTGAGTTTCGCCGTTGGGGGCCTTAACCTTGAAGGTAGTGCCTCTCTCGGATACAGAAATATCAAAAGCTGAGTAGTCGCCGTTTTCGAGACTGTATGAAATATGCTTTCTGTCGCCCTTGTGGTCAGCGATGTTTTCATCGTCGCCGTTGAGGAAAAGCATACCGCCCTCGGGAAGTGCATCAGCGAGTTCAAACTTTGTACCCTTGATAGCATCGAGGGTCTTGAAGGATTCCAGGTGCTGAGGGCCGATTGACGTGATAATGCCGTGGTGGGGATGTACAATATCGCAGAGCTCTTTGATATCGCCAACCCACTTTGCACCCATTTCGCATACAAAGATTTCATCAGTTGCCTTAAGTGAGCCGCGGATAGTCTTTACAACGCCCATAGGAGTATTGTAGCTTTCGGGAGTCATAAGAACATTGTATTTGCTTCTGAGAAGAGTTGTCAGATAATATTTTACACTTGTTTTACCGTAGGAGCCTGTGATGCCGATAATCTTAAGGTCGGGGCATGCACGGAGCATTTTTTTCGCATCATTGGTGTAATACTGATTGATGCTGAGCTCTACGGGCTTGTTTATGAGATTTGCAAGAAGTATTACCAAGGGAGCAAGGGCATAAATCATAACCATTGCAAAGAGGGGATATGTTTCGTGAGAGGTTGTAAGCCCCTTTATTGTTGTGGGGACAAGAACTATAGCTGTGAGAAGTATGCAAGTGAAAAGCATACGCTTGACTCTTGGGGTATAAACAAGGGGCTTCTTTGCCTTTTTCGGTTTTTCTGAGGGCAGTGAGATAATGAAAAGCACCTCGAGAGCGATAGCTTTTATAATTGGATTTACAGGAATGAAAACAACTATCAGCATTAAAACCGAAATGATGTTGTGGGTGAGATATTTACGGCTGTTTTCTCTTATCCATTTTGTGTGGGTATCAAAGCGATAGGAGTTGAGCTGGAAGAAATGCACCGAGTCAATTACAGCCATAGCCGTACTTACAAAAAACAGTGCCATACACATAAAAACTAAAACAGTAGCCATATCAGAAATCCTTTCAAATTACAGATTGATATTCATAAAGCTTGCGAGTACTCTGCCGAACTGAGGAGCACACTCAAGGAAGCTGTAGTGACCTGCACCCTCAAACTTTACGAGACCTGCCTCGGGCATAAGCTTTTCCATAAGAAGGGCGTCGGAAAGAGGTGTCGCATCGTCAAGAGTACCCCAGACGAGAAGTGTGGGAGCCTTGACATTTGGTATAAGCTCTGTCAGGTCCTCATTTACAACCTTTACAAGAGTCTGTCTCATAACAGGTGAGGCGGCGTTATAGTCGGCGGAGCCGTTTCTTTTTCTGAGATTTTCTAAAGCGTCGGGGAACATCTTCTGCACCACATCGGAAGAGTAAATACTCTTGGTAGCCTTGTAGATGCTCTGCTTTGTTTTCTGCTTAAAGGTCTTCTTAGGCTTCACACCTGCCGAGTCCACAAGGATAACCTTTTCAATCTCGAAGGGAAGCTCTCTTGAGCACATTTTGATAATGACTCTTCCGCCGAAGGAGTGACCTAAAATTGTTATCCTATGGGGATTGTAGTCCTTTAAGAATTCCAGGACAAAGTCAACATAGTCGTCAACACACCAAGGCTCTTTGGGCTCTTCGCTTTCGCCGAAACCGGGCATATCCATTGCGAGAACCTTATATTTTCTCTCAAGTATAGCAATAGCCTGATTGAAGAGAGTTATGTTACTTCCCCAGCCGTGAAGAAGCACAACAATATCGCCTTCGCCACGCTCGGTATAGTTTATATTAAGACCGCATACGGTTTTATTCAAAACGCATTACTTCCTTTCTTCAAAAAAAGTATGTATTAAAAATGAGCATAATTACACATTCTAAAACATTATATCACATGAAAAAGAGAATTTCCATAATAAATGATTTTTTAATAAGAAAAATTGAAAAATTTTTGTTACATATATTAATTTCTTTTAGTTTGTGATAAAATAAAAGAAAAATGACAAAAGAAAGGTAATAAGTATGAAAGATATAATTATTATAGGCGGAGGAATAGCCGGACTTACAGCGGCAGTGTACGCAGGCAGAAGCGGTAAGAGTGTGCTTCTTTTCGAAAGAAAAAGCTACGGTGGGCAGATAAGTCAGAGCCACGCCGTTGAAAACTATCCCGGATTTAAAAATATAAGCGGTGCAGAGCTTTCTATGAATCTTCGCTCTCAGGCTGAGGCTTTCGGTTGTGAGTTCATAAATGAAAGTGTCAATGAAGTTATTGACGGCGAGATAAAAAAAGTTACAACCAACAAGGGTGAATATGAAGGAAAAGCGGTAATTTTTGCTCTTGGTGCAGAGCCGAGAAAGTCGGGGCTCGAAAATGAAAAAGAGCTTATCGGCAGAGGACTGTCCTATTGTGCTGTATGTGACGGAAACTTTTTTCGCGGCCGTGACACTATGGTTGTGGGCGGTGGCAGTACGGCGGTGCAGGATGCGCTCTATTTAGCTGAGATATGCAAAAAGGTTTATATTGTCCACAGACGAGACTCCTTCAGAGCTGAAGAAAGTCTTGTGGAAAAGCTCAGAGAAAAAGAAAATGTCGAGTTTATCCTCGACAGTGTTCTCGTATCGGCGACGGCTGCACCGATTCTCAAAAGCGTAAAAGTTAAGAATGTAAAGACAGAGGAAGAAAGTGAGATTGCCGTCAACGGACTTTTTCTTGCTATCGGGCAGGTGCCTGCGACTAAAGAATTCGGGGATATACTGCCTCTTGACGAATACGGGTATGTATTGGCTGACGAGACCTGCAAGGTAAGAGCGGGTATATATGGTGCAGCTGACTGCAGAAAGAAATTAGTCAGACAGCTGACAACTGCGGCAGCAGACGGCACAGTGGCTGCGACCCTTGCCTGCGAAGAACTGGATAAAAGCAAATAACATCGCGTTTTTGTTTACTTTTTCTGCGACAGGAAAAAGTAATGCCTCGCGGCGAGCGAAATAACAATGTAGCGTGACTGACTGTGGCGGTGAAGATTGGTTTCTTCCCGCCACTTTTATTTTGCCGAATAATCCGTAAAAATTACCGCATACCGAAAAACTGTTGCAAACAGAGGCCGGAAAAGATATAGTGTGAGTGTAAGGAGGATTCTCTAT
>JAZSGK010000252.1:0-12800 GCA_045532695.1 Acutalibacteraceae bacterium
TCCTCTTCGAATTCTTCAACCTCGAGAGCAGGTTTTACTGCATTATAGGCTGCAAAGCTTATATCGCCCGTATTGCTGTCGGTATAGAGATCTTCCTCTGAAAGAGTTTCTGTTTTTATGACAGGAGCCTTTTTGATAGTGGGCTTTCTTACGGTGTCAATTGAAACCTCCTCATAGTCAACAGAGCTTTTCTGTTCGGGAGCCTCTTCATCGGCCTCGACGCTTTCAGAGGCGGAAGAGGTTTTCACCGAGTCTGCAAAATCCACACCTACATTGCCGTTAAATGAGGAGCCGTCTTTATTTTCAAAGTCGGGGCTCTGGAAAAGAACTCTTGTGCCGGGGTTGTATTCGTCTTTTGGTGCTTCGGGCTGTGCCTGCGGCTGAGGAGCCTGAGGATAAGCACCGTAGGGCACATACTGCACAGGCATCTGCTGAGGATAAACCGGCTGCTGAGTATTAGGATCGAATACCGGATAATAAGCGACACCGGGCTGAGGATAGGACTGATCCTGAGGCGGATACTGAGGATTAACGGGAATATACTGATAGACCGGCTGCTGAGGTACACCCTGAGGCATAGGCTGCGGCTGAGGACCGGGCTGACCCTGAGGGGCCACAGGAGCATAAAACTGCTGCATTGCCTGCCTTTCCTGCTGTTTGGGAGGCAGAGTAACCTGAGGCTTTGGTCTTGAGGGCATATTCTTATTACTGCTGCCTTTAATTATGGGGGGTTTGTCTGCGCCCGATGGCAAAGTATCGTCTTCAAAAATATTTCTCATTCTGCATTTTCCTTTATATATTATTAATCGGATATTTTCATTCCGAGAGAATAGTAAGTCTTAATTCGTTGAAAGCGTTTGAGGAAGCAACATGGCGGTTATAGTCACGGCAGGAAGCACCTCTGTGACCCGTCTGAAGCTTTTTGACGCGGACAGATTTTTCACTTGCTACGGCAATATAAATTGTGCCGACTTCTTCATCGTCACCGGGACCTGCATAGCCTGTGATGCTGACGCCGTAGTCTGCGCCGCCTAAAAGTCTTACGCCCTTTGCCATTTCTGCCGCTGTCTGCTCACTTACGGCAGTGTACTCTGAGAGAGTTTCTTCTTTTACGCCTAAAACCTTATGCTTGATGTCATTGGAATAAGAAACCACTCCGCAGTGAAAAATTTCACTTGCACCGGAAATATCCGTAAGTCTCTTGGCACAAAGTCCGCCGGTGCAGCTTTCTGCAAAGGCTACTGTCTGATGTCTTTCAATGAGAAGCTTTGCTACGGCTTCTTCAATACTGCCGCAGTCAACACCGTAGATATAGTCGCCAAGCCTTGACTCGATTTCATTTATCACGGGAACCATAAGCTTTTCAGCTTCTTCTTCGCTTTCTGCCTTAGCGGTAACTCTCAGAAGAGCTTCACCGCTTTTGGCGTAGGGAGCAACTGTGGGATTACTGCCCGAGAGTAAATCTTCCACCTTTTCCGACATAGCACTTTCACCTATGCCGAAGGTGCGTATATTTTTTGAGAGGATAACCTCACTTGTGAACTTTTTAAAATAAGGCTCTACACTTTCGCGGTACATGGGAATCATCTCTTTGGGCGGACCCGGGAGAATGATAATGGTCTTACCGTCCTTTTCCATAATGAATCCCGGTGCTGTACCGTTGCGGTTTTCTAAAATGATGCTGCCCTCAGGCGCAAGAGCCTGTTTTTTGTTGCTTTCGGGCATTGTGATATTTTTGGATCGGAAATAGCTTTCGATTTCTGCAAGTATTTTGTCATCAGTATAAAGTTCCTTGCCGAAATATTCTGCGCAGGTTTCTTTTGTAAGATCATCGGGTGTAGGCCCGAGACCTCCTGTGAGAATAACGGTGTCGCATCTTTTAAAGGCGGTGCTGAGTGCATCGGTGAGTCTTTCTTTGTTGTCGCCTACGGTGCAGTGATGAGTTACACCGATACCGATAGAAGCAAGAGCCTTGGAAAGATACTGCACATTGGTATTGAGTATATCGCCTAAAAGTATTTCTGTGCCGACACTTATAAGTTCACAGTTCATAAAGCTGACCTCTTTCAAAAGTAAATCAATCTACTGATTCGTATTTTACGCCTTCGATAGCTCTTTCAATCATTTCATCCCATTCTACTGCACTTTCAGCTTCTTCAATCTGCCGGAGTGTAGGTCTTGTTCTCGGGTGCTTGGGAGTAAAGACAGTACAGCAGTCCTCATAGGGAAGAATTGATGTTTCAAATGCACCGATTTTTCTTGAGATAGTGATGATTTCGTCTTTGTCCATACCGATAAGAGGACGGAAAACGGGCATATTCACTGCCGCATCTGTGCAGGCAATTGCGCCGAGAGTCTGTGAAGCTACCTGGCCGAGACTTTCGCCTGTTACAAGAGCACCGCAGGTATCTCTTTCTGCGAGTTTTATAGCTATTTTCATCATAAGTCTTCTCATAATGATTGTGAAAAGATCTTCGGGGCATTTCTCTTTTATTGTTTCCTGAATTTCAGTGAAGTTTACTACGGCGAAATTCACTCTGCCTGAGTATTTTGCAACGATTGAAACAAGATCTCTTACCTTCATTTCTGCTCTCTGGCTTGTATAAGGAGGAGCCGCAAAATGAATAGCTGTAAGCTGAAGACCTCTTTTTGACATCATATAGCCTGCAACAGGTGAGTCGATACCGCCGGAAACAAGAAGTGCAACTCTGCCTGCAGAGCCGACGGGCATACCGCCTGCACCCTTTATCTGGTTGCCGTGGATAAAGACATTGTTGTCTCTTACTTCGACGGTAACGATAATGTCAGGGTTGTGGACATCAACGGATAAGGTTCTGATATTTCTTAAAAGGTGTGCACCGACTTCACGGCAGATTTCGGGTGAAGTCATAGGGAAGCGCTTGTCGCTTCTTTTTGCATTTACCTTGAAGGTTTTTACGCTTCTGAGCTCATCACCCAGATATTCGAGGGTGACCTTTTTTATAAGGTCAAAATCCTTTTCTGTTACTGCAGCTCTGGAGAAAGCGGCGATACCGAAAACTTTTCTGAGGGTTTCTACTGCCTCGTCAAAGTCGATATCATCTTCGCATGGCTCTGCAATAATTGTTGACTGAGACTTTGTGAAACGGAATTTACCTACACTGTTCATCAGTCGTCTTTTCATATTTTTAACGAGTATGTCCTCAAAGGTGCTTCTGTTGAGACCCTTCAGAGCAAGCTCTCCGTTTTTTACAAGTAATACTTCTTTCATTTTTTACCTCTTCATAATGGTGGTCATTGCTTTTTTTATACCCTCGACGAAATAGTCGAGCTCTTCCTTGGTTGTAAATCTCGAAAGGCTGACTCTGAGTGAGGAGTCGATTATATTGTTATCAAGTCCCATAGCTGTAAGCACGTGGCTTTTATGTCCCTTTGCACAGGCTGAGCCTGAGGAAACATATATGCCCATACCAGAGAGAAGATTCAGCACTGTCTCTGAGCGAAGTCCCTCAAGGGAGATATTGACAATATAGGGAAGTGCATCATCGGGGCTGTTGATGATAACACCGTCCAGCTTGCGGAGTTCACTTACAAAATCATCTCTGAGTTTTGTGACTTTTTCAAGGCTGTCTTTGATTTTAAGCTCCTCAACTGCACCGAAGAAGCCTGCAATAGCCGGCATAGGCTCAGTGCCGGGGCGTATATCCTTTTCCTGACCGCCGCCGAAAACTCTCGGTGAAAGCTTAGTGCCGTTTTTTATAAACAGAGCACCGACACCCTTGGGTCCGTGAATTTTATGGGAAGAAACACTCAGCAGGTCTGCACCGAGCTTTTTTATATTTATAGGCACCTTGCCGAATGCCTGCACAGCATCAACGTGAATGAGTGCGGGAGAATTCTTGCGCTTGACGATATTCTTTATTTCCTGCACAGGCTCGATAGTACCGACCTCGTTGTTGACTGCCATAATGCTGACAAGTACAGTTTTTTCATCGACTTGGTTTTCCAGTGCGGACAAATCTATAAGACCCTTGCTGTCAACGGGAATCTTTACTACTTCAAAGCCCTCGCCTTCGAGCTTATCAAAGCATTTATGTACGCTCGGATGCTCAATAGCTGAGGTGATAATTTTATTACCTTTTCGTTTGCCTGCATAAGCAGCACCGAAAACTGCGATGTTATTGCTTTCTGTACCGCCGCTTGTGAAATAAATTTCTTTTTCATCTGAGGAAAGTATATTTGCGAGAGCACGTCTGCTCTGAAGTAAAAGCATCTCGGCATCGATACCCTTAGAGTGAAGGGAAGAGGGATTACCCCAACATTCGTCTATAGCCTTTATGATATTTTCTCTGGCACTTTTACAGGGCTTTGTTGTAGCACTGTTATCAAGATAAGCTGTCAATGGGCATACCTCCTCATAATAATCATCATACATTATACTATAAATAAGTAATTTATGCAATGAATCAAATAAAAAATTAGGGATATTTTTGTGAATACTTCGTAAAATAATTTTAGTTAATTTCAATAAAATCAACATTAAAGGGGAAATGTATATGAATCTGAGACAGAAAAAGCACTTTATAAGGGCAATCAGCTTTTTAAGTGTAGCCTGCGCAGTGCTGACGGTGAGTACGGCTGTTTATGCAAATAAGGCACAGAAATATAAATTCGTCACGGAGATAGCCTATGAAAGAGCTCTTGGGGAGTTATGCGAAAGCCTCGATAATATTACAGTAAGCCTGCAGAAAGGCGCCTACTGTTCAACGGGTAAAATGCTCTCGGATATAGGTAATGACCTTACAAGAGAAGCCTCCTGTGCAAAGATATCCCTAAGTCAGCTGACAGACGAAAATATCATAACCGAGGAGATATATAAATTTCTGTCACAAATAGGTGCCTTCACTCTTTCGGCAATAAAAAATCAGGACAAGCTTTCTCTTTCTGCAAAGCAGAAGCAAAGTCTTGCTTCCCTTCTTGAATATGCTCAGAGCCTGAGTAAAAGCTTAGGCAGAATAAGAGAAGGCAATTTCGACGGAAGTGTGGTAAATGAGGTGAATAAAAGCACCCTCTCACTTTCTTCGGCGGAGTCCCCTGAGAGCTTTTCTGACTCTATGACAGATGCAGAGCAGAGTCTTGCAGATTATCCTACACTTATTTATGACGGCCCTTTTGCTGACAACATTCTCAACAAAGAGGGCGGAAAAATGTTGAAAAGCCTTGATGAAATAACAAAAGACGAAGCGAAAAAAATTGCTGCAGAGTTTATGAAAACAAGTCCCGGAAGCCTCAGAGAAGAAGCAGACGTGAATTCGCAGATTGAGCTCTACTGCTTCAGTAAGGGTGACTCGGGAATAGCTCTTACAAAGAAAGGCGGAAAGCTTTGTTATATGTTAAGTCACGGGGATACGGGCGAAGAAACTATAAGCAGTGAAGAGGCTATACGCAGAGCAAAAAAATTCCTTAAGCAGGCAGGCTATACGTCTCTTAAGGAAAGTTACTATTCAATTTTCGACGGTGTGTGTACTGTCAACTTCGCATATATAACTGACGGCATAATCCACTACAGCGACCTTATAAAAGTCAGTGTCGCTCTGGACAGCGGAGACATACTTTCGGCAGATGCGAGAGGCTATCTTATGAATCACGGCAAGCGTGATATTTACGGGGAAAAAATCACCTTGGACGAGGCGAGAAAAATTCTTTCCGATGACCTTAAAATTTTATCTGAAAAAGTTGCCGTAATACCCCTTGATACAGGCAAAGAGGCATGCTGTTACGAATTCAGATGCAAGGATAAAAAAGGACAGGAGGTCCTTGTTTATATAGACAAGCTCAGCGGTGAAGAAAGAGATATTTTACTGCTTTTATATGCCGACGGCGGAGTGCTCACAAGATAAATTATGAATTATGAATTGCGGGGAAGATGTTTCGGGAAAAGGCTCTCTGCCCGCAGAGGTCGCATTGATACGGCGGCAGTGATTATTTAATCTGATGAAGAGGGAAGCTGCGGCTCCATCAAATCGCTCGCAGAGCGATTTGCAGCGACACTGTCGCTGGGCCGGATCCCCCGGGGGATCCGGCTATGGAGCCGCCTGCCCGACTGAAAAAATCCACCTGACTTTATAAGAACAGGTGGATTTGTATATTTGGCGGGTTAAAAGTATCTCCCTGTACAACCTAAAACGCAATTCCGCATTCCGAATTCATAATTCCGGATTTACTTGATGCATCTCGAGCAGGGTGAATAGCCCTCTGCCTTGATTCTGTCAGCAGATATGGGGATTTTCGATTTGCTCAGATACGAGCAGGAAGCTACGTGATATTTCTTGCCGCTCTGAGTTACGAAATATGGCCCCGATGAGCTCGGTGTTTTTGCGGTTGTTGTTTCGGCTTGCGTCGTCTTTTGTGATTGCTCAGCTTCAGATGTGGGAGCTTTATTTTCAGTAACAGTGACATTTTCATATGCGGATTCTGTATAGGATTCTTCCGGCACATCGGTGATTTCCACCGACGGAGCTTCTTCGGTGGTCGGCATGACAACATCGCTGACGGACCCATTTTCCATCTGCTTTACCAGGGCTGTGAGCACTGCCTCGCAGTTGTTGATTTTTACTATTGCCTCATCATATTTCTCAGACAGCGCTGTCACCTTCTGATGCTCGTTATATGCTACACCGAAAGCGAGCACCGTAACAATAAAAGAAAAGACCAGCAGAATGCTTATACTTTTTGGGGTAAGGGCACTGCTTAAAATCTTATTTGAGTTTTTCTTATTCCCGTTCATTGGTTTTTCTCTCCCCTGTAAGCTTATGCTTTCCCAATATTCTATCATCAGACGCTATCAATGTCAAATACTATAATTCAGCAGAGAAAAATGACAACATTTTCCATAAAAAGAAAAGACTTTTACCAATAAAGTTGAGCAAACTACTAAAGATTATCAAAAAAACTTAAAATGCCTTGAAATAAAATTGATTTTTGTGTATGATATAAAATAGCGAAAAGTTTGGATTTGATGTTCCGGCTTTTGAAAAAATAACACATGGGGTGATAATTTGAAAGTACAATTTACAGAAACAATTCTCAGAGACGCTAACCAGTCACTTATTGCAACAAGAATGCCTTTCTCGGATTTCGAACCCATTCTCGGTGAGCTTGATAAAGCAGGCTATTATTCACTGGAATGCTGGGGCGGTGCAACTTTCGACTCATGTCTTCGTTACCTTAATGAAGATCCGTGGGAAAGACTCAGAAAGATCCGCAAGGCTTGTCCGAATACAAAGCTTCAGATGCTTTTAAGAGGACAGAACCTCTTAGGCTATAAGCACTATCCTGATGATGTTGTAAGAGCATTCATCAGAAAATCAGTTGAAAACGGTATTGATATTATCCGTATCTTCGACGCCCTCAACGACCTTCGCAATATCGAGGTTGCCGTTGACGAAACACTCAAGTGCGGTGCACATCCTTCAGGCACAATCTGCTATACACTTTCTCCTATCCATTCACTTGAAAATTATGTCAAGCTCGCTAAGGATATGGAAAAGATGGGCGTTATGTCAATCTGTATCAAGGATATGGCAGGTATTATGGGCCCTCAGGAAGCATATGATCTTGTCAAGGCTATCAAGGCTGAGGTCAAGCTTCCCCTCGTTGTTCATACACACTCAACAACAGGTCTCGGTGCCCTCACACTCCAGAAGGCTGTTGAAGCAGGTGCAGATGTAATCGATACTGCTATTTCATGCTTCTCAGGCGGTACATCACAGCCTCCTACGGAAACTCTTGTTTACTCACTCAAGCAGCAGGGCTATGAGGTTGACGTAAATATGGAAACACTCAAGAAGATCAATGACTTCTTCAAGCCCATCAGAGCAAAGGCTCTCGAAAGCAAGCTTCTCAATCCCGTTGTTCTTGCAACAGATACAGACGCTCTTGTTTATCAGGTACCCGGCGGTATGCTTTCAAACCTTGTTGCACAGCTTACAGCTGCAGGCAAGCTTGATAAGTTTGAAGAGGTGCTTGCAGAAGTGCCCAGAGTAAGAGAAGACTTAGGCTATCCTCCTCTTGTAACTCCCATGAGCCAGATGGTTGGTGTTCAGGCAACATCAAACGTGCTCGCAGGTGAAAGATACAAGAACATCTCAAAGGAAATCAAGAACTACTTCTTCGGTTTCTACGGCAAGGCTCCCGGCGAAGTAAATGCTGAACTGGCAAAGAAAATTCTCGGTGACGAACAGCCCGTAACCTGCCGTTTTGCTGATACACTTGAGCCCTACTTTGAAAAGGCTAAGGCTGAAATCGGCGACAAGGCAAAGAGCGACGAAGACGTTCTTTCATATATTGCCTTCCCGACTCAGGCAGAAGCATTCTTTGATAAGCGTGACGAAAAGGCAAAGAACACCTTCAAGTACACAATCAGAGAAGCATAAGGGGGGAAAAAGATGAATACTATCTTAAATCTCCTTGACTCCTCCCTGGCTGTTATCGGCGGTGCAGACGGCCCGACAGTTATTACTGTTGCAGGCGACCTTCCGCTTCCTGCTATTACGGTTGCGGTTTTCGCTGTAATCTTCATCGCTTATGTTTATATTGCAAAGGCAATAAACGCAAAGAAGGCTCCCGCACAGGCTCCTTCAGCACCCGCAGCGGTTGCTCCCGTAGCAGCACCCGTATCTCCGGTATATACCGGCCCCGTACTTACAGGCATTGAAGAAAAGGAAGCCGCAGTTATTATGGCTATCGTTTCCGATAAAACAGGAATTCCCCTTGAAAGACTCAGATTCCACTCAATCAAACTTATGGAGGATAAATAATTATGAAATATGTAGTAAACTTAAACGGAAAAAACTATGAGGTTGAAGTAACAGAACAGGAAGCAGTTGTAACAAACGTAAGTGCAGCTGCAGCAGCTCCCGTAGCAGCTCCTGCTCCCGCAGCAGCACCTGCAGCTCAGGCAGTTTCAGCAGAAGGCACAACAATTCCTTCACCCATGCCCGGCACAATTCTCAGCGTAGCTGTAAGCGTAGGTCAGACTGTCAAGTCAGGCGACGTGCTTATGGTTCTTGAAGCTATGAAAATGGAAAACGATATCGTTGCTCCCTGCGACGGTACAGTTAAGCAGATTCTTGTTTCAAAGGGCGCAACAGTAAACACAGACGACGTTCTCGCTGTTATCTGATTTGCGGAGGTATAACAAATGGCTGATTTACTTGCGAATTTTGCGACCCTCGAGTGGAAGCAGATTGCAATGTGGATAATCGGTGGACTGCTTATCTACCTGGCAATCAAAAAAGAGATGGAGCCCTCTCTTCTTTTACCTATGGGCTTCGGTGCTATTCTTATCAACCTTCCCAATTCAGGCGCTAAACATATTATCGACGTAATGTTCAGAGTCGGTATCGACAACGAATTCGGTGAGCTTATGCCCCTTGTTCTTTTCATCGGTATCGGTGCAATGATCGACTTTACGCCACTTCTTACAAATCCGAAGCTTATGCTTTTCGGTGCGGCAGCTCAGTTCGGTATTTTCTTTACTCTCTGCCTTGCATCACTTTTAGGCTTCGACATAAAGGACGCTGCTTCAATCGGTATCATCGGTGCTGCAGACGGCCCCACAGCTATTGCTGTTTCAATGGAGCTCGGCTCAAAGTATATCGGCGCTATTATGGTTGCCGCATATTCCTATATGGCTCTCGTACCTCTGGTACAGCCCCCCATCATCAAGCTTTGCACAACAAAGAAAGAGCGTCTTATCCGTATGGACAACACAGCAGGTAAGGCTCCCTCAAAGCTTACAAAGATTCTTTTCCCCATCGTTGTTACAATTATTGTCGGTCTTGTAGCTCCCGATGCTGTTGCTCTTATCGGTTTCCTTATGTTCGGTAACCTTATCCGTGAGTGCGGTGTTCTTAACTCGCTTTCAGAAACAGCTCAGAAGGTTCTTGCAAACCTCGTAACAATCTTCCTCGGTGTTACAATCGCTGCACGTATGCGCGCAGAGGAATTCCTTACAGTTGACACCTTACTTATTATCGGTCTCGGACTTTTTGCTTTCATCTTCGATACCTTCGCAGGTGTTATGCTTGCAAAGTTCATGAACCTTTTCTCAAAGAAGAAGATCAACCCCATGATCGGTGCTGCAGGTATCTCTGCATTCCCCATGTCAGCACGTGTTGTTCATAAGATGGGTCTTGAGGAAGACAACCAGAACTTCCTTCTTATGCACTCAATCGGTGTTAATGTTTCAGGTCAGATTGCTTCTGTTATCGCAGGCGGTCTTATCCTTACATTCTTCAGCTAAACAAGGAGGATAAAAGATTATGAATTTTGCTATTGATTTTCAGGCCTTTCTTGATTCTCTTCCTTATATGGGTAAAGGCATGCTCGGCATTTTCGTTGTAACAGCAGTAATTGTTCTTTTTGTAAATGCCCTCAACAGCTTACCCGAGAAGAAAGATAAAGAAGATAAATAAACTTAAAGATAAAGAGGCTATCGCTTCTGATAGTCTCTTTTCTTCATAATTGATTCGGGAGGAACTCAAATGCTCAGTAATTTGAAGATGCCTTTAGGTGAAGCACTGGCTGTTTCTCTTATAGGTATAACAACAGTTATAATCATTCTTGCAATTATTGCCTGCCTTATTATTCTTGTTTCAAAGGCAATAAGAGCAATTGAAGCTAAAGCATCAGGCTCTGAGAAAAAGACTGCACCTGCCCCCTCGGCAGTGTCCCCTGCAGCAGCACCCGTAGCCGGTCAGGCACAGGGTCAGGTAGATCTCATCGGCACTGACGAAAAAGAAGCCGCTGTTATTATGGCTATTGTCAGCAACAAAAGCGGTATCCCCCTTGAGAGACTCAGCTTCAAGTCTATAAAGCTCATAGAAGACGAAAAGAAAGGAGACAAATAAGATGATAAGTGATGTTCTTGCAGGTTTATGGGAATCTTCAGGTTTTGCGGCACTTTTTGTTGACGGTGCTTTTCTCTGGCAGAATCTCGTAATGATTCTTGTTTCATTTGTACTCCTTTATTTTGCGATCGCAAAGAAATGTGAGCCCTTACTTCTTGTTCCCATTGCTTTCGGTATTCTCCTTGCAAACCTTCCCGGTGCAGGACTTATGGATGACCCCACAGGTCTTATGGATACCTCAAACATAATCGAGGGCGCTCACTGGTATGACAGCGGTGTACTCAGACTCATATACGCAGGTGTTAAGTCAAGTATTTTCCCCTGTATTATTTTCCTTGGTATCGGTTGTATGACCGACTTCGGACCTCTTCTTTCAAACCCCATGTCACTTCTTTTAGGTGCTGCAGCTCAGCTGGGTATTTATGTTGCTTTTGTTATTGCAATTCTTCTTGGCTTCACCCCCCAGGAGGCTGCATCAATCGCAATCATCGGCGGTGCCGACGGTCCCACGGCTATTTTCCTTACAGGTAAGCTTGCTTCTCACCTTTTAGGTCCCATCGCAGTTGCTGCATATTCATATATGGCGCTTATTCCTTTCATTCAGCCGCCTATTATGAAGGCTCTTACAACAGAAAAAGAGCGTAAGGTTGAAATGAAACAGCTCCGCAAGGTATCAAAGGTAGAAAAGATAGTTTTCCCTGTTGTTGTACTTGTAATCTGTGCATTTATTCTTCCTTCAGTTGCTCCGCTTCTCGGTTTCCTTATGCTCGGCAACCTTTTCAAGGAGTGCGGTGTTGTTGACAGACTTTCAGACACAGCTCAGAATGCACTTATGAACATTGTCACAATTATGCTCGGTCTTACAGTTGGTGCTACCACAAACGGACAGACATTCCTCAAGGCTGAAACTCTCAAGATTGTTGTTCTTGGTCTTGTAGCATTCTGCTTCTCAACTGTTGGCGGACTTCTTTTAGGTAAGCTTCTTTATGTTATCACCGGCGGCAAGGTTAATCCTCTTATCGGTTCAGCAGGTGTAAGTGCTGTGCCTATGGCTGCACGTGTTGCACAGAATGAGGGAAGAAAGTATAATCCTGCCAACTTCCTTCTTATGCATGCAATGGGTCCCAATGTTGCGGGTGTTATCGGTTCAGCTGTAGCGGCAGGTTTCCTTCTTGCAATGTTCAAATAATAACAAGGAAAGTTTTGGTCAAGCTTTTACAAAAGCTTGCGGGGCATCATCACCGAAGCGCCGCCAGTGGCGGATGAAGCGAGACGATGATGGCGCAGCGGTCAAAATCGCACGGCGCTCCAAGCCGTTGAGCGATTTTTGGAACCGCAAGAGGGAGGGGCAAAGCCCTGCCACAAACAGATATTTAAGGTTTGTGATTTAAATTTAATATTATTGACGGTGCGGGAAAGTGTTGACGTAAAAACAACTCTTTTCCCGCCGCTTTTTGTTTTCATGAAACAATCGGTCTGCTACTGACGAAACTTGAAGTTCAACAAAGCCTTCCCTCATAGGGAAGGGGGACCACGAAGTGGTGGATGAGTCCGACGAAACTTAAAGTCTATCCGTTATTCTCTATATTTGCGTAAACTTCCAGTCTCTACACTGCTCGCCGCAGGGGCGTTACTTTTGCACAGTCGAGCGCAAAAGTAACCAAAAGCGCCCTTTCTCCCGGGAAAGCCGAAAGAAGTAAAAATTACCGTTTCAGTTTCTATCTATATCTTAACTCTATACCATTTCCTGCTCACCTTTGCAGCAGAAACAAGTCTCTCCCTATCGGTAATTTTCACATTTCTACTCTTTTCCTTAAAGCGGCTCTTTTCCGCACGTCTCTATTTAAAACAGCTTTTTATATGAAGTGACCGCTCCTCTATCTCTGTTTATACGCTTTGTACATCTCG
>JAZSGK010000233.1:0-15049 GCA_045532695.1 Acutalibacteraceae bacterium
TACCTTATTCCCGAGAGCGGCAAACATACGCTTGACCTGATGATACTTACCCTCGCAGATTTTAATTTCTGCCATAGGGGTATCACTGTCGAGTGCTTTCACTTCAGCTTCAAGGCAAAGGGTGCCGTCTTTAAGCTCGATACCCTCTCTGAAGGCTCTTATGTCATCGAGAGTGACGGGCCTTTCAAGGGTGGCGTGGTAGGTTTTCATTATGTGGTTTTTCGGTGAGAGTATCTCGTGAGCAAAGTCGCCGTCATCGGTTATAAGCACAAAGCCCACAGTGTCACCGTCAAGTCTGCCGGCAGGGAAAAGTCCGTCACGCATAAGCTCCCCCGGCACAAGGTCGATGACAGTTTTATGGTCTTTGTCATCGGTTGCGGAAACCACACCCTGAGGCTTATTGAGCATTATGTAGATGTGCTTTTTGTAGGTGATGCTTTTTCCGTCAATGGCGATTACGCTTTTATGGGGGTCGGCTTTTACGTCACTGCTTTTTACCGCAATGCCGTCAAGGGTGACTCTGCCGCCTTTTACAAGCTTTTTCACTTCGCTACGGGAATACTGCCCCTGAGAGGCGATGATTTTATCAAGTCTTTCCATAGCTTATTTGATCTGAGTGATTTCGTTGCCCTTGACCCAGAATACACGCTTTGCATAGGGGAAAAGGAACTCGTCATTGAGGGAGTCCGTATAGAAATCGTCAATTACACCGTCGGGATATGCTTCTCTGAAAAATTCAATCTTTCTTTCTCTGAAGCAGGGTCTGCCGAATACACCTGTGCGAAGGTCAAACTCGGAAGCAAGATAATGCTTTATACCAAGGCGTTTGCAGATTTCGTCCATCTGGAATTTAGGTGAAGCGGTGATAATGAGATCGTCTTCCTTCTGAAGCTGCTTATAGAAGGGCTTTATCTGCTTTTCGTGCTTATCCCAGAATTCCTTTGACATCTGCTCCGGGTCAGGATGATGCTTATCGATGAAATCCTGAAGCACACCGCCGTATTTTGCTATAAGATCCTCAAAGCGAAGATTAGTCTTTCTGTAATCGTTCATAATCTTCACAAGGTCGGGAGCGTACCTTAAAAGCGAGGGGTATCTCATAAACAGATCCTTGAAGAAATCGGCATTGCTGTCGCCGTCATAGATGGTATCATCGAAATCGTAAACGTTCATATTGTTCTCCTTGATTTTAGTTTTTATCGGGGGTTGAAAGCTTGAGATAGTCGTCTTTGACTATGCCGAGCTTTTTAAGGGCAAAATGAATAAGTAAGGATAATATCGCAGGTGCAACAACGTGCATAACTACAATAAGGATAACGCTCTTAACAGCGCCGAAGCTTTCGCTCATAGCCGAGTAGGCGCCGAACTGACCTACAAGACCGCTGGTACCCATACCTGCGCCTGTGGGAGTGTTTGTCATTTTAAGAATGCAGGTTGAAACGGGTCCGAGAATTGCGCCTGCAAGAGTGGGTGCTATAAGAATCTGAGGGTGTCTCATAATATTCGCAAACTGAAGCATACTTGTACCCACACCCTGAGAGATAAGACCGCCGACACCGTTAGCTTTGAAGGAGGTTACGGCAAAGCCTATCATCTGAGCACAGCAGCCTACAGCAGCCGCACCTGCGGCAATACCGTCAAGGCCAAGCATAATTGCGATAGCCGCCGAGGAAATGGGAGCTGTCAGAGCAAGACCCATAAGCACGGAGACAGTGATACCCATGGGGAAGGGGTGGAGCTGAGTTGCCTGATTGATAATTTCGCCGAAGCCTGACATAAACTGTGAAAGATAAGGGCCGACAAAGGTGCTGACAAATCCGCCTGTTATAATGCAGACAAGGGGAGTGACAACTATATCTATCTTCGTTTTGCCTGCGATAAGAGAAGTTATTTCGTTTGCAACGAGAGCTGCAGCATAAGCTCCTACGGGACCGCCCAGCTCATAGCCGAAGGCACCGACAGCGATACAGGAGAAAACAACCAGAGGTTTTGACTTGAGTCCGTATGCTATAGCCGCACCTATTGCACCGCCCACAACGGGCGAAGATGCCGCAAGCACACCTGAAAAGCTCGAGAGTATGCCGAGATAGGGAATTTTAGCAAGCTGGCTGATGATGAGCCCCACAATAAGAGAAGAGAAGAGACCCAGTGCCATATAGCTCATAGCGTCAACGAAGTAGCGTTTAAGGTATTTTTTGATCATAGCTTTCAACTTCTTTCTTTTTGCTTGTGTAATATATTATAAACAAATGAATAATAATAATCAACTGCGAATTTTACAAATATACAACCGTTGACAAGGAAATTTTTTAACTTATAATTAAGGTAAAGGTCATATTATATTTGACACTATGAATTACGGAGAGATAACTATGCTTGAAAGATTAAGAAGATTTATGTACGGAAGATACGGCAACGATATGCTGAATTTTGCACTGTTGATATCCGGCTGTATTCTTACGGCAATACTTTCCTTTGTGAGAGTGCCCTATATCCACTATATCGGAATGATACCTTATCTTATCGTTATTTACCGTACTCTGTCGAAGAATATAAGCGCAAGGCAAAGGGAAAATGCTAAATTTCTTAAATTTATTGAGCCCTGGAAGAAATTCATCATAAAAAAGACAAGACAGTATCAGGACAAGGACCATAAATACTATGCCTGCCCCAAATGCCATAACACTCTCAGAGTACCCAAGGGCAGAGGCAAGATAAAAATAAGCTGTCCCCACTGTCAGAAGGAATTTATCAGAAAAACTTAACAGCCACAGTGTCGCTTCTGCACCCTGCTGTACCGTTACTCCGAATCAGAGCCTCTTTGGTCAATATAGCCAAAGAGGCTTTTTAATTTTAATGTATGTTTTCTTGCGGTTTACTATTGAAAAATATAAAGAATTTTGATAAAATATGTCTTATAGAAAAAGAAGACAAAAAAGAGGCGGTGTGCGTATTGAAACTTCTTGAAGACAGAATCAGAAAAGACGGCCAGGTATTCCCGGGCAATATATTGAAGGTTGACTCCTTCCTTAACCATCAGATAGATGTAAGTCTTCTCTCTGAGATGGGCAAGGAAATCAGAAGACTTTATGCAGAAGAGGGAATAAACAAGATTCTCACTATTGAATCTTCGGGTATTGCAATAGCCTGTCTTGCGGCTCAGTGCTTTGACTGTCCCGTTTTATTTGCCAAAAAAACAAAGACAAAGAATATTGCCAATTCTGTCTATAAGACACAGGTTCGCTCATTTACTCACGGTACAGTATACGATGTAATTATTTCAAAGGACTTTATCGGCGAAAACGATAAGGTGCTCATAATCGATGACTTCCTCGCTGAGGGCAACGCTCTCTTAGGTCTTATCGACCTTTGCAGTCAGGCAGGTGCAACAGTTGCAGGCTGTGCAATCGCTGTTGAAAAGGGCTTCCAGGAAGGCAGAAACAGAGTAGAGGCAAAGGGTATAAGAGTAGAATCCCTTGCTATCGTTGAATCAATGAGCGACGGCGAAGTCGTATTCAGAAAGCAGTAACTGACTGTCACGAGGCAGTTAAAATAAAAAATTCAAACGGAGGAAAAACCAATGAAAAAAATTCTTGCAGTTCTCCTTGCAGCTCTTATGCTCTTCACACTTGCAGCGTGCGGCGGCAACGGAGACGACACATCCACAACTGATCCCAATGCAGGCTCAGAAAACACTGCTGTTTCAGATCTCAAGATCGGTGTAGTTCTTCTTCACAATGAAACAGTAGGTTATGACGAAAACTTCATGCTCGCTGTTGAAGCTGCTTGTGATGAGCTCGGCATTGACAAGGGCACAAATCTCCTTTACAAGAAGGACATCCCCGAAGATTCAGCTTGTTATGACGCTTGTGTTGAACTCGTTGAAGACGAATGCGATATTATTTTTGCAGACTCCTTCGGTCACGAGGAATTCGTAATCAAGGCTGCTAAGGAATATCCCGACGTTCAGTTCTTCCACGCAACAGGCACAAACGCTAAGATCGCAGGCGTTGAAAACTTCCACAATGCCTTTGCTTCAATTTATGAAGGCAGATATCTTGCAGGTGTTGTTGCAGGTCTCAAGCTCAACGAGCTTATCGAAAAGGGTGAAATCACAGCAGAAGAAGCAAAGATGGGCTACATCTCAGCTAAGCCCTATGCAGAATGTATTTCAGGCTATACATCATACTATCTCGGCGCAAAGAGTGTATGCCCCAGCGCAACTATGACAGTAACATACACAGATTCATGGGCTGACCTTGCTCTTGAGCAGGAAGCAGCTAAGAAGCTTATCAAGGCAGGCGTTGTTCTTATGAGTGAGCATGCAGATACAGACGGTTCACCTATGGCTTGCGAAGACGAAACAAAGAACGGCAACCCCGTTTACCACGTTGGTTACAATATCAACTTCAATGACATTGCTCCCAATGCTAACCTTGTTTCCTCAAAGATCGACTGGACTCCCTACTTCAAGCACATCATCACTAAGGTTGCTGCAGGCGAAGCTGTAGAAGCTGACTATTGCGGTACTGTTGAAACAGGCTCAGTTATCCTCACAGAGTATAACGATGCCAACGTTACAGAAGAAATGAAGGCTAAGGTTGAAGAAGTTAAGGCCGGTCTTATCGACGGTTCAATCAAGGTATTCGATACATCAACATTCACAGTAACTCTTGACAGACCCGAAAACCAGTTCGTAGTTGCTGAGGTTGACGAAGAAGGTCACCTTACTTCATACACAGCTGACGCTGTAACAGACGAAGCTTTCGCAGCAGACACAGAAGCGGTTATCGACGGCGAAGTTGCTGAATCAGTACACAGAAGTGCACCTTACTTCAGCATTATCATCGACGGTATCGAAATCATCTGATTTCTTAAATAAAACAAAATCCATAGCGGAGTGGAGTCCACTCCGCTAATGGTTGTTTTTAGAGAAGTGTTGTTCTCTGACAAAAAGGGTAAGAGATTACTTTTTTTGTGAGAGAACAAAGCTAATATTTGAACGGAGGAAAGAACGAATGTCAAATGCGGCTATAGAACTTAAAGGCATTACCAAACGCTTCGGCAGTGTTACAGCCAACAAGAATATTTCTCTGACTGTAAATAAAGGTGAAATACTTTCGGTTTTAGGTGAAAACGGAAGCGGTAAGACTACACTCATGAACATGCTTTCGGGTATCTATCATCCTGATGAGGGTCAGATTTTTGTTGACGGCAAGGAGGCATCCATTCAGTCGCCAAAAGATGCTTTCAGTTATAAAATCGGTATGATTCATCAGCACTTCAAGCTTGTTGATATTCTCACTGTTACCGAAAATGTTATCCTCGGTCTTAAAGACGAGGGTAAGCTCAATATCAGAAAGAGCGCGGCAAAGATCAAAGAAATCTGCGATATGTACGGCTTTGAAATAGACCCCATGAAGAAAATCTATGAGATGTCCGTTTCCGAAAAGCAGACTGTAGAAATCATCAAGGTTATCTACAGAGGTGCACAGATTCTTATTCTCGACGAGCCTACAGCCGTACTCACACCCAAGGAGACAGAAAACCTCTTCAATATTCTTCGTAATATGAGAGATGACGGCAAGTCAATTATCATCATTACCCATAAGCTCAATGAGGTGCTGGGGCTCTCAGATAAGGTTGCAGTGCTTCGCAAAGGCGAATATATCGGCACAGTTGAAACCAAGGACGCTACAGAGCAGAGCCTCACAGAAATGATGGTAGGCAAGAAGGTTTCTCTCAATATCGAAAGAGCAGAGCCTCACGATTGCGAAAACAGACTCGTGCTCACAAATGTTTCCGTTGTAAATAAAGAGGGCGTAAATATCCTCAAGAATGTATCCTTTACTGCAAAGTCAGGCGAAATCCTCGGTATTGCAGGTATCGCAGGCAGCGGTCAGAAGGAGCTTCTTGAAGCTATTGCAGGTCTTCAGCATCTTAAGAGCGGCTCAATTATTTACCACGACCCCAAGACAGGCAAGGAAGAAAACCTCCGCAACAAGACACCTCTTCAGATAAGAGACTTAGGCGTACGCCTTTCATTCGTACCCGAGGACAGACTCGGTATGGGCCTTGTAGGCTCAATGGGCATCACTGACAATATGATGCTTCGCTCCTATAAGAGAGGCAAGGGTATGTTCCTTCAGCGTAAGGACCCCAAGGCCCTTGCAGACAAGATAATCAAAGAGCTTGAGGTTGTTACTCCCGGTACGGATACACCCGTAAGAAAGCTTTCCGGCGGTAACATTCAGAAGGTACTCGTCGGCCGTGAAATCGCCGCAGCTCCCACAGTATTTATGGCAGCGTACCCCGTAAGAGGTCTTGATATCAACTCGTCATATCTCATATATAATCTTCTCAACGCTCAGAAAGAGGGCGGTACAGCGGTAATCTTCGTAGGTGAAGACCTTGACGTACTCCTTGAGCTTTGCGACAGAATTTTGGTTATCTGCCACGGTCAGATAAGCGGTATTGTTGACGGTAAGAAGGCAACAAAGGAAGGCATCGGTATGATGATGACAAGCCTTCCCACCGAAAATGAAGAAAAGGAGGATGCACAGTGAAGGTAAAAGCAGCTAAAGAACCCTTTATCAGAATTGCCAAGCGTACTGATATCAGTACAGGGCTTTCACTCGGTATAAGAATAGGCAGTGTTGCAGTTGCACTTCTCGCCTGCGGTTTAGTCCTCCTGCTTGTTACAAGCGGTAAGGTAGGCTTCGCTGAAGCTTACGGTGAAATGTTTGAAGGTGCTTTCGGCACAGTAAGACGAATAAAGATTACGGCAAGAGATACCTGTGCTCTTCTTTGTCTGGCAGTTGCTCTTGCTCCCGCATTCAAGATGAGATTCTGGAATATCGGTGCTGAGGGTCAGGCCCTCGTCGGCGCACTCGCTTCCTGTGTAGTCGTAAAACTTTGCCCTGATATGGGCGCAGCCCCCCTGATTCTTCTTATGTTCCTTGCAAGTATTCTTGCAGGTGCAACCTGGGGCGTAATCCCGGGCTATTTCAAGGCCAGGATTCAGGCAAACGAAACCCTTTTCACCCTTATGATGAACTATGTTGCAATTCAGCTTGTAAAGTTCTTCGTTGTCCTTTGGGAAAAGCAGAAGGGTGCAGGCGTTATGTCAACTCTCACAACAGGTAAGCTTCCTCAGCTTTTCGGCGTTGACTACGGCTGGAGCATTGTTATTATTCTCGTAGTTACGGTTTTATCCTATATCTATATGAAATACTCAAAGCAGGGTTACGAAATCGCCGTTGTCGGTGAAAGCGAAAACACTGCAAGATATATCGGTATCAACGTAAATAAGGTTATCGTAAGAACAATGGCACTTTCAGGTGCTCTCTGCGGTCTTGCAGGTTTCCTTCTTGTAAGCGGTACACACCACATCGTAAAGAGTGATCTCGTCGGCGGTAACGGATTTACAGCTATCATCGTTGCATGGCTCGCACACCTTAACCCTCTTATGATGATACTCACTTCATTCTTCGTTTCATTCCTCGATATCGGTACTGCGAAGATTGCTTCTTCCTGCAACCTCAATGACTTCGCTTCAGATGTTGTTGTAGGTGTGGCACTGTTCATTATCCTTGCAAGTGAATTCTTCATCAACTACAAGGTAATCTTCACTAAATCGGGCAAAAAAGCAAAGGAGGGAAAATAATATGGATTTTGCATATATTCTCTCAAGAGCAGTGGCTCAGGGTCTGCCTCTGCTTTTCGGCTCAAACGGTGAAATTCTCAACGAAAAAAGCGGCAACCTCAATCTGGGTATCCCCGGTATAATGATAAGCGGCGGTGTTGCAGGTATTGCAGGTGCACTGGTTTATGAAAACTCGGTAGCAGAGCCAAACGGCATTATTGGTCTTTTAGTCTCTCTTCTCTGCTCGGTTTCATGCTCACTTCTTCTGTCACTTATCTACTGCTTCCTTACAGTTACCCTCAGAGCCAATCAGAATGTAACGGGTCTTGCTCTTACAATTTTCGGCTCAGGTCTCGGTAACTTCTACGGCGGTGCAATGTCAACAATCCTCGGCATATCAAACACCGCTATACCCGCTACAGCGGCAGCGTACAAAATGCCTCTTGTACCTTTTTATGATAAGCTTGGTGCTATAGGTACAATTTTCTTCTCCCACGGCTTTATGTTCTATCTTGCGCTTGCTATTGCCTTTGTTTCATGGTATGTGCTCAAGAAAACAAGAACAGGTCTTTCCCTCAGAGCTGTCGGCGAAAATCCTGCTACTGCAGATGCTGCAGGTATCAATGTAACAAGATATAAGTATGTTGCAACCTGCCTTGGCGGTATTATTGCAGGTCTCGGCGGTCTTTACTATGCAGTTGACTACTCAAACGGTCTCTGGGATACACAGTCCTTCGGCGACAGAGGCTGGCTTGCAGTTGCTCTTGTAATTTTCGTTGTATGGAAGCCCAACCTTGCAGTACTCGGTGCATTCCTTTTCGGCGGACTTTACATTGCGGAGATTTTCGTGCCCGGTCTTACCAGCGCAACAAAGGAAATCTTCAAAATGCTGCCTTATGTTGTAACTATTGTTATTCTTATTTCAACAAGCCTTATGAAGAAGAAGGAAAATCAGCCTCCTGCGAGTCTGGGACTTCCGTACTTCAGAGAAGAGAGATAATTCAATTATGAGTGGGACGCGGGTAAAACCGCGTCTCTTTTTGCAGCGAGCGGAAGAGGTGGGCGGCGGCTCCACCGACGGACTGCGTTCGTCACGGCGAAAGTTTTCGCCGTAAAATCCCACAAGGGATTTTTGTGGAGCCGCCCGTAGAGAGCCGTTGACGGGGAGAAAACAAGTTTTATAATTCGGAAAAATACATATACTATTGACAATGCGGTTTGCACTGTGATAAAATTAAATATCAGTTAATCCCGAAACATATTATAAGGAGGATAAACAAATGACAAAAACACTGAAAAAATCACTTGCACTTGTCCTTACTTGTGTAATGCTTTTCAGCATTCCTGTAATGGCTTTTGCAAAACCTACAGAATGGATTTCTCAGAGCCTCAGCGATATCCCCGTTATCCGTATTTCAGGTGACGGTGAGAAGCTCGTTGACGAAAACGGTGACAAGGTTTTCCACTATAAGGATTTTGCCTCAATTCTTGATAGCGACGATGAAGAGGAAGACGAAGAAGACAATGCAATGCTTGAAGCAACTGCAAACATTCTTATGCCCTTCCTTATTGACGGCTTGCTCAATGATAACTGGGATCCCTATTACAAGAATCTCCAGAAGGAAATCAGTGAGCTTTTTGAAAATTCACTTCTCGACAAAGACGGTAATGCACAGTACGGCACAGGTCTTCGTCAGGAAAGAAAAGACAAGATGAATAAGACAAGACACAACGATCAGGCATGGAGAACTGCAGACGGTGTCAAGTATTATGTTCACGACAGATACTGGTTCTATTATGACTGGAGACTCGACCCCATCGAAATAGCGGCTGAATTCAAGTCATTCGTTGATGATATCTGTGCTTCAACAGGCTGCACTGAGGTTGGCGTTGTAGCCAGCTGCCTCGGCACAAACGTTGTAACTGCTTATCTTGCAGTTTATCCCGAACACGCTAAGGATCATATCAGAGGCGTTGCCTTTGACGGCAGTGTTGTAAGCGGTGCAGAAATGCTCAGCGAAGCAATCAGCGGCAAATTCAACATTGATGCTGCAGCTATCAACAGAACCCTCAAGGACTGCGGTGCAATCGGTATGTTCAATATCGACGGCTTCATTAACACAACTCTCGAAATGCTCGACAGAACAGGTGCCCTTGATGCTGTTATCGGCAAGGGTAAGGACTGGATCTATTATAAATTAGTTGAGGGCGTAACATCGGCGCTTGCTCTTTCAACCTTCTATACATGGCCTAACTACTGGGCATGTGTATCAAAAGAAGACTATCCCACAGCTATGGAATATGTATTCGGTCCCGAAGACAGTGAAAAGAGAAAAGAATATGCAGGCCTTATTGCAAAGCTTGACAACTATGACAAAGTTGTGCGTCAGAGAGTACCCGAGATTCTCAAGGCTACTGTAGAAAGCGGTGTACATTTCGGTGCTATCTCAAAATACGGCTTCCAGACTCTTCCCATATGCGAGACGAACTATCTTGTTTCAGACCAGTTTGCATCAGTCGGCCGTTCATCCTTCGGCGCAACAACAGGCACAATTTATAAGGACCTTTCCGACGAATATATTGCTTCAAGAATTGAAAAGGGCTTCGGCAAATACATATCACCCGACAAGCAGATTGACGCTTCAACCTGTCTGTTCCCCGACAGCACATGGTTTATCAAGGGCTCAAGCCACTCCAACTGGTCAGACTGGGAGCTCAGACATCTTTATGATATAGCTTCTGCAAAAGAGCAGCTCACTATTGATAATTCTACATGGCCTTCACAGTTTGTTGTGTATTCATATACCAACCCTGATGAAGACAGCGACGGTGAAATTGCAGTTATGACAACTGAGAATTGCGACACTGAAAACTGGGAAGCCGACGAAAGTCTTGACGAGCCCAAAGATGAAAAAGGCAAGATTTTTGCTGCGATACATGCGATCATCAACTGGATTATTGAGCTTTTCCAGAAGATTTTCAAGAAATAAGAATATAGAAACGGCGGGATAAAACCTGCCGTATTTTTATGTTGAGTAATTTAAAGAAATAACGAGGAAAGTTTTGGTCAAGCTTTTACAAAAGCTTGTGGGGTGCGGGGCAAAGCCCTGCAAAGAGAAAAAACTATTGATTTTTTTGCTGAATAGTGGTAGACTATATTTGTCACATAAATCTAAATTTAATATATGCCGGTTTTGGGTACACTTTAGGTAAAAGTGTATCTCGATTAACTATATCCCGATACTGGCTAAGTTAGATTTGTGTGACAACAAATGAGATGCATTTTTCGGTGTGTCTCGTTTGAGGCACACTTTTTTATTTTTATATTGATTTTTCAGCCAAATAGTGGTATGCTAAATGTACCACATAAAACTCAAAAATTTTAATATCCTAATACCCGGAAGTGAGTGTTTTTACTTTTGTAAAAATGCGGACTTCTAATTTCGCATTTCTGGGTTTATAGGATTGTGAGAGTTTTGTGTGGTAGCAAATCAGAGTCTGCATTTTCGTGTGTGCATTCTTCGGTTTGCACACACTTTTTTATTTTTTTGAGGTGTTGATTATGAAAGTAGCTGTAATAGGTTCAAGAAGTCTCAGGATAAATGATATGAGATTTTATATTCCTTCAGCTACAACTGAAATAGTTTCAGGCGGTGCAAAAGGTGTTGATAAAGCTGCTGAAGATTTTGCAAGAAAAAAGGAACTTAAATATACAGAGTTCTTGCCCGAATATGAAAAATACGCAAGAGCAGCGCCAATAAGGCGAAATGACAAGATAATAGAGTATGCAGATTTGGTTGTTGCCCTTTGGAACAGCAAGTCAAAAGGCACACAGTATGTAATAAATCTATGTAAGCAAACGGATAAACCTCTGATAGTTTATCATATAACAGAGGATGAAGCCGGACTTGATGAAATATCAGCTTGCGAATATCATAATTTTAATGCCCTTTGCAATGAAATGCTCAAGGAAATAATAATGGCTGAACTTGACGGTGAAACTGAAAGTGATGTAGATATAGAACTGATAAACGCTTCAATAGATGCCATACTGACAAATAAATACGAACCGATTTTTAAACTTATAAGTAAAGAAAAGCTCGTCGAAAGCTTTGATAAATATTACGATATGCTTTTTAAAGACATAATTGATAAATGTAACTAAGATGAAATATGAAGTAACACAGGTGACGGTTTTGTGTGAAACACACAGAACTGTCCTCCATAACAAAAAGACAGCCTGATTTTCAGACTGTCTTTTTTTATAGTTGTGGTGGGACTCTGTCCCTCCCTCTTGCGGTTCCCAAAATCGCTCAACGGCTTGGAGCGCCGTGCGATTTTGACCGCTGCGCCATCATCGTCTCGCTTCATCCGCCACTGGCGGCGCTTCGGTGATGATGCCCTGCAAGCTTTTGTAAAAGCTTGACCAAAACTTTACTGCTTCTTTATTTTCTCCCAATACTCTCTTGCCGCCTGCTCATTCTTATTATCACCAAACTGATAATAAACCCTATCCTTAAGCACATCAGGCAAATACTGCTGCGCCACATAATGCCCCGGATACATGTGGGGATACTTGTAAAACTGTCCCTTGTTCTGATTGTCCTCACCGTCAAAATGCTTGTTCTGAAGCTGACGGGGGATGGGGCCTGAGTTGCCGCTTCTGAGGTCTGATGCGGCGGCATCGTAAGCAAGGTAAGCTGAGTTCGATTTCGGACTGTTGCAAACAAGCACAACGGCATTTGCAAGGGGGATTCTTGCTTCAGGCAAACCTACCATAAGCGCAGTGTCAACTGCCGCCTTCACGATGGGGATAATCATCGGATAAGCAAGACCGACGTCCTCGTTTGCACAGACAAGAAGCCTTCTCATCGCTGAGGGCATATCGCCTGCTTCAAGAAGTCTTGCAAGATAGTGAAGTGCCGCATTTGCATCTGAGCCGCGCATGCTTTTCTGAAAAGCAGAAAGAATATCGTAATGCTCGTCGCCCTCGCGGTCATATTTCATGGCACTTTTCTGAGTGAGCTCGTTTGCTTTTTCGTAGGTGATGACGATTTCGCCCTTTTCGTCGGGAAGGGTGCTTAAAACACAAAGCTCAGCGCTGTTCATCGCCTTTCTCACATCTCCGCCGCAGGAGCGTGCAATGTGAAGCACGGTTTCATCGTCGGCAGTGATTTTTACGCCCTTTTCCTCGGAAAGAAAGTCGAAGGCTCTTCTGACAGCAGGGATAATATCCTCTGCAGTAACGCTGTTGAATTCAAAAACGGTGCTTCGGCTTAAAATCGCTCCGTGAATGTAGAAATAGGGATTTTCCGTTGTGGAGGCGATGAGGGTGATCTCGCCTCTTTCGATATAATCGAGCAGAGTCTGCTGCTGCTTTTTGTTGAAATACTGAATCTCATCAAGATAAAGCAGAATGCCGTTTGGTGCGGCAAGGGTGTCAAGCTCGTTTACAATTGCACGGATATCTGCCGTGCCTGCACTTGTACCGTTGAGCTTGTGGAATTTTCTGTTTGTTTTTCGTGCAATGATTGACGCAAGGGTGGTTTTTCCTATGCCTGAGGGGCCGTAGAAGATAAGATTAGGGAGCTCACCCGATTCAATGATGTTTCTCAGAGCCTTGCCCTCGGAAAGAAGGTGGCGCTGACCAACCATTTCGTCAATGCTCTGCGGTCTGATTCTGTCTGCTAAGGGTGCTTTCATTATGTCACCTCAAAAATTATTTGTCTGTCTGAAATAAGTCACGGATACCGTAAGTCGGGTGCCGAAGGCACCTCTGACTACTGACTACCGGCTACTGACTACTTAAAATCCGAGATTTTCATTTACAAGAAGAACGATGATTCTTTCTTTTTCTCTGCTTCTTCTTGTGATTACCACCTGATTGCAGATGCAGTCGGGGCTGAAGCAATCGTGACACTTGCCGTCAACTGCACAGGGAGTGTTCTTGCCGAGTCTTACGGTGTTCGGAGGGGAGGCAATGTTTCTGACTCTGTGAAGAGCCTCGGGGATATCTGTCGAAACCTTGTTCATGCCTGCGATTACGATAACGTGCTCAGGTCCGAAGATGAGACTTGCCAGGCGGTTACCGTTGCCGTCAATGTTTACAAGCTCACCGTCAAGAGTGATTGCGTTTGTGCCCATAATATAATAGTCACAGACTGCAACCTCCTTGAAAAATTCCTTCATTTTATCGGCGGGCTGTTTTGCTCTGTCAAGAATATTGAGAGTCTCGTTTTCGCTGAGAGCCTCGGCAATGCCGCACTGCTTCATGCTCATTGTGCCGCCCCAGCTTACGCTCTTGCCGTCACCGATGATTTCGAGCACTTTGTTTTTGCAGTCCTCCTTGCTGTCACAGTAGAAGGCTGTCATATTTCTTTTTTCGAGATTTTTTATAATTGATTTTGCCTGATTTTCTCTGGCTTTCTTTAAATTTTCCATTTTCTGCACCTCTTTTAAAGATTGTCATTAAAGATTATATCAAAAATCGGCCGTGTTTTCAATAAGCTTTTATTATTTGTAAAAAATGAATCAAAAATAAATAATTGTCAGTGGTTAATCTGACCTTAATGAGAAAAATAAAAAAGAAAGGAGTTTGTTACAATATAAAAGAGCTGTAAAATCTTTTATTTGTTACCAAAAAGACTTTTTATAAAAATTTATTTAGTACATATTCAACAAAAAGGGGTAAAAAGACTTTATTTTTGTGAAAAATGATGTTATAATACTCGAGTTGAATAGCGACCTTGTACGGACAGGCGGATTTTTTCCCTCGGTTTCCTTGTTTGTTTACCGCCTTGTCCCCATTGATATATAGTGGTCATCAGACCCGGGAATTTTAAAGTTCCGAATTTTTTGACAAAAAGGAAAGAGGAGAGTTAATTTTGGAAAAGCTTGTAATCCATGGCGGTAACAGACTGTCAGGTGAAATAGAAATAAGCGGCGCCAAGAATGCCGCTGTTGCAATCATCCCCGCAACACTTCTTGCTCAGGATGTATGCAGACTTGAAAATCTTCCCAACATCAGCGACGTTACCTGTATGTTCAAGATTCTCACACAGATGGGCGCACAGGTAAAGATTATCAATAAGCACACCGTTGAAATCAATACAAAAACCGTTAATTCATATATCATTCCTCACGAGATGACAAAGCAGCTTCGTGCTTCTTATTACCTTATCGGTGCACTTCTCGGAAGATATTCAAGAGCAAAGGTTGCTCTTCCCGGCGGTTGTAATTTCGGCGTAAGACCTATTGATCTTCACATCAGAGGCTTTGAGCTTCTCGGTGCAAATGTTACGGTTGAAAACGCCATGATCAACGCTACTGCCGATCATCTTACCGGTAGTGCTATCTATATGGATAAGGTTTCCGTAGGTGCAACCATCAACATTATGCTTGCCG
>JAZSGK010000104.1:0-2906 GCA_045532695.1 Acutalibacteraceae bacterium
AAGCGAAAAAGGCACGGTTATCGACAGTATCCCCGACAGAAGCAAGCTCTATCAGGCTCAGACCCCTCAATGCTTCGGCGCCCTCAAATTAAGGGAATTATATAATAGTCTCAGTGATGAGGAAAAGGATGTTCTCACAGATGGCTGTAAAATTTACTTGTTGAAGGGTTATCCCGTACACCTTGTTGAGGGTCATGTCAGCAATATTAAAATAACATATCCCCATGACCTTATTGTAGCAGAAGCAATACTTCAGGCATAAAAAGTACCACCCGAAACCGGGTGGTGCTTTTTTATCGGATTAATGATTATACAAGACCGAAGAACTTACCAATTTTATAGAAGAAATCCTTGATTGCTTTTATAAATTTCTGCCAACCTGTAAGTGCAGGTGCTTCTTCTTCAGTATCGGGATCATTCACATTAACTTCACTGATATTCCCCTTTTCGTCAATAGAGAAAACGAGATACTTAATATGTGAAGCTTCGTCTTCATAGAGAATACCGAAGTTGCCGTCTGAAAGTTCAGTCAAGCATGAATAAGCAAAGAAATCATTGCTCTTTGTAAGCTTATAAGTTGAAATCCAGTTTATGGGCTTTGTACCGTCAATAAGGCCTACTTTAATTACACCGCCTGCTCTCTTGTCAGGGTTTGAAGGGAATGAACCAAGAACAACCTTTTTGCCGTTGATAACCTTGCTTGTATTGATAAAGCTTACCATACAGTTACCCATAGCAACAAGATTTGAATCAGAGGTAAAGTCTGTCCATGTTACGCCGTAGTCAGTGCTGTCAGCATAAGCAACATGTGAACCGCTGTTACGTGCAAACATACGGAGTACGCCGTTACCGAGATCAACGATCTGGCTTTCGCTTGTCTTACCGACACCGATTAACGGTGTAGTTTCAGCGCCTCTGTTCCAGGTTACACCGTTGTCGTCAGAATAGATTGTGCTTACATTTTCTACTGCATTCCAACCGATGTTACCATTGTCGTATACCATGAAGATAATTCTCTCAGTACCGTCGGGAAGAGTTGTAACAAAACCTCTACCGGGGCAAATGCCGAGGAAATATCCTAAGTCTGTCTTAACCTGTGCTGTGAGAATTACGGGAGCACTCCAAGTCTTGCCGTTGTCATCACTGTATCTCATCCAGAGGTAAGTAGTTTTGAAGCATCTGAGTTCTGCATCAGCATAGAACACATTTTGGTTAACAGTAACACCTTCACTGCCTCTCTGAGCCATTGTAAGTGCCTTGCCGTTCTTATAAAGATCATATTCAGCATCAACGCTGTATTCTGTAGCTGAGCCGTCTACTCTTTTAAGTACGGGAGCAAAACCGTTAACAAATGCACCAACATAGTATTCCATATTATCCATGTTTGTGTTATCTCCTGCTGTGAGGAGCATGCAGCGTTCACCGTCAACAGTGATAAAGCCGGAGCCCTGTTCACACTGTAAATATCCGCAGCCTGCAGGCTGAGCATCAGCCACAACAAAGATTCTGCCGGTCGATGACTGGATTGTTGCACAGTCAATAAATGAAGCACTGTTTACATCAGTTACACCGTCAGCATAATCATCAAAGTGATTCAGCACAGTATAATCCCAACCGGTGTAACCGTCATTTGAAATAGCTGCAAGAATATCAATATTGTTTGGTGAGTCACTGCCGTGTTTATAACGAGCATCAGCAATAGCGAGCACTGAGCCGTTATTAAGTGTGTAAAGCGACGGTATACGGAATTCACTTACACCGTGTTCACCTCTGTCAAAAGGTTGTTCGTAATCTTTTGCAGCAACAGCCAAAGTAGCAACTGCAAACACCAGAACAAGTGTGAGCATTAATGAAATTAGTTTTTTCATAAAATCATCCTCTTTTCAATTTTTTATTTAAATATCAACTTTCGTTGATTATTTACTGATTAAAGACCAGTCTTTTCTCTGATGTAATTTCTTGCAAGAACTGCATACTCATAAGGATTAGCCTTTGCAGGATCCTGCTCTGCCTCGACAACTACCCAGCCTTCATAGCCAGCTTCGTCAAGTATATCAAATACGGGTGTGAAATCAAAGTCACCGTCACCGGGTACTGTGAATGAGCCTGCTCTTACTGAGTCGAGGAAACTGTAACCTTTTTCCTTAGCTTCAGCAATAACGTCCTTACGTATCGACTTGAGGTGAACGTGCTTTGTTCTGCCTACATACTTTTTGAGTACACCGAGAACATCTTCACCACTGAATGAAAGGTGACCTGTATCAAAGAGAAGATAAACAAGGTCTGGGTCAGTGATTTCCATAAGCTTGTCGATTTCAGCTTCAGTCTGAACACCGGTACCCATGTGGTGATGAACTGTGAAGTACATACCTTTTTCCTTGGCAAGTCTGCCCATTTCGTTAAAGCCCTTAGCAATAAGTTCCCACTGTTCGTCAGTGTAAACGGGCTTTTCACCAAATATGCTTACATCCTTACCCTGAATGCTGTTGCCCTGCTCTGAAGCACCGATAACCTTTGCACCGAGAGCGTGAAGGAAATCTCTGTGCTTGATGAAAGCTTCGATTGTAGCTTCATAGCCTTCTGAAAGAAGAAGTGAGGAGAACCATGCATTACAGATTCTCATACCTCTTACATCGAGCTTGTGCTTGAGAGTTTCAACATCTTTGGGGTACTTGTTACCGATTTCACTGCCTGTGAAGCCTGCAAGAGCCATTTCGCTTACACACTGCTCAAAGGTGTTTTCTGCACCTAAATCGGGAAGGTCGTCATTTGTCCATGCGATGGGAGCGCAGGCAAGATTTACTTTATCTTTGTTAAGCATTTTAATCTACTCCTTTATATTAATATAGACGTGCTTTCTTGATGTTAGCTGCCATATCTTCATAGCAAGCCTGAACGGTTTCACT
>JAZSGK010000137.1:0-2682 GCA_045532695.1 Acutalibacteraceae bacterium
AGAACAGGTATCGTTCAGCTTGCTTTCGATGACACAACAGCAAAGGAAGTTTTTGACAAGGCTTTCACAGTAAGAAGCGAATATGTTCTTATGGCTAAGGGCACAGTACGTGAAAGAAGCTCAAAGAATATGGAAATCCCCACAGGTGAGGTTGAAATTTTTGTAACTGACCTTCGTGTACTCGGCAAGAGTGAGACTCCTCCCTTTGAGATTATCGAAAACTGCCAGACTACAGAGCTGACACGTCTCAAGTACCGCTATCTTGACCTTCGCCGCCCTGACCTTCAGAAGAACATTCTTATGCGCCACAGAATCACTAAGATTATCCGTGACTATTTCGACGATAACGGCTTTATCGAGATTGAAACTCCCATTCTCGTTAAGTCAACTCCCGAGGGTGCTCGTGACTTCCTGGTACCCTCAAGAATCCACAAGGGCTCATTCTATGCTCTTCCCCAGTCACCTCAGCTCTATAAGCAGCTTTCAATGGTTGCAGGCTTCGACAGATATATGCAGATTGCACGTTGCTTCCGTGACGAGGACCTTCGTGCTGACCGTCAGCCGGAATTCACTCAGATAGATATCGAAATGAGCTTCATCGAGATGGAAGATATCCTCGGTCTCATAGAAGGCTTTATGAAGAGAGTATTCAAGGAAGCTCTCGGCGTAGATATCGAAACTCCGCTCCCCAGACTCACATATAAAGAAGCTATGGAGCGTTACGGCTCTGATAAGCCCGACACGAGATACGCTATGGAAATCACAGACATCAGCGAAGAAGTGAAAAACTGCGGTTTCGGAGTATTTACAGGTGCTATCGAAAACGGCGGTAAGGTAGCTGCAATCACAGCTAAAAAGGCATTCAGCGTTCTTACAAGAAAAGAAGTTGACAAGCTTACAGAATTCGTAAGAGGTATCGGTGCCAAGGGCCTTGCATGGGCAAGAATAGGCGACGACGGCACAATCGCTTCATCATTTGCTAAGTTTATGACCGAAGACGAAATGAAGGCTATTTGCAACAAGTGCGGTGCAGTAAACGGTGACGTTATCCTTATCGTAGCTGACAAGACTAGCACAACTCTCAGCGTACTCGGGGCCCTTCGTCAGACAGTAGCCAAGAAGCTCGACATCATTCCTCAGGATAAATACAATCTTCTCTGGGTTGTTGAGTTCCCCTTCTTCGATTGGGATGAAGAGCTCGGACAGTTTGTTGCAATGCATCATCCGTTCACAGCTCCTCTTGAAGAGTGCCTTGAATATCTTGAAACAGACAAGGCTAAGGTAAGGGCCAACGCTTACGACCTTGTACTCAATGGCATTGAGCTTGCAAGCGGTTCAATCAGAATCACCAACCCGGATCTTCAGAAGAGAATCTTCAATCTTCTCGGTCTCAGCGATGAAGAAGCACACGAGAAGTTCGGCTTCCTCACAGATGCATTCAAATACGGTGCACCTCCTCACGGCGGTATCGGCCTTGGTCTTGACAGACTTATTATGCAGATGCTTCGCCTTGAGACTCTCAGAGACTGTATCGCATTCCCCAAGGTACAGAACGCAAGTGAGCCTATGACAGAGTGCCCTGCTCTCGTTGACAATGACCAACTCGAGATGCTGGGTATCGGCGTAGTAAAGAGCGAAGAATAAATCTAAAATAAACTTTTGGCGGCAGTTGTAGCTGAATTTTCAGACAATTGCCGCTATTTTTATGTTACACTTTTTGAAAAACTGTCAAGTTTAACTTGTAATTTTTTAAGAATATGTTAAAATATTTAATAGTTATTTTAAAACTTAAGGAGAGGTTTGTTCGTGTTCAGTAAGACTAAGCCTTCAGCACGCGACAAGATGGAAAAGGCGTATTTCGAGCTTCTCGAAACTACCCATTACAGCAAGATAACTGTTGCTGATATAATAGAAAAAGCAGGCGTCAGCCGTACCACCTTCTACAGACACTATCTTGATATTTTTGATATGCACGAAAAGGTTGCCGACAGACTGAGTTCAGTTCTTATAAGCACCTGCCTTAAAAAAGTCCTTGTTGAGGGCGGCGACGATGCATATCTCAAGATAACAGAGGTTCTTTGCTCTCAGGATAAATATATCGGACTTATTTCGGGAAGTAACGGAAGTCGCTATCTTTTTGAAAACATCTATAGCCGCGTCACAAAGTATATTATTCCCCTGATTAAAATTCTGCCCGAGGAGACTGTATTCAGACTCAAGTTTATAACCATTGCCACCATAGCTATGTATGTCAAGGATATTTTAGAGGGCAGAGAGCATAACTTAGAGTTTATAGAGATATGCAAGAAGATTGTCAATCTCGACACTATAAGGAGGGATATTTATGGAAAGTAAAGTAGAGAAGAAGCTTTATGAAGCCCTCGCAAAAATAGTCAGTAAGGGCGAAGAAAAAATATCCGTATCCACCCTTTGTGAAAAGGCAGATGTATCGAGAGCGTCTTTCTATATATACTATAAGGATCTCGACGATTTTGAGGCGAAGTGCAGAATGTATGTTTCCGAAAGGCTTTTTGAGCAGGTATTGACTATAACGGAAAATTTTGTAACACCCAATGAATGCAACATACTCCTTGATGAAAATGATGTTGCACTTCTAAAGTTTTTTACAGGCAAGCATGTCTATTGGAATTTTGCAGAGGATGCCAACGAGATAGTCGCTCC
>JAZSGK010000156.1:0-11543 GCA_045532695.1 Acutalibacteraceae bacterium
TAAAATGAACAAGGACGGTTGGTATCATTGCGATGAAATAAACAAGGATTGCTGGTTCAACACCTCTGAGGTTATCAGTCAGAAAACCGAGTATGCCATCAATAACGGTTTTGGCGGTGTTATGATATGGCATTACAGCTGCGATCTTCCGTTAAGCCACGATGATTCGCTCCTCAGAGCAATTGGTAAAACAGTTGATAAGCATTATTAATTAAACGGCCTCACATTGTGAAAACGATGTGAGGCTTTTTTAAGCAGGCACATTATAAAGGTTATTAAAGAAGGCTGGTGCTTCGGCAATAACTCATATCCGACAAATGGTGCAGAGGTTGAAAGATATATAAAAGTCAAAATTCTTACCATCTTCACTTTCAGTAAGTAACTTGTCGATCTCATAACTTATGAGATCTGGGAATATAATAATCATTACTGCAAAACGTAGAATTTTAATAATGATTACTCTCCTATTGTAAACTCCTCGTGGCTATGATATAATAACACCCGTAGTCGGCCTATGCCTGATTATAAATATTTTATTTAAAGGAGATTGATTTTTGAAAAAGACAATCAGTACACCGGAGATTGTAGCCTGACGGGAGATCAGACACAGTCTTAAGGTCTCCCGCATTGTGGTCAACAATTTTCAGGAGGTAAAACAATGAATAAAAATGACTTTATTATTCGTCACGAGAGAGAAGACGAAAGAAGAGAAACCGAAAACCTTGTCAGAGAATCATTCTGGAATGTGTATCGACCCGGCTGCCTCGAGCATTATATTTTAAATCAGCTGCGCAATGACAGTGCCTTTGTAGACGAGCTTAATCTCGTTATGGAAAAAGACGGCAGGCTCATAGGACAGAATATGTTTATAAAATCCTTTATCAAGGCTGATGACGGCAGAGATATTCCAATACTCACTATGGGGCCTATCTGCATTGCAAATGAGTTCAAACGGCAGGGGTACGGCAAAAAGCTTCTTGATTATTCCTTTGAAAAGGCTGCTGAGCTCGGATACGGTGCTGTGTGTTTCGAGGGCAATATCGATTTTTACGGCAAAAGCGGTTGTACCCGTGGCGCTGATTTCGGCCTTCGTTACTACGATGTGCCTGAGGGCGAGGATACATCATTTTTCCTTTGCAAAGAACTAAGGAAAGGCTACCTTGACGGTATTACGGGAGTGTACGCTCCCCCGACAGGTTACTTTGTTGATGAAAATGAAACCGAGGAATTCGATAAGCAGTTCCCCGAAAAGGTGAAGCTGAAGCTCCCGACACAGATTTTCTCATAAGACGGATACAAAGGGCGGTACATTTCAGTGTATCGCCCTGTTTTTTATCTACTGAGCGTAGGTTGTGTTTTTGCTTGACAGGGATTATAATGCTTATATAAAGACAAAAGGAGCAAGCCTATGGATACTTACATAACAGCTATGACAATAAAAAGACTCCGCGAAGCAAAGGGCCTTACACAGACGGAGCTGGCAGAGAAAATAGGAGTCAGCAGTAAGGCTGTCTCTAAATGGGAAACCTCAAAGGGCCTCCCTGATATTTCGCTTATTGAGCCTCTCAGCAGTGCTCTTGGTGTTTCCGTTATGGAGCTTATGTCAGGTGATACGGTAATCAATAAAAACCTTTCCTCAAACATTCTTTTTTCTGAGTTTTATGTATGCCCTGTCTGCGGAAACATCATACACACTACCGGTGAAACTCTCATAAGCTGCTGCGGAATAACCCTGCCGCCCCTTGAAGCAGATGACACCGATAAAGAACACGTAATAACAATCGAGAGCGTTGAAGATGAGGATTTTTTAACAATTCATCACCCCATGACAAAGACACACTATATTTCCTTTGCCGCCTTCGTAACCACCGACAGAGTGCAGTTTATAAAATTCTATCCCGAGGGGAATGCACAGACACGATTTCAGAAAAGAGGCAGAGGTTATCTGTATATTTACTGCAACAGACACGGCCTTATGAAAAAGAAAATATAATTTTTCAAAAAAGCCTTGACTCTCACGTACCGTCATAGTATATAATCTTTTTGTGAGGTGAAGAAAATGAAGATGCAGATTAAGGATTTTGCAGAGTTTACGGGTGTCAGTGTGCGCACACTTCACTATTATGATGAAATAGGTCTCTTAAAGCCCGCCTATACTGACGAGTATAACGGCTATCGGTTTTACGATGAAGACTCACTTCTTCGTATGCAGGAAATCCTCTTTTACCGCGAGCTTGATTTTCCCCTTAAAAGCATTATCGAAATTCTCTCATCTCCCGACTATAATAAAGAAAAGGCACTTGCAGAGCAGAAAAAGCTCCTTATTCTCAAAAAAGAACGGTTGGAAAAGCTGATTTCTGCCATTGACGGTGCCTCGGAAGGAAGGAATATTATGAAAGCCTTTGACAACAGTGAATTCGAAAAATATAAAGACGAAGTAAAAGAAAAATGGGGCAAGACTCAGGCCTATGCAGAATACACCGAAAAGAGTAAGTCATACACCAAAGACAGCTGCAATTCTATGGCTGAGGGTATGAACCTGATTCTCGCTGAATTTGCCGTAGCAATGAAAAACGGTTATAGCGCGGACTCTGCCGAGACACAAGGCCTTGTCGGAAAACTTCAGAGCCACATTACAGAGAATTACTACACCTGCACTAAGGAAATTCTTGCAGGACTCGGACAGATGTATGTTTATGATGAGCGATTCAGAAGCAATATAGATAAGCACGCCAAGGGAACGGCAGAGTACATCAGTAAGGCTATAAATAAATATTGCAGTTAAGAAGAAATCCACCCCGTATGAGGTGGATCTCTTTTTATTATCAGTCTATTTCTTCGCCGTAGGTAATTACAAGCTTTTCGCCCGTACCCTTACCCGAAAGTCTGAAATATTTCATACCGCTGAGGTCTGCGGAAGCGTCAGCAGGTGTAAAGGCGTGAATACCGTCGCTGTAAACAATGCCGTTTACACTGTCAGAGAAAGCCCCGAGAGTTATGCACCTGATAAGACTGTAACTGCTGTCATAAATACAAAGCGCACAGCCGTCACTGCCGTCAAGTGTAAGACCCTTTGTTCTGATTACCGCTCCTGAATTCACAACGAGATAACCCGACACAGTATAGCCTGACGCCGATGCTTCTTCGCCGTCAGCTGTCAGCTTTTTGCCGTCACTGTAGCCGCCGCTGCCGTAAGGACTGCCGTTTTCGTCAGTTGCATATCCGAGTATATTCGTATAGCTGACAACGGGGTCTGAAGAGTCGCCTGAGTCTGTATCGTCTGTGATTTTTTCGTTTCGTGTGACAATAAGGTCTGCACCGACACCGACTGTTGAAACTCTTATATAAGCCATAGTTTCGAGGTTACCCGTCTGCACCTGAGCGGTGCTGAACTCAAGCACACCCGAATTATAATAAATTCCCGAAGCAGCTTCGTCTGTGCCGCTGAGAGTCGCAACCCAGAGAAGGTTATAACCGCTGTCATATACTAAGAGATAGTTGCCGGCTGTGCCGTCATAGGAGCCGCCCGAAACTCTGATAATATCGCCGTAAGAGGCACCCATATAACCCGTATGCGTATAGCCGGGGCCGTATCCTATTTCGCCCTGTGAATCGAGCTTGTAACCGTCGGTATAACCTTGATTGTTGTGAATTACGCCGCTCGGAGTCTTACTTGTGGGAACAAGGTTGGTGTATGTACCGGTGCCGCCGTCTTCACCGCTGTCATCTCCTGTTTCACCGTCGCCCTCTGTGCCGCCGGTATTTCCGCCCGTATTACCGTTGCCGTCACCTGTATTGTCTTCGTTATCTCCACCGGGTGTGTCGGCAGAGTCCTCGGTCACGATTGTGCCGTCAATTATTCTGTCGGTACCTGCACCGTAGTGGACAGCGTGAATCTTGCCGGAAGCTTTGTCAATGACAATAACGCAGAAAGCCGTATCTGTTGCAGAATTCACCTTCTTGTTGTAGGTAAGATTGTCTGCGTAGATAAGGTTTTCTTCCTGAGTATAAATATCGGCTGTGTAGAAATTGTTGTTGTAAAAGCCTGCATTCGGAATTGCCACAAGAGGTATACTGTTTTCGGTAATAAAATTCACCTTGTAGTTATGCAGATGACCATGAAACTGAGCAAAAATTCTTGCTTTGTTTCTGCCTGAGAAATCATAGCTGACAGTATTACCGTCACTGCCCACTGCACTTATAGATGTACCTTTGTTATAAGCATCAAGGATATTCACTGCAAGAGGGAACCTATCAATCATATTAATCGGATGATGGCCTAAAAGTATTATTCCCCAGTTTTTCGGTGTGTCCTTACCCGACAAGTCAAGGCTTTCGCAAAGCCACTGAAGCTGTGCACTGCTCATTACTGCAGTCTGTGATGATGCTCCCAGCTCTTCGCCATAGGTATCAGAAGTGTTGAGGCATATTACTCTGACCCTAAGCTCGTCAAAATCTCTGTAAAAGTATCCCCTGCCGCTGTCTGTCTGAGGTCTTGTTACATTTCTGTTCCATCTGCCGATTAAGGCTGAAAGTTCGGTCTGTGAGATATAGCCGCCGTTTCTGTAGTAAGACGAGAGAAGATAGTCCTCACTGCCGTTTAAAACCAAGGACGGCAGAACTGAAAACACATTCTGAAGGGCTTCATTTGACTTCATAATCTCTCTTTTTGCTTCGTCCATATCCTTGTTACTGCCTCCCGAGGTCATATCTCCGAGATAAACACCGAAGTCAACAGGATATCTTTCTGTTATAAGCTTCATAGCCTGACTCATATGTCTTATGCCTGTTTCGCTGTTGTAGTCACCGCTCTTGAAATGAGCATCGCTTGCAGCAATGAAAATAAGAGAGTTTTCATTCTGATAACTGTGTACCCTTGAAAGCACTTCCTCTGCCTCTTCGGTAATATAGTCGGGAAGATACTCTGCATCGGTACCGTTTTCCTTGATGTGCTGAATGTTCTGCTTTACATCAGCAAGGATATTTTCGAGAATTTCCTGCTGTGTCATTTCGAGATCATCAACAAGTGAATGAGGCTTTGCTCTCGGTCTTACGTAAAGTACAGCCCTCTTTACGCTTTCGCCGATATTACCGTTTTCAGTGAGATATATCCAGGCAAAAATATCCTCACTGCTTTTGAGAAGCTCATCGGGAATATCAACTACTGCCACACCCGACTGACCCTTAGCCTCGGCAACAACAGCCTCCTGCGAGCTTCTCGAAGAAAAATGCACCTGAAATTTTTCAGGCAGATCCTCCCAGATAATCTTCAGCTTCTGCCCTTTATCCCACTGTGTAAGGCCGAAGGCAGAGGCTTCTTTTTTACTGCTACTGAAAGTTACTTCAATCATTTATTCATCTCCTAAAAAAGATTAAAGTGCCGTCACAGAAACGTGATAGCACTTCATTTTAACTTCGGTTGCAGTCTTTCCTTTTGCGTTGCAGTTCTTCACTACAATTTAATTCTATGAGATATTTTTACCTTTGTCAATAGTTTCACTAAAAATATTTTTCTTAGCCTTTTGCACAAATTAAGGAGGCTATTTTTGTCCATAACATAAAAATAATAAAAAGGCACTTTATTTATAATTTCAGATGATATATAATGTAATATGACTAAATATATGAAGGAGACTACATATTATGGCGAGAAACCACGAAGTAACAACAGCTCATGACCTTCTGAATGCCGACGGCACCTTAGCCGAGCCCGGTTGGTCAAAGACTCTTATCCAGAAATATAACCGTAATGCTATCAAGGCTCCCAAGTGGCGCATCAAGGAATGGGACTATTATCTTGTTCTTGCTGACAAGCACGCTGTAGCTTTTACTCTTTCAGATGACGGCTATATCGGTATGCAGTCAGCCTCCCTTCTTGTTTTTGACGAGAAAAATCCATGGGAGCAGACAAGCTCAATTCTCAACTTCTTCCCCATGGGCAAATATAAGCTTCCTCCCACATCTGACGAGGGCGACATCAGATATCACGATAAAAAGCTGGACCTCGACTTTATCAAAGGCAAGGGTATGAGACATATTTTCGGCGAATACCGTGATTTCAAGGACGGTAAGACTCTCAAGGTTGATATTACACTTGAGCAGCCTCCTATGGACACAATGGTAATTGCAACTCCCTGGAAGGAAAACAAAAAGGCTTTCTACTACAATCAGAAAATCAACTGTATGAGAGCCTCGGGCTACGCTGAATTTGACGGTGTACGATACGAATTCAATCCTGAAACCGACTTTGGTACTCTCGACTGGGGACGCGGTGTATGGACTTACGACAACACCTGGTACTGGGGAAGCGGTAATGCTGTAATAGACGGCAAGCCCTTTGGCTTCAATATCGGCTACGGCTTCGGCGACACATCAGCCGCAAGTGAAAATATCCTCTTCTATGACGGCAAGGCACACAAGCTCGATGATGTTTCTTTCAATCTTCCCGAAAACGGCAGTTATACCGATCCTTGGACATTCACTTCAAGCGACGGCAGATTTGAAATGGACTTTGTGCCTGTTATTGACAGAGCAGCTAAAATCAGCCTTAAGCTCATAGAGACAGACCAGCATCAGGTCTTCGGCAGAATGTCCGGTAAGGCTGTGCTCGATGACGGCAGAGTGCTCGAGCTCAAAGATGTAATGTGCTTTGCAGAAAAAGTAAGAATGAAATATTAAGTGAGGTATTAAAAATGAATATTATTGTTGCAGGTGCCGGTGCTATCGGCGGTACAGTTGCTGTACTTTTAAAAGAGGCGGGATATGACGTAAGTATTATGTGTCATTCAGCTGCGTCCAAGGAAAAAATCGAAAAAGAGGGCTTCTTCCTTTCAGGTGCAAAGGGTGATTATTACACTCATTTTGACTGCTACTGCACTCCCGAGGAGCTTGGTGACAAGAAGTTTGACATCGTTATCATCGCCACAAAATACGCTCATATGGCTGAATGTGCAAAGACTATGCTCCCCTTCGTTGCTGACGGCGGTCTTGTTGTCGGTATGCAGAACGGTCTTCTCACAGAGGAGCTTGGCGAAATCGTCGGCAGAGATAAGGTTGTGGGCTGTATGATAGGCTTCGGTGCCACAAGAAACAGCGTAAACAACGTCACAATGACCAGCAAGGGCGAATTCTATGTAGGTATGCTTGACGGCAGAAAACCCAGAAATCTTGAGGTTTTCGCTGAAATGCTCAAGTCCGTACTCCCCACTCAGATTTCAATGGAAATTCAGCGTCAGCAGTACTCAAAGCTTATTATCAACTCATGCATAAACGCCGTTGCAGGTATCACGGGTAAGACTCTCGGTGAAATTTTAAAGGACGACCGTGCAAGAGACCTCTTCCTCAACATCGCAAGAGAAGGTATGGCTGTTGCAAAGGCTATGAAGATCAACGTGCCCAAATACGGCGCAGTTCTCGAATATAAGATGCTTGCCCTCGGCAACAACAAGGTTTATAACGGAGCCTGCAAGGCAGTTGTAAGCATGGTAGGTAAGCTTTATGCTGATGTCAAGCCTTCGACTCTTCAGTCACTTGAAAAGGGTGAGCTCACTGAAATCGATGTTCTCAACGGCTATTTTGCTCAGAATGGCAAAAAGTACGGTGTGCCTACACCCGTCAATACAAAGCTTGTTGAAATGATTCACGAGATTGAAGCAGGAAAGAGAGAAATGAGCTCTGATAATTTAGCAGAGTTTTAAGAAAAATCAGCGCGTTTTGGTTACTTTTGGGCGCAAGCAAAAGTAACGCCCCGCGGCGAGCGGAGCAAAGAACAAAAGATAAAAGACGGCTTGTGAAAGTCGTCTTTTTGTTTTGATAAAATATATTGAATTTACCTGATTGTTTTGACAGAAATCTATGCGCCCTCGCCGGGCAGGCATTCTTTTTGCTATCGCCCAAAAAGAATCAAAAACACGATAATTTTATTCAATCATATCTCACTTTGAAAAGGGCAAATATTCCGCTTCAATTGTGTTTCTTATCTTTTCATTATCGGGAATAAGCACCTGCATTCCCCTTGCGTAGCCGTACATAAAGTTGCCCTTTGAGGGTACACAGTGAGTGGTAATCTTAAGAGTGCTCATCTTGGGAAGAAGCGCCGCAACAAGGGAAGCTATGCTGGCATCAGTCATATCAGTCTTTACCATTGTAAGAACTCTGTCGATAATATCGCTGACAGTCTCGGCATCTGCATTTCTTACCTTCTCAAAAAGAGCAACAAGAATTTTTCTCTGACGCTCTGTTCTGCCGAAATCGTCATCGGTTTTTCTTGTTCTTGCATAATTGAGAGCCTTTCTTCCGTTAAGGTGGTTTATACCCTCAGTGGAATTTGTGCTGACATAGGGAGCTTCTTCTGCTGTGAGGTAAATATCAACACCGCCGAGCATATCAACTATATCAACGAAGCCGTGGAAGTCGATTTCCACACCGCCGTCAACTCTTACACCGAAATTCTGAAGAAGTGTATCATATAAAAGCTTAAAGCCGCCGAAATGATAAGCCGCATTGAGCTTATTGTTTGAATATCCGCCGGGGATTCTCACATAGAGGTCACGAAGGAATGATGTGATATGCACCTCGTTGGTCTCGGTATTGTATGAGCAAAGCATCATAACGTCGCTTCTCTGTCTTGTGGTATCCTCTTCTTTCTGGTCCTGACCTACAAGAAGAATATTGATAAGAGGCTCGTGGTTGATAGGCTCAACTGTAGGAAACAGATGTTCCTCAATCTTTACGGCAATATCCTCTTTTGTTGTCTGCTGAGGTGCAGTTGATACAGTCACTTCAAAATCTTCATCCTCGGGATTAATTGTAACAATACCGTCATGGTCTATTCTGCCTATGGTACTGAATATTCTGTCATAGACTTTTTTGGTTAAAACACCTGTGCCCACAAGGGCAACAATCACAAATACAATAAGTATCTTTTTTACAATCTTTTTCATATGAAACCTTCTTTAATGTGAGTACTTCAGAAATCTGAAGACCTTATAATCTGTTAGTTTGATTAATAGGAGAGATAATATATGCGTGAGCAGAAGCGTAACTGCAAAATGCAGAATATTCTGCCAATCGGGTATTTCAAAAATCTTGAAAAGCTTACCGATTACCATAAACACAGCCATATGTGCACAATAGGAAACGGTGCTGATTTTTCGGAGTATAATAGCATGCTTGCAGGTTATATCAAGTGTCAGGAATACCTTGCAGAGATAATATGCCGCAAAGGGTACGGCGATATAGCAGTCAGTGTTAACTATTTTCACACCGCTGAATCTCAGCAGAAGATACTCAACAACAAGCCCCGCAAATGCTAAAAGGAATGTAACCGAATACTGTCTGGTTTTACCCTCAAAATTCTTCTGAGCAAGATATTTGCCTATAGCAATGTAAAGTATGCTGACGGAGAAATTACGGCAAGGCAGCAGGAAAATATGTGAGAGACTGTCCCCTATTTCTCTTAGCAGCGGAAAGCTGTCAAGCAGAAACTCATAATTCGAAGACAGCAGCGACGGTATATAGAATACCACGCCAATGACCACAAGAGCCCACTGAGGAAGCCTGTAGGATAAAAACAATACAAGAGTAAAGCCTGTTATCAAAGCTATTATGTACCATGAGCTCTGAAAGGTCGAGCCGAATAAGAAGTCGCGGACAAGATGCCACGCTCCGCCGAAAACGCCCATTGTATGATAGTGTCTTATGTAAAGAGTCAGGGGCAAAAGAAGTATAAACCAGAAAAGATAAAGCTTAAGGTTTCCGGTGACGCTCTTTTTAAGATATGCTTTCTGTCCGGCTTTGCTGTCAAGGCTGTTTATCCTGGTGAAAAAGAAGTATCCCGAAATCATAAAGAATGCAGGTACCGCAAGGCGCACCAAAGGCGTTAAATACCCTTCAAAAAGCGAGGTATGGGTCGCCACAATGAGTATAGACAACACAAACTTCAGCACATCTGCCGCATCAAGATTTTTTCTCGTGTTTGTCATATAATCAGCCTTTTCTCCAGACAAGCTTATCAACGATGCCCGTATAGCTTTCGATGATTTTAACTACCTTGGTGGAAACATTTTCATCGGTGTAGTCTCCTACGGGAATGCCGATGTCACCGCAGTCATTCATTGTAACGGCAGTGTCCACACTGCGAAGGAGATTCTTTTCATCGATACCTGCAAGGATAAAGCAGGCCTTGTCGAGAGCTTCAGGTCTTTCTGTTGATGTTCTTATGCACACTGCAGGGAAGCTCTTGCCTACCGAAGTGAAGAAGCTTGATTCCTCCGGCAGAGTACCGCTGTCGGAAACAACACAGTATGCGTTCATCTGAAGACAGTTATAATCGTGGAAACCTAAGGGCTCGTGCTGAATTACTCTGCTATCAAGGGTAAAGCCGCTGTTTTCAAGGCGTTTTCTGCTTCTCGGGTGACATGAGTAAAGTATTGGCATATCATATTTTTCAGCCATTTTATTGATAGCCGAGAAAAGGGACAGGAAGTTTCTGTCGTCATCGATATTTTCCTCTCTGTGAGCCGAAAGAAGAATATATCCCTTCTTTTTGAGCTGAAGCTTCTCGAGAATATCGGACTTTTCTATATCGGGAAGATTTTCTCTTAATACCTCTGCCATAGGTGAGCCCGTTACATAGGTTCTTTCCTTAGGCAGACCGCACTCGTGAAGATACCGTCTTGCGTGCTCGGAGTATGCCATATTAACATCGGAGATAATGTCGACAATTCTGCGGTTAGTCTCCTCAGGAAGGCACTCGTCCTTGCAGCGGTTACCTGCTTCCATATGAAAAATGGGAATATGCAGTCTCTTTGCTGCAATGGCACTCAGGCACGAATTGGTGTCACCTAAAATAAGAAGTGCATCGGGTTTTATCTCATTCATCAGCTTATATGAGCAGTTGATGATATTGCCCACAGTTGCACCCAGGTCGTCGCCTACTGCATTCATATACACCTCAGGCTCGGCGAGCTTCAGGTCACGGAAAAATACACCGTTGAGGTTGTAGTCATAATTCTGACCTGTATGAGCAAGAATGCAGTCGAAATATTTACGGCACTTCTTTATTACAGCAGAAAGTCTGATGATTTCGGGGCGTGTACCGACGATAATCAGGAGCTTGAGTCTGCCGTTTTCTTCAAAACGAATATCGGAATAATCGAGTTTTATTTCCATAATATCACCTGTTATACCTCTTCAAAATATGTATCGGGTCTGTTTTCATCAAAAGTTTCGTTAGCCCACATAAGAGTCACTAAGTTTTCAGTCATAGAGAGATTTGTAATACTGTGAGTGTAACCGGGAAGCATATAGACTGCTTCAAGCTTATCACCGCTGACGGTGTACTCTGCCGTCTCACTAGAGCCGATTTTTCTCATTTTAATGAGTGCCTTGCCGGAAACCACAAGGAAAATCTCCCACTTGCTGTGGTGCCAATGGTTGCCCTTGGTTTCGCCGGGCAGTGAAACATTGACACTGAACTGACCCTTGTCGGCGCTTTTCATAATCTCAGTAAAAGAGCCGCGCGAATCGCTTTTTGTATTGTA
>JAZSGK010000031.1:0-2377 GCA_045532695.1 Acutalibacteraceae bacterium
TGTAGCTCCGCTGTTATACTTGTCGAAGGCGCCGTTTTTCTCAAAATATGAAGGATATGCGCTTGCGCAAAGGTCGATACCTTTATAGTCATTTTCTACTGCAAGGTCTATCATATCCTGCCAGGAGTAATTCTCCCAGCCTTTTACACTAAAAGAAAGCTTTAACATTTTTTACGCCTCCTCATAAACAATCTTGTTAAGAGCATTGAGATAAGCTCTGATACTTGCACCGATAATGTCTGTTGAAAGACCCTTACCTGAATAAAGCTTACCGTTTGAACGGAGCTTAACTACCGCTGAACCCACAGCTTCCTGGCCTTCGGTTACGGACTGAATCTGGAAATCGTCAAGCTCATAGTGGTGACCGATAATCTGCTCAATAGCGTGGAAAGCAGCATCAATGGGGCCGTCACCGCCACAGAGACCTCTTATAACCTCACCGTTCTTTTTAACGGTAATATTAGCTGTTGCAGGGATAATGTTACCGCTGTTAATTACATAGCTTTCGAGGAAGTATGTTGTGGGAACCTGAAGTGCTGTCGAAGCAACGATTGCGTCAAGCTCCTTGGCTGTAACTGTCTTCCTTACGCTAATACGCTTGAATTCTGTATATACATTAGAAATATCTTCAGCACTGAGGTCATAGCCTAAAACAGCAATAGCCTTGCTTACCTCTGTTATATCATCGTGCTCGCTGAGTACAAAGTCCTCTGATGAAGAGAAAACACCCTCTGATAAAACATTCTTCGAGGCTTTTGAATCAACAATCCAGGAAATCTGCTTTGCAGCCTTGTGGAATTCTGTTGTTCTTACACCTGTCATATAGCCGAATTCGTCGCCGAAGCTCTTTATAATCTGACAGATTGATTCCATTGAGGGTGCAAGTACAGAAGGTACCGATGAAACCTTAACCTCACTTGCACCTGCCTTTATAGCGCTTACGCTGCCTGCTGTTGCCATTTCAAGCTCGTTGCCGCACTGGAAACCAATACTTACCTCTTCGGCAGTTGGTACATTCTTATATAAGTCTGAAATAAGAGCTGAAATATCCTCAGGGAACATTTTACCTGCTGTGTCGCAGAGAGTAACGGTTGTTGCACCATTCTGAATAGCGGTATCAACAGCCTTGTAAAGGAAATCAGCCTCACTTCTTGTAGCATCGTCAGCGATAAATTCAACATCTTCGCAAAGGGCCTGTGCTCTCTTAGTAAGGTCTGCAATCATATCGAGCATTGCAGCAGGCTTCTTGCCGCAGATATATTCCATCTGTACTGTCGAAGTGGGTACTTCAATCTGAATACGTGCCTTCTTAGCTGCTGAGAGTGCCTGAGCTACTCTCTCTACGTCACCCTCGCTGAGATTAACAGGTACTGCGATAATACTGCTTGCAGTTACGCTTGAAGAAACAGACTTGATAAGAAGCATATCTGTCTTTTCCTTTACGATAGCAGGAAGCTCAATAACAGATACGTGGATTTTGTTGAGTAGTTTTGCAATTTCAATCTTTTCTCTGAAGGAAAGTGAACAGCCTGACTTTGCGGCCTGTTTGAGTGTAACGTCTGCGATTGATAATTTTTGCATTTTCAAAAACTCCTTAGATATATTTTATCACTTTTGCATTTCAGATTTTAAATCACGCAATACCGACAATAAAAAAAGTCCCGAAGTTACTATGTAACTTCAAGGACGAATAATACTATCCGTGGTACCACCTTGATTACTGCATTCGCAGTCACTCTTCAAAGCTCAGACAAGCTTTTAGCCATGATAACGGGGCATCCGGAACCACCTACACAAAATTAATCTTCAGCAGTTCTGCTCAGAAACGAGACTGAATTAACACCTTGTATCAGTTCACACCAACCACTGACTCTCTGTAAGCACAGAATGAAAATTCATAATTTCTTCAACGCATTTGTGATATTGAATGAATAATATCACTTTAAAAGGCAAAAGTCAATAGTTTTTTTGAAAAAAATCATATCCTTGACAAAGATAATCTTTATAGTATAATTTACATATAAACTGTAAGAGGTGAAAGTATGATTTATGCTGTAATAGCTGCAGGCGGCATAGGCAGCCGTATGGGTGCTGACAAGCCTAAGCAATATATAGAAGTTGGTTCGAAGAGTATTATCGCCCACACCGCCGAAAAATTTGTCAGTTGCAAAAGAATTGATAAGGTTATAGTACTGTGCCCGGGTGACTGGGTTGATTACACAAAAAATATTTTTGAAGGCACTGATATCACTGTAATAAGCGGCGGTGACACAAGAAACGAAACACTTATGAAAGCTATCGACTATATTGAAGAAACTGACGGTCTTAATGAGGAAACATATCTTGTCACTCATGATGCCGTAAGACCTTTTGTAAC
>JAZSGK010000206.1:0-2543 GCA_045532695.1 Acutalibacteraceae bacterium
AAGGAGAAAACAAAATGAGAGTAATTATAAAAGACAACCCCATAGAAATTTCACATGAAGCTGCTGAACTCATTATAAAGCAGGTCAATAACAATCACGGCAGCGTACTCGGCTTTGCAACAGGTGCATCTCCCGTTGAAACATATAAGAGAATTATTGAAAAATATGAAGCAGGTAAGGTAAGCCTCAAGTATATCACTACCTTTAACCTTGACGAATATGTAGGTCTTTCAAAGGACAACGTAAACAGCTATTACTACTTTATGCAGGATAATCTCTTTGGCAAGACAGACGTTGACGAAAGCAGAGTAAACTTCCTTTCGGGTGAAGCAGAAAATCTCGAGGAAGAATGCAAGAGATATTACAATCGTATCCGCGAGTGCGGCGGTATTGATATTCAGCTTTTAGGTATCGGTACCAACGGCCATATCGGCTTTAATGAGCCCGGCGATAAGTTTGCAGATACTCCCTTTGCAGTAAAGCTCACCCAGAGCACAATCGACTCAAACAAGAAGTACTTTGAGGCTGTAGGTGACACAATGCCAGAATATGCTCTTACAATGGGTATCGGAGACATTATGCGCAGCAGAAAGATAATCCTTATTGCAACAGGTGAAAGCAAGGCAAAGGCTGTCAAAGAACTTATTGAAGGCGAAGTTTCACCTTCCTGTCCCGCAACAATACTTCAGATGCACGCTGATGTGACTATCTTCCTTGATAAGGCAGCTGCATCACTTTTAGGAGATAAAAAATGAGTTTAGGCGCCGTAGAAAAGCTGAAGGTAAGCCCCAAAATAAAAAGTATTGCCGTAACCGAGGAAAGGCACATCGCCCTTAAATGGTCGAAGGTACCTCTTGCGGAAAAGTACGCTGTTAAAAGAGCTACTGAAGCAGGGGGAGAGTTTGAACATCTCGCCTGGGCCAAAAAGTGCGAGTTCGTCGATGAGACTGCCGAGGAAAATACTACATATTGGTATAAAATCACTGCCTGGAAAAAGCTTGAGGGTAAAAAGACCTCGACTAAGACAAGCGGTGTAAAGGCTGCGGTTATATCAGATATAAAGGCTCCGGAAAATATCAGTGTCAAGGCAAAGGGCAAGGGTATTGCAGCCGAGCTTAAATGGAAAAATGCTGAGGGCACCGATGGCTGTATCATAGGCAGAAGAAATGACTTCTTTTCTCAGATTATTCCCGTTGCTAAGGTAAAGGGCGAGAGCTATATCGATGAGGGTATAGTAAGCGGTCAGCCTTATTATTACTGTCTGCAGTGCTTCAGCAAAGGAGAGGCAAAGGAGCTTCAGGGTAACTTCAGTGCAGAGTATCAGTGCATTCACTTAGACAGCGGCAGTATACTCGGAATAAAAAGCGGCATAGGCAAAAAGGTCAGAATATCCCTTCGGCTTGTCGCAGGTGCAGACGGGTATATAATCGAAAGAAGTGACAGCAAAGACGGTGAATATGCTGAGGTCGGCAGAACAGAATCGGCCTTTGAGCATTATTTTGAAGATAAAGCGCCGAAAGCCTTCAGAACCTATTACTATCGCTGTAAAGCATATAAAACATTGTCTGAGCAGGAGTTTACAAGTGTTCCGAGTGCTGTCAAAGGCGTAAAAGTTAAATTTTAAGGTGTATAGGAAATAATTTTCTGAATTGTTATTGACAATTTGTTCATAATCGTTTAGAATATTACTATAAATATATAGGAGGAAATATCTATGGAAAACGAGAACATTGTTCACGAACCCCATCCTTCAATTATTGATTTATGGGTAGAATTTTTTAAAGAAATCGCAGACTTCTTCAAGTACATCTTCAATGATGTATTTTTAGGTAAGAACCCCTAAAAGACAAAGACCGCTTCGGCGGTCTTATTTTTTTGTCTGGAAACAGCTTAAATATCGCTTTTTTTACTAAATCCATTGAAAGAAAACTAAAATTATTGTATAATAAAGATTAATTATTCTCTTTGAAAGGAACGGCTATGAAAAACACTTCATTCGATTGGTTTAAGCTTGACAATGCGGCTAAGATTTTTCCGGGACAGAATTCCCGCACCTGGTCAAATGTATTCCGTATAGGTGTTCAGCTGAAAAAAGAAATAGACCCGGAAGTGCTTTCTCTTGCACTGAAGGCTACTCTTAAAAGAATTCCGAGCTTTGATGTAAGAATCAGACGCGGACTTTTCTGGTACTATTTTGAAAAGAATCCCAATGAGCCTGCTGTTTTACCTGATATTAAAAATCCCTGCTACCGTATTAACTTCAAAGAGAACAAAGGGTTTTTGTTCCGTGTGTTTTACCGAGGCGACAGAATAAATGTCGATGTGTACCATGCCTTATGTGACGGCTACGGTGCTTCGGTTTTCCTCTTCACTCTCACGGGTGAATACCTTCGTCTTATGGGGGAAGAGGTGCAGTACAATCAGTTTGTTCTTGATACAAGTGAAAGTCCCAGAGACAGCGAGGTTGAGGATTCCTACAGCCGATATGCAGATTCCAAGGTGCCCTATGACAGAAAAGATAAATGGGTTTATCACGCAAAGGG
>JAZSGK010000169.1:0-3769 GCA_045532695.1 Acutalibacteraceae bacterium
CAGCAGAAACAACAATTTATGAGGTTGCAAACGCAACAGAACTCAACAATGCATTTGTAAACGCAGCACCTAATTCAGGCATCAGACTTACAGCAAACATAACTTCAGAACAGACATTTGCTGTTATCAAGAACAAGGGTAGTATTGCGATTGACCTTAACGGTTTCAGCATAATAGGCGAAAGCAAGACAATCGGCGATTTCATTACTGTTGGCGATAACACAACACTGTTTATTGCCAATACGAAGTTTAAAGATAATGCAAGCAGCATTATGGTGAATTCAGAAGTCGGTGGCACATCTGTTCTTTGCCTTAACGGTGAAAATGCGGCTTTACATATTTTGGACGGTGTAGAGATTGTTATGGGTACAGACGGCTATTATGCTTGGAACAGCAATTACGCTCACTGTATCAAAGTTGTTAAAGGCAAGGCACTTAATGTTAACGGTGCAGATATTTATAACTGGATGTATTGGGGCAGAGGCATAAGCTTTTCTAACTATGCCAATGGAGCTTTTGATGATTTTACTTTCCAAGTGAATAGTGATTCTGAAATCACAGCTAAGGTTGCTTGTATTGATTTCTCTTTTACAAACACTCTTCCCGGCAAGTCATATGTTAAGGATTGCAAATTGTCCTATGAAACTTCACTTCCCTATTTTGATGACGGATCATCTGCACCCAAAAAAGATTTTATGGCAATCAAAGCTGTAGATGATGATTTTGTGCTTGTTGATGTTCTTGCTGAAGGTTACATAGCAGAGTATACAAATATAGGCGCATATGTAGACAATAAAACACTTATAAAGAATTTCCCTAAAGGTGTAAATGTTTTTGTAAATGAGTGCTATGCCCATGATTACAAAGATATAATTGAAACTGTAAAAAGAACCTGTACAGAAGACGGATACACAGTTTATGGATGTCCCACTTGTTATGGCACAAAAACAGTAACACTTCCGGCACAAGGTCATTCTTACTATACAGCTTTTGAGAAGCCTGCAACTTGTGGCGCGGATGGCGAGAAAACAATAAAATGCAGCATTTGTGGTGACCAGCCCGAAACGGAAATTCTTCCTGCAACAGGTGAGCACAGCTTTGACGGTTCAGAGTGTACAGTTTGTGGTTACGATGCAGCAGACGACTGCGACTGCAACTGCCATGCAGGCGGTATAAAGGCATTCTTCTTCAATCTCCTTAACTTCTTTGCTAAGCTTTTCAGTAAAGATGCAAGAACCTGTAAGTGTGGAGCAAAACACTAAAAATTTTACAAAAAAATTCCCGATTTTTCGGGAATTTTTTGCTTTTACCCCTACATTTGTAGGGTGTATTTTGATTTTTGATATTCTATAATATTTGGTAGGATAGGCAAGTTATGTCAGGCGGTGAAATTATGAGACAACCAAAAAGACAAAGCGGATTTCTGCTGTCACTTCTGCTGACACTGCTTTTCAATCTTGAATGGACAATACCTGCGTGGATATTTCTTGCTTTGTATTTCTGGAAGGGAATATCAATTTTATGGTTTATCTGCTCAATACTGCTATGGATGCTTTTTGTTATGCTTAAGCTTTTTGTCTTCGGCTCACTGACGCGTGCGGGCAACTATAAAGACCCACCCAAAGAAAACAAAAATCCCTATTCATCGGGTGGCTATAAAAAGGGAGGAAGTAACAATGAAGAAAACTAAAATCATCCTTTCTATTCTCATTTTCATTATTTTGCTGATTACTCTTTGTGCCTGTACTCGTGGAAGCGGCGACGATATAACAACCACCGTGCCGCCCAGTTCGGCAGAGTACAAAACAGAAATTTTTGAAGAGCCCAAGAAGCTTGAAGAAGCCGGACTTACATATAATGACCTCGTTTCAGCCAACAGCGTCGAAGCACTTCTGCAGAAATACGAAACTATTACTATAGAGAGCGACCGTGACGAAGCAGAGCTTTTCACCTATAACGGCAAACCTGCATTTTTAAATCACGTAGTTTATAACGATGACGAGGAATACTTAGGCGGTTGGATTGACGGTCTCGGATATACCCTCAGCGATGAAGGTGACTATGCTTCCGTCAATGCATTTAATCTCGGTGAAGATGAGGCTTTTCCCTATGAAGACTATGTTGTCGATTACTTCGGCGGCCAGGAGCTTTTCGTCAAAGAAATAGGCGAGGACTATTACAGGATAATCCACACCTATGAGGATATGCTTGAAAACGAGAAGTTTGAATACATTTTCGATAAAGAAACTCTTGAGCTTCGTGAATATAACTATACACTTTTCGACGACACATCGGGCTCAACGGTCTTTCATTTTGATAAGCCTCTCAGCGAAAACAGTTCAGAGGTCATTGAGATAATGAATGGCGAAAGAAAGAGCATCACCGTGAAAAGCGAATTATATGATTTTGAGGAGGTTATCAGAAACGAGGCGACACTCAGCATTCCTTCTGAATGGAAGCTTGAACTGCTCGCAGGTGTGGAAATAGCTCTTTACAGCAATGCTGAACAGACAGAAGTTTATGAATATCCCGGTCACGGTATTGACCACACAATTTATGTAACAAATTCATTAGGTTAATTATTCTCAGTAATGAGAGATTAAATAAAAATTTTTATCAAAGGAGAAATTGATATGGGACTTATTAAAGCTGCACTCGGAGCTGCAGGCGGCGTAATGGCTGACCAGTGGAAAGAATTCTTCGTGTGCGATTCACTTCCCAATGATGTCCTTATGAGAAAAGGACAGAAGAAAACTACAGGACGTTCCTCAAACTATAAGGGCGACGAAAACATCATCACCTCAGGCTCAGGTATCGTTGTCGCTGACGGTCAGTGCATGATTATTGTTGAGCAGGGCAAGGTGGTTGAAATCTGTGCTGAGCCCGGTGAATTCACTTATGACGCTTCAACGGAGCCCAGCATTTTTTCAGGCTCATTCGGTGAAAGCGTAAAGGCTACCTTCAAGAATATCGGCAAGCGTTTCACCTATGGCGGTGAAGCACCCAAGGATCAGAAAGTTTACTATTTCAACACAAAGGAAATCCGTGATAACAAATTCGGCACACCCAACCCCTTTGAGTTTGAAATTGTCAATAAGAGACTCAATCTTTACCGTACTGTTGAAGTCAGATGCAACGGTGTATATTCATATAAAATCACCGATCCGCTTCTTTTCTATACTGAAATCTGCGGTAATGCTACATATGAATTCACAAGAGAAGAGCTTGACGGTCAGCTTAAGGCAGAGTTTATTGATGCACTTCAGCCTGCATTTGCAGAGCTTTCTGCCCTTGAGCTTCGCCCTGCACAGATTCCTGCACACACAGCAGAGCTTAAAAATGCCGTAAACAATGCCCTCAAGACCACATGGACAGAAGGCAGAGGTATTTCAGTTCACTCAATTGCTCTTAATCCCATTAAGCTTAATGATGCTGACAGGGCTAAGATACAGCAGTTGGAAGATGCTATGGCAATGGGCTCCAATCCCTTTATGATGGCAGGCAGAGAAGCAGATGCAAGAGCAGCAGCAATGGAAGCTGCAGCATCTAACCCCAACGGCGCTATGATGGGCTTTATGGGTATGAATGCTGCTATGGGCACAAACAGCGGCTTTGACCCTATGGCAATGTATAACGCAGGCGTTGCTCAGCAGCAGGCTCAGCAACTTGTAGATGCTCAGGCACAGGCTATGGCAAACGCAGCAACACCTGCACAGAGCGGTTGGCAGTGTGCCTGCGGTGCAACTGCAACAGGTAACTTCTGCCCTCA
>JAZSGK010000013.1:0-3848 GCA_045532695.1 Acutalibacteraceae bacterium
TAAAAATTTCACAAGCTTATTATACAACAAAATGTCGGTATTTTGAATGGTAAAATCTAAATTTTTTAAAATTTGTTAAGCTGTATAAAAAAGAGAGTGAAAGTAGGCGGTTTTGTCATTAAGTTTACGAATTTGAAGGTAAATTAAGTGAGTAAGAAGGAAGTAATTTACATTATGAAATTTTCTTTTTATAAAACACAAAACCGACCGTGAGTTTTTCGCTGATTTTAATAAGCAGATCCGAAAAGGGAAGAAGCAATAAAGTTGATATCACATTGAAGGTTATATGAAAAAGCGATATCTTCATACTGGCGTTTCCGGTGAAAGAAAAAATATAATCAAAGGGCACGAATTCCATAAGTATAAGAAAAAACACTGTGCCGATCATGTTGAAAAGCAAGTGAATAATACCTACCTGCTTTGCTACTTTGTTTGCACCTACAGAAGAAATTATAACAGGTACAACAGCTCCTATATTCTGACCTAAAATAATATAAAAAGCCGTTTCTGACGGAGTGATGCCCTGCATTGACAAAGCCTGAAGAATGCCTACGGTTGCCGATGAGCTCTGCATAATTGCTGTCATAACAAATCCTGTTATTATACCCTGTAGTTTGCCGTCAGTTTTAGCAATGAAAGAGAGAAAGGACTCGTTATCTCTGAGCCCTTCAAAGGCAGAGGACATTGTATTGAGGCCGATGAATAAAAGGCCGAAGCCTACGGTTATCATTCCTGCGGACTGAAGCTTTTCGCTTTTTGAAAACATCTTTATAATTGTGCCTAAGAAAACCGCAAGAGGTGCAATATCCGAAAAGTTGAAGGCAATGATTAGACTTGTAACCGTTGTGCCGATGTTGGCGCCCATAACAATGCCGACAGCACCCGACAGCGACAGTATACCGGCACCTACAAAAGAAACTGCTGTCACTGTAGTAGCGCAGGAGCTCTGAATAATGCCCGTAACACCAAGACCCGTAAGTACACCGCTCAGTTTATTTTTAGTCAGAGCCGAAAGTACACCCTTAAGCCTTTCACCGAAGGTGAGGGTAGTGTATTCACTCATAACAGTCATACCTATAAGAAAGAGACCGATACCGCAAAGGAGATTTATAATACTGTACATTGCCGTTACCCCGAAATAAAATATAGTAATTAATATTCTTGAGGCTATTGAAATATTTCACGGGATAAAGTATAATTAAAAAGAAGAAAACTCAAATCTGTCTGGGGAGGACGAAAATATGATTCTCAATGTAATTCCAAGGCTTAACAAGGTTGATTTTACAGGAGGCGAAAGCTATCTCGATTTAAACAGTATCAGGTACTCTGCCGATGAAAAATACGGTGATGAGGAATACGGTATTGTCATTAATGATGAGGGTATAGAAGTAATATCCAAGGGTGAAAAGGGTAAGTTCTACGCTTTTAAAACACTTGACCAACTGAAAAATATGGGTAAGGTACCTCACTGTGTGATTAAGGATTCTCCTGAGTTCGCTTACAGAGGCTTTATGATTGACTCTGCAAGACATATGCAGACTGTTGACGAGATCAAAACCTATATTGAGGCAGCCTCAAGATACAAATTCAATATTTTCCATTGGCATCTCTGCGATGATCAGGGCTGGAGAATTGAAAGTGAAAAATATCCGCTCTTAAACGAAAAAGGCTCATGGCGTGACTGTCACGGCTTTGGCTCACCGAATATGGAAAGATACGGCGGATACTTCACCAAGGACGAAATCCGCGACGTAATAAAGTTCTGCGAAGACAGATTCATTGAGGTTGTGCCTGAGATAGATATGCCCGGTCATACTACAGCGATTGTATCAACATTCCCTGAGCTTTCATGCAGAGGTGTCCAGATACCTCTTGAAACAACCGGAGGTATATTCAAAAATATCCTCTGCGCAGGTAATGAAGCTGTGTTTGACTTCTGCTTCGGCATTCTTGATGAGGTTATGGAGCTGTTCCCTTGTAAATATATACATATCGGCGGTGACGAGGCTCCCAAGGCCCGTTGGTGCAACTGCGAAAAATGTCAGCAGAGAATCAAGGATGAACACCTTAATAATGTAGAAGAGCTTCAGGGCTACTTTGCAAACCGCATAATTGCTTATCTCAAGAGTAAGGGCAAGGAAGTTCTTGCCTGGAATGAAAGCCTTAATTCGGGTATACTTGACGATGACTGCATTATCTGCGACTGGATGGACAGAACACACAAGAGTGAAGCTTATGCAAATGAGGGCGGCAGAATAATTATAGAAGATTTCTACCATTACTATCTCGACTATCCCTACGGTATGACTCCGCTGAAGAAGACCTATACATACGAACCCTATCTTAAAAAGCTCACACAGATGGGCAGAAACAGAGTTCTGGGCGTTGAATCTCCCATATGGACAGAGTACATAGAGGATTTCTCGAGAATGTGCTATATGTGCTTCCCGAGAGTTGTCGCTGTTGCTGAAAGAGGCTGGGTAAATCCCGACAAGGCAGATTATGCAGACTTTAAGATCAGAATGAAAAACGATATTCCTTATCTCAAGGAAATCGGCGTTACTCCTGCAGATCCGAGCGAATGGGATCCTCCTTTGAATGTGAGAATTGAAAAGACATGGGGACATCTTAAGAAGAGCCTTTCACCTGCGTCGATTAGGGCTACGCTTTTCCCGAACAAAGACGAAGACTAAGAACGCCGGCCCGGCGAGGACAGCAAATATAAAAATTACAGCAGACTGCCTTTTTTTGCGGTCTGCTGTTTTGCTGTTATTCTGACTTTCTTTCAGGTAATCTTTTCTTTATAAACTCTTTGACTTTATCGATAAATTTCATAAACTTATCCTTCGGCACGAAGGCAATAAAAAGACCTGCAAGGAACATCAGCCAGAAAACAAATACCAGGAAGTCTAAACGGTGCTCTTCCAGAAAATATCTGTAGCTGTAATCCTCGTAATAAGTCCAGGTATACATACCGTCTCCTGCATAAGTTTGGTGCGGTACGCTTACTTCAATAAATCTCGAGAGAATATAAATGAGAAAGTTACAGATAAATCCGAAGCCTGCCACGCAAAGTGAGATAATCTTTTTCACATATGTGCCTGCAACAGAGGTTACTGTTCTTATCTTTGCGGGGGCAGAAGCTTCACCTTTATAATCGTCATTGAGCAGATAGTCCGCCGACACTCCGAAAAGCTTACTCAGCTGAAGTATATTTGATGCGTCGGGCAGAGCAGAACCTACTTCCCAGCGCGATACAGCCTGACGGGAGACGCCGAGCTTTTCAGCGAGCTCCTCCTGAGACATATTACGGGCTTTCCTCAGATTTATGATTTTTTCTGACAGTTTCATAATAAAAACCTCCTTTGATGTTACGGATTAATCTTAGCATTAAAGGGTCTGAAACTCCACCAATCGTACTTTACAATCACGCAACAAGAGTTTACATCTGAAAAAAGACTGCCATAAAAGTTTACGACAGTCTTGAAAGCGGATTTTCAATATTGTACCCATCGGTTTCATTAAATGACATTTCTACATTGCCGAATGGAAAGTAATGTATTGTATAAAAAACATTATCTTCTGAATAACTTGTGACCTCCACATAAACGGGAACAAGAGGCAACTTACTGGAATAAAGGCCCTTAGCCTCGCTTTTTATTGCTTCCATAGCTGTTTCGGGAATGTCAGTATCACAGGAAACAATCGGTCTTGAGGAAAGAACTCCAAGAACAATTACAAGAACAGATAGAATTAAAACTATTGCTGTCAGAACCTTTTTCATAATGTATCTCCTGTTATCTCGTCACAACTTCACCGGTTTTTGCATTGATGATGTTATTGAAAAC
>JAZSGK010000038.1:0-3746 GCA_045532695.1 Acutalibacteraceae bacterium
CGGCGAAAGTTTTCGCCGAAAAATCCCCGACGGGGATTTTGTGGAGCCGCCGAAGCTGTTTCGTCAAAACGTCCAAAATCGAAAGACCAACTTTTTCCATTCTGACGATATGGTTTTTGTTGACAAGTTGTATGTTATATGCTAAAATATCTTTGAAATCGAACTTCGGTTTGATTTTGGTGTTTTATAATCAATAATTTCCCGAAAGGAGAAAAACAAATGAAAAAATTCTTATCAATCATCCTCGCAGTCCTAATGGTTGTGACAACCGTACCCTTTGCCTTTGCGGCAGAGTCAGACGGAGTAAAGACAACACTCGATGTTTCAAAAGGCGAAATAATAATTACTGACACCTATGTAACTCAGAACGGTGAAAATATTGAACTTGACCCTGACGGTTACATTATTACCGGTGAAAGTAAATACGCAGATACCATTTTAGAATTTTTAAACGAATCAACAGATTCCGTGACCTACGATATCGTTTTTGATAATCTGGAAATCATAGCCGCACTGTGGTGTACAGCACTTCGTTTCAAAGGCAATGGCCCTATGATTGTAAATGTAGAGCTTATAGGCACAAATTATATTGAGACAGAAAATCATGCTGTATTCTCGAATCAGGGCGCTTCAACACTGACTGTTAATATATCAACAGGCGGTAATTCTTCAAATCTCTTGGAATGTTTCAGATACGAGGGAAGCAAGGTTCTTTACGATGATGACTTTGCAACAACAGTATATGTTGACGGAAATGAGGTAGGAACATCTTATATTATTTGCGATAAAATAAAGTTCAATGAGCCTCGTACTGTATCAAAACAAACAATTTTAAAATTTGAGCCTACTGTAAGTGGAACCTATGTCCTTTCTTCCGAGTCAGATAGTATATCTCGCGCTGATCTTTATGATGCTGATTTGAGATTTCTTGGTAACGCAAAGAATATTGATAAATCAAATTATAATTTCACTTTGACTTATGAATATGAAGCCGGAAAGACATATTATTTCAACTTATATGACATAAATGATAAGTACCCCTGTACCGTAACTCTTGTATGCAAGGAACATATAGGTGGTACACAGACCTGCATGGGTTATAAGTGCGAAGTTTGTGAAGCATGGTACGGTGAAGCCGGCGATATACACAATTTTACAACCTACACCGAAATTGAATCCGCAGAATGTGAAGTAAATGCAAAAGAAAAAGCAACTTGTGATAACGGTTGCGGTACAACTGATACAAGAGAAGTAGAAAATTCAGCTCTCGGTCACAACATCGTTATCGATGAAGCCGTAGATCCCACCTGCACTGAAAGCGGTCTCACAGAGGGTCAGCATTGCTCACGCTGTGATGATATGACAGTAGCTCAGGAGGTTATCCCTGATTTCGGCGGTCACATCAACGAAGACGGCAACACAACTTGCGATCGTTGCGGTGAAACAATTCTCTGCGAAGACTGCGGCAGACCCGTTCACGAGGATACATTCATCCAGAATCTCATTTGTCTTATCGTTATGTTTATCAACCTTGTTAAATCAATGTTCTGATAATTGAATACAGACTGAAACGGCGGGTAGGAATTAACCTACTCGCCGTTATTTTGTCGCGTACCCTATGTCTCCCATAAAACCAAGAGCGGCGGAAAAAGAGTTGTTTTTTCGCAACACTTTCCTGCGCCGTCAATAGTATCAAATTATTTTTCTTTGCCCTCGCCGCTATAATAGCACCTCAGGTGCCGCCATAAACTTGTCACCCCTGAAAGGGGAGCTGTCAAAATCATTTTATGATTCTGACTGATTTTTTTTGTCACAACCGACAAAAGTAAGTGCATCTGAGGCACGAGCGGTGTAGAGAGCCGGAATTGCAACAAATAAAATAATAAGGGATAGCCTTCAAGTTTCGCCGGCAATTCATAGTTCAAAATTAGCAAAGAGCCACTGCGGCGAGCGTTGTAGAGACTAAAAGTTTCTGCAGATATAATAATAGAGTACAGAACCTGAAGTCTCCGCATTGTCGATATGCTTGCTTGTGGGCAAACTCCATATGTTTTCCTTAGGAAAACGGGAAACCTGACAGTAAAAAACAAGCATTTTATAAAGCATAAATATTGCATTATTGCCGCCGCTGTGCTATTATTTCAGTAACAATTTTAAACAAGAAGGGATAATAATGTCAAAAATCTTACCTAAAAGAAAAATGTACCGTTACTGCCTTGCGGATATCGCAAAAGGCCTTTTCACCGGTATGATAAGTAACTACCTTTTATACTTTTTCCAGCCCACAGCCAAAAGCGGTCTGCCCCATATCCTGCCGGAAAATAAATTCCTCGGCTTTATTACTATAATGGCGTTTATTACGGCTCTCGGCAAAATAGTCGATGCTGTGACTGACCCTATAGTCGCTTCACTTTCCGACAAGTGTACCCATAAAAGCGGCAGACGAATGCCCTTTTTGCGCTATGCAGCTCTGCCCTATGCTCTGTCGGTACTGCTGATATTCTATGCGCCCTTTGAGCACGGCTCCTTCCTCAATGCAATATGGGTAGGTATTTTCCTCGTTACATACTATACGGCATATACCTTTTTCTTTATTCCGAGAAATGCCCTTGTACCCGAGATTATTCCCGACGCTAAGGTGAGAGTAGGCTACTACGGTATAAGCACGGTATTCTTTATGGGTTCCAGTTCATTTATGTACGCTGCCACTCTCTTTGTGGATATGCTGAAAAATGCAGGTCTTTCACCTCTTTGGGCATGGCGTACGGTATTTACCTTCTTTGCTCTTATAGGTATTGTGTGTCTTCTTCTGAGTGCCTTTGCCTTTAATGAAAAGGACTATGTTGATGAAAATGTAAAGCCCAAGGAGTCACTGCTTAAATCCTTCGTGCTTGTGCTTAAAAATAAGGACTTCGTTATCTTCAGTCTCGGCGACCTTTTCAGCGGTGTATCAATGGCGTTTTTCCAGACGGCTATGCTCTACTATATAACAATGCTTCTCAATGTGCCCGAGTCTCAGTCATTCTTAGTTATGCTCTGCGCTATTGCCGTTGCTATATGTCTTTTCCCTCTTATTATCAGAATCAGCCGCAAATTCAATAAGAAGCTCCCCTTGGTTATTGCCAGTGTAGTATTCACAGTTGTTTTCGGCTTCATCTATTTCGGCGATAAGATTGCCGCTCTTGCACCGGGTAACGAGCTCTTTATAGGTCTTGCAATGGGCGTTGTGGTATCCTTCCCCTTTGCGGCAATAAATATTCTGCCGCAGTCGGTGGCTTCGGATATTATTCAGTGCGACAGCCTTGAAAATGGTGTAAACCGTGAGGGTATATTCTCAGCAGTAAAGACCTTCATAGAGAAAATCGCATCTGCAATTGCCATGATGGGTGTTTCGAGTATCCTTGCAGTAGGCGCTTCCCAAGGCGAATCAGTAGGACTTTCAGGTGTAAAGCTTACAGGCGTTTTCGCAGGCGGCTTCAGCTTGCTGTCACTTATCTTCTTTATGCTGTATAACGACAAAAAAGTAACCGCCCTTATTGAAAAGCACAGAAAGGGCGATAAGTAAATAAAAAAGCGGACTATCCGAACGCCGACGTCCCATAAGGAAGTATTTCTTTAAAAAGTGAAATAACTTCACAATAATGCGTTAAAAATCACCGATATGCGTCAGCATTATCGGTGATTTTTGCCTTTTCTTGCAAAGCCATTTCGCATTTTAAAGTGCTTCGCAGTTTCGTAAGAACTGA
>JAZSGK010000230.1:0-16244 GCA_045532695.1 Acutalibacteraceae bacterium
ACTCTGCCGAGGAAGTGTGGTTATTCTCCACGGCTTTACGGAATCCGCTGAAAAGTTCCGTGAGGTAGCTTACTACTTAAGAAAAGCGGGATACAGTGTCTTCTCCCTTGACCTGAGAGGTCACGGCAAGTCACATCACGATTCGGATGTAAAGGAAAGAGTTGACATCGACTCCTTTGACACCTATGCAGAAGACCTGAACCTCTTTATGGAAAAGGTGGTAAAGCCTGTAAGCGGCGGCAGAAAGATTTACATTTATTCTCATTCTCTGGGCAGTACTGTTGCACTTCTCTATCTTATGAAGTACCCTTATGCTGTCAGTAAGGCGGTGCTCTCGTCACCTATGATATGCGGCAATATGGGTATGCCCACAGCCGTTGCCGGCACTGCGGCAAAGCTCCTTTGCTCCCTTGGCGGCAAGAAGGTACCGGCACCGGGCAGATGTGTCTTTGACCCTGAGCAGACAGCAGAAAACAGCGATGCCACAAGCAAGGCACGTTTTGAGTACTACCACGAAAAGAGAAAAAGAGAACCCCTCTATCAGACGAGCGGCCCCTCTTTCAGCTGGGTAAGCGCTTCCCTTAAGGCAAGGGATTATCTTTTAAACGAGAGCCATATTAAAATGCTCAGAAGCGAGCTTCTTATCTTCAAGCCCGAGGAAGACAGACAGCTTCTCGGCGAATATACCGACAGATTTGCAAAGCTTTCACATACCGAAATCAAAAATGTGAAAAACTCACGCCATGAGATATTCATGAGCAGTGATAATGTTGTGAAGTGGTATATGGAAGAAATCCTCGAGTTTTTCAGTGAACTTGACTAAAAATTAACGGACTATCTTTTTCGCCGACTTCCCATAAGGCAGTATTTGTTTCTCGAACAAAATTTCCTGTATTTTCAGTTCTTACGAAACTGCGAAGCACTTTAAAATGCGAAATGGCTTTGCAAGAAAAGGCAAAAATCACCGATAATGCTGACGCATATCGGTGATTTTTAACGCATTATTGTGAAGTTATTTCACTTTTTAAAGAAATACTGCCTTATCGGGCGTCGGCGTTCGCCGGGTTGTTTTTTTATATTGAATTATACCAGTACTCTCTTTTTCTCTTCGTAATATATTTTTTCACCATAAAGAAAACTACTGCAAGACCCACAACAGCAAAGCCGACATAAATATGGGTATTGTCGGAGCCATAAATTCTGATCTCATTCCAGAGCTGTGAAAACATATCAAGTGTTTCCTGAGGAAGATTGTGAAAATACTCAACCTCGGGCATATTTTCCTCTGACGGATAGAGATATTCATTAGCTCTCATCTCAGCATAGTCGGGATGTTCGAGAACACCGGTATTCGGCGTAGCATACCCGATATAAAGAGCATTTGATAAAGCAATCTCAGGATCAAGCATAAAGTTGATATATAAAAGAGCTGCCTCGTAATTCTGTGTACACTTTGGTATGCACATAGCATCAACGAAAACGTTTACTCCTTCTTCAGGATAGACAAAACCTAAATCGGGATTTACATCTTTCATAAGAATATAGTCGCCCACATAGTAAGGCACCATTGCAGCCTCGCCGCTTTCCATTTTGTTATAGATTTCATCCATAACATAGCCCTGAAGAAGCGGTTTCTGTTCAATGAGCATCTGAGCCACATCCGAAAGCTCTTTTTCATCTGTTGAGTTAAGGGAGTATCCGAGAATTTTCTGAGGAATAGCAAAAGCATCGCGGGGGTTGTCTATCATAAGAATCTTACCTGCATACCTTTCATCCCAAAGGGCAGTCCAGCTTGCAGGCTCTTCTTCAACCATTGTTTTATTATAGATGAGACCGACCATACCAACGTTAAACGGAACAGAAAACCTGTTGTCAGGATCATAGTACATATTCTTGTATTCATCGGAAACATACTTATAATTCGGTAATGCCTCAACATTGATTTCCATGAGCATATCCTCATTGATCATACGCTGAATCATATAATCAGACGGGATAATAATATCGTAGCTTGCACCGCCGTTTTTTATTTTCGGATACATATCCTCATTGCTTTCATAGGTAACATAATTAACCTTGATGCCTGTAAGCTTCTCAAATTCCTTGTTTACATCGAGCATACCGTCTTCATAGGTATCACTGATGTATTCGCCCCAGTTGAAAACATTGATTTCAGCACCATTCAAGCCTTTGTAGTGCTCTTCATTTTCGTATGCACTCGCACTTATGGGAAGAGTACAAATAAGCATAAGGATAAAGCATAAAGCTAAACACTTTTTCATTACTTTACCCCCTTCTTATTGAGCTTGTTGTTCATTTTCTTCTCGCCTCTGACCTGAGCAACATTAAGAAGCACAAGCAGAAGAAGAATTACAACAAATATGAGGGTTGAAAGCGCATACATATCGGGAGTAACACGCTTCTTGGTCATTGAGAAAATTCTGATAGGCAAAGTTTCAAATGAGGGGCCCTGAGTAAAGTAGCTGATAACAAAGTCGTCAAGGGAAAGAGTAAATGACATCATAAGACCTGATACAATACCCGTTGAAATTGACGGAAGAGTTACCTTAAAGAATGACTGAATGGGAGTACAACCTAAATCCATAGCTGCCTCGGGAAGATACTTGTCCATCTGACGAAGCTTCGGAAGCACTGAAAGAATTACATATGGCAGGTTGAATGTGACATGAGCCACCAGCATTGTGCCAAAACCGAGGGCGTCTGTAACGCCTATAAGTCTTGCACAGAAAACAAACAGAAGCATCATTGAGATACCTGTTACGATTTCGGGGTTCATCATAGGAATATTTGTAACACCCATTACGGTTTTCTTTACAAACTTATTCTTATAGACATTGATACCTACAGCGGCAGCTGTGCCCATAACTGTTGCAACGAGTGATGATGACACCGCAAGAATAAGGGTGTTCTTAAGAGCATTAATTGTAGCGCTGTCATGAAGAAGTGACTGATACCACTTAAAGGAAAAGCCTGTCATTACACTTGTACTTGCCGATGCGTTGAAAGAAAAGACAATCATAACAGCTATCGGTGCATATAAAAGCAGCATTATAAAAGCCACATAAAGCCTTGAAAGAGGTGACATTTTTGTTCTCATATCAATACACCTCCATCATCGTCATCACCTGTGAAACGGTTCATAACCATCATGCAGATTATAATAAGAACCATAAGCACCATCGAAAGTGCCGCACCAAGGTTATAGTTATTGGAAGACTTGAACTGCATCTCGATTACATCACCGATAAGTGAAAATGTGTTTCCGCCAAGCTTCTTAGAAATATAGAAGGTCGAAACTGACGGAACAAATACCATAGTAAAGCCTGAAGCGATACCGGGCATACTCAGCGGAAGAATAATATTTTTAAACACAGTCACCTTATTTCCGCCAAGGTCTTCAGCAGCCTCAATAAGGCTGTGATCCATCTTTGACATAATATTATAAAGAGGAAGAATCATATAGGGTATGTAGTTATAAATCATACCGAATACAACAGCACCCTGTGTATTTATCATATGAAGATTAGGAAGATTCAAAGAAGTGAGCAACGAATTTATAACGCCGGTATCCTGCATAAGAATCATCATAGAATATGTTCTGATAAGAAGATTCATCCACATAGGGAGCATAACAAGCATCATCATAGTTCTTTGCACATTAGCCTTGCTTCTTGCCATAATATATGCCAGCGGATAAGCTAAAACAAGACTTATAACCGTGGCAATAAAGCCCAACCAGATTGAGTTGAGCATAACATCTTTGTATCTGCCGATATCGGCAATATACTCCAAAGTGAAGTTGCCGTCTGAATCTGTCACAGAGTAATATGCAACGAAAATCAAAGGCACGATAATAAACATTGCCGCCCAGACAATATAAGGGGAAGCGACAAGTTTTTCACCAAGAGAGCGTTTTTTCATTTATCACTCCTCCTCTTCTTCTGTTACGTCTGAAAGGTGCTCGAGCTCATCACTGAATGAGCTGTAGTCACCGTACATACCTGAGTATTCACTCTTCTTCATAACGTGAATAGCGTCAGGCTCAATCTGGATTCCGATTTTTGTACCTACGGGATAATAGTCCGTAGTCTGTATCATCCACTTGAAGTTATCAATATCAACGATCATTTCAAAGTGCACACCCTTGAAGGTGTTTGATGTAATTACACCGCTGATGGTACCCTCGCCGTAAGGTACAACATCGACATCCTCGGGGCGTACAACAATATCAACACTTTCATTGACCTTGAAGCCTTTATCGAGACACTGGAAAATTGCTCCCGAAAACTTAGCCTTGAAGTCATCAAGCATTATACCGTCAAGAATATTACTTTCACCGATAAAGTCTGCTACAAAGGCGTTTTTAGGCTCATTATAGATATCTATAGGGGTACCGATCTGCTGAATCTTACCGTCATTCATTACAACAACAGTATCACTCATTGAAAGAGCTTCCTGCTGATCGTGGGTAACATAAATAAATGTGATTCCCATTCTCTTCTGGATATTTTTTAGCTCCACCTGCATATCCTTACGAAGCTTTAAGTCAAGAGCACCGAGAGGCTCATCGAGCAAAAGCACACGAGGCTCAACTGCAAGAGCACGTGCAATGGCAACTCTCTGCTGCTGACCGCCCGAAAGTGACGAAATGTTTCTCTTCTGAAAGCCCTTGAGATTAACGAGTTCGAGCATTTCTCCTACTTTTTTAGCTATATCCTTTTCTTTCATCTTCTTGATACGAAGACCGAAAGCTATATTGTCATAAACATTGAGATGAGGAAACAGAGCATAGCGCTGGAAAATTGTATTGACCTGTCTTTTATGAGGGGGAAGAGAGTTAATGTCTTTACCCTCAAATATAACCTGACCACTGTCTGCCTCAAGAAAGCCTGCAATTATCCTAAGAGTTGTAGTTTTACCGCAACCTGACGGGCCCAGAAAGGTCATAAACTCCTTGTCTTTTATGCTAAGATTTATTGAGTCGAGAATAACGTCATCTTCAAATTTCTTTGAAATATCCTGAAGTCTAATGATTATATTATCTTCCACTTCAAAAACCCCTTTCCTGATATAATTGCACATCAAAAAATATAGAACAAAATCTCACAAATGTCAACAGTTTTTTTGCATTTTTCCGCAGTAAATCAGCACTATTTTGCCGTACGATTTAGAATTCTTTGATTTTCACCGTTTTTCTCCGTTTTACTCGCAAATACTCGAAAAAACTTTTTGATAAAATTTTCTTGTGCAAAGTGCACATAAAAGCAAAAGTACAGGTAAAGCTCAAGTCGATTTACCTGTACAGTATTTTTACTCAGCTAAAAAAGCCTTATATTTTTCTTCAAGCCAGTCTTTAATAAGAGGTCTGCTCTCCTCTTCCATTTCGTATATGCTCACTTCCACATCTTCTTCAGCCTGAGCCTCAAAGCTTTTCATACCAAAGTAGACTGCAGCCTTTAAGAATTCCTGCTCGTCGCTTTTTTCAATCCATATACGGTAGTTGAATATTCTTTCGCCGAAGCAGCCCTTTGACGGGTCTGTGCCCCGTGAAGCCACATAGTAGTTATAACCGCCGCCGATTCTCGAGCCACCGATAAGCCAGGACAATAACGGTACAAAAATTTCACTGTTTTCCATAAGTTAACCTCACTGTTGTTATTCAATCAAATAATATCAGAAAAACGATAAAAAGTAAATAGTATCATTCACAGATTTCTATTACGTCACCGTCAAAAACCTTGCCGCCTTTGATTACCTTGGCGAATATTCCTTCACGTGGCATTACACATTTACCAACGAGTTTCTGAATCGCACAGCCTTCGTGGCACTCTTTACCAATCTGACTGATTTCAATTATACACTCGCCTACCCTGAGTCTTGTACCGACAGGTATCGTATATAGCTCAATGCCCTCGGTTGTAATATTCTCTGCAAAAACGCCGTGGCAAAGTCCGTCAGTAGGAAGACCTTTTGATTTTTCAATGCTTTCCCTGGCAAGAAGACTCACCTGTCTGTGCCATTTGCCTGCATGGGCATCACCCTCAAATCCGAAGTCCTCAACAAGCACACCGGGATTGATTTTAGTCTTTGGTGTGCCCTTCTTTTCACTTATATTTATAGACAAAACCTTACCTTTGATATTTTTAACCATCTTGTTATCCTCCTATTTTATTCATACCGTGACTGCTTCCGTATCCGCAGGAGAATTTATGCTCCATAGGCTTTGACATAATAGCTTTACGTATGGTTTCCCTGAGAAATTCATCGTTGTCAATTACACCAATAAGATCGAAAACCTCATCACTGCCGAGGCAAGGCTTCACCTTGCCGTCTGACAGAAGTCTTATCCTGTTGCACTCACTGCAGAATTTTTCACTCACAGGCGTTATAAGACCGATTCTGCCTTTAAAGCCTTCTGCCTCATAATATCTTGCAACACTCTTTTCAAAATCTGTTCCGTCACCGTTAACAGGTTTAAGAAACGGAAATTTTTCCAATATCTCCTCGCCTTTTATGACAAGCTTTTCATTTTCACCGTCATCTGAAAAAGGCATAAGCTCAATGAAGCGCACATCAATTTTTCTGTCTCTTGCAATGTTTATAAGGCTCTGCGCCTGAGCATCATTCTGTCCTCTTATAAGAACAGCATTAAGTCTTATGGGAGAAAGTCCGACTTTTTCACACTCGTCAATACCCTCGAAAACCCTGTGAAGCATATCAGAACCCGTAATCTCTTTAAACTGCTCTTTATCTGTGGTATCAAGACTTATATTAACGGCATTAATACCTGCCCTTTTCAGCGGTGCTGCCAACTCCCTGAGTCTTATACCGTTGGTCGTGATTGCAAGCTTCTTTATACCGTCGATGGAGTTTATTCGCCCGGCAATATCACATATATCGGCTCTTACAAGCGGCTCACCGCCTGTAAGACGTACCTTTGTAATACCAAAATCAGCAAACGCTCTTACGATTTTCTCTATCTGAGGCGCTGTGAGTTCACCTTCTGCTTTCTCACAGGACGCACCGCAGTAGGTACAATTGAGATTGCACCGTTTTGTCACAGAAACTCTGAGATAATTAATTTTTCTGCCGTAGCTGTCAATCATTTTTAAAATCGCTCTTTCCGCCTGTTTTTTCCAGAAGCTTTACTTCTCTTATTTCCATTTTACGGTCAATGGCTTTGCACATATCATAAACTGTAAGCGCAGCAACCGATACGGCCGTAAGAGCTTCCATTTCAATACCCGTCTTATATGAGCATTTTGCCGTGGAGGTAATGTACAGCTCATTCTCACCATTATCACCGAATTCAATTTCAACACTGTCTATAGGAATATTATGGCAAAGCGGGATAAGCTCCCAGGCGCGCTTTGCTGCCATAATGCCGGCAATTCTCGCTGTAGCAAGTCCGTCACCTTTTTTCAGCTGAGATGAAAGAAGCATCTGTAGTGTTTCCTTTTCCATTTTCACTGCAGCAAAAGCCCTGGCAGTACGTCGGGTAATATTTTTATCCCCCACATCAACCATAATTGCCTCACCTTTTTTATTAAGATGTGTAAAATCAGCCAAATTGATAGCCTCCCATCGTAGCGAGTCTCTGTCTGAATTCATTACTGTCAAGAGTCTCAAGAAGTTTTTGCACAGCGTAAGTATCATATGCCTTTTCGTCAATAAGCAGGTCATATTCCTCTATGCAGATTTCTATAAAATCAAGGTCATACATCTTAGCAGCAGAATAGATTCCGAGTCCGCAATCGGCGTTACCTGCCGCAATAAGAGCGGCGACTGCCGTATGTGTAAATTCCTCATTGCGGTAACCGTCAACATCATTTTTATCGATGCCATTTTCTTTCAGCAGATAATCGCATAATATTCTTGTACCCGAACCGAGCTGACGGTTGACGTATCTGCCCTTTGTTATATCTTTGAAGGACTCTATAGACAGAGGATTACCCTTTCTGACCATAAGCCCCTGTACTCTGCCGACACCTTTTACGAGCTTTACTCCACCGTCAGGGAAGTGCTTTCTGATATAGCTTTCATTGTATGTACCTGTCTCTGTATCAAGAAGGTGTATACAGCCTAAGTGTGCTTGCTTATTCTTAAGAGCCGTAATTGCTCCCATACTGCCCACATGGCTTGAGGTGACAGAAAATCCGTAACCTATTTGCTGAATCATATCAGACAGCTCGTCAATAAGCGGATCGTGGCTTCCCGTTATTATAAGTGAAGACTCAATCTGAGATAAATCTTTAAGTAATCGGATTTCAACCTCTTCACCTGCTTCAAAGCCCTCACTGTCCTGAGGTACGACGAGAACACCGTCTGCCTTTGTAAAGCTTGTTATAACACCTGCACCGCGGTTGAGAGGCACTGCAGTGAGCGTATTTCCGACCTTACCGAGAGTTACACGTACATATTCCTGATATTTAAGAGAAGAAACAACACGTTTGCCAAGGCAGGCTTTTACTGTTTCATTGACTTTTCCTTGCATTCTGTAGTATAAATCAACAACACTCTTTACAATTTCCTGCATGATTACAATTGCAGAGACAGGATATCCGGGAAGACCTATTACGGGCACATTGCCGATATTACCGAGAACAGCAGGCTTACCGGGTTTAATTGCAATACCGTGATAAAGCACCTGTCCGAGCTCAGAAATAATTGAGCTTGTGTAATCGTCTCTTCCTGCCGAAGAGCCTGCGAGAATAAGAACTGTATCGCATTCCTCAGAAGCTTTGAGCACAGCAGCCTTAAGAAGTTCTTTTTTATCCTTGACTATATCATAAACCTTTGATTCAGCCTGCCACTCGCCGAGCATTGAAGAAAAAATTACAGAGTTGAACTCAATTATTTCACCCTTTTCGGGATTAGCTTTCGGAGAAACGATCTCATCACCCGTAGGAATTATACCGAATATCGGCTTTCTTATTACTTCAACATTCAGAACACCGCCAGCAAGAAATGCACCGCACAAAGAAGGGGTTACCTTTGTATTTGACGGTGCAATCATATCACCCATACATATATCCTCGCCTACCTGACGCACATTCTGCCAGGGGTGCACAGCACTAAAGAGCTTAACATCACCGTTTTCGAGCTCCGTCACATCTTCAACCATAACAACTGCATCGCAGCAATCGGGCACAGGGTCGCCTGTATCAACAACAGCATACTGCTCCTTCGTGAGAGTCACAGGTGCATTTTCACTCGCACCGTAGGTGTCACTCGCCTTAACTGCAATACCGTCCATAGCTGATGCATTATAATGAGGAGAGCATATCTCAGCATAAACTGCACTAGCTAAAATTCTGCCCAAAGCTTCAGCAGACGGAGCTTTCTCTACAGCACATTCAAATCCCTTTTCCGCAAGATGAGAAATATATGCTTCTTTCGCCTCATTAAGCGGTGTATTATTCAAATAGTTGTGTCGCATTTTCTCACCTTCCTAAAACAAAAATACATTTACTTCGTCGCCTTTTTTAAGGCCCTCACAGTTTCGGTCAATGACAATATACCCGTCACTCTGAGAAAGCAGAGATATTACCCCGCTTTTGCCGAAAACAGGCATTACATCTTCACCTGATACTCTGACACATATAATCTCTTCTCTGCCGTGATTCGAGGAGATATTCTGAACAAGTCTGCCTTTAACTGTTTTTATACCGATATTTCGGCAAAGAACAGAATCAATCAGCGGTCTGATAAGCCTCAGTGACACAAAATACGCAGCGGTAGGGTGACCCGGCAAACCGAAAACAGCCTTTCCGTCAATTTTTCCGACTATAGTAGGCTTTCCCGGTTTCATAGCTATGCCGTGAATATAAACCTCACCGAGAGTAGATATAATATCCGCTGTCATATCCCGTACTCCTGCCGATGAGCCGCCCGAAATAAGCACGATATCATTTTCTGTAACAGCCTTTTTAACTGCATTGTAAATATCATCATATCTGTCGGCTATTATGCCGTATTCAGTCCCCTCACAGCCAAGCTCCTTAAACAGTGCAGATAAGATGTGACTATTGATGTCTCTTATTTTTCCGAAAGGAACACTGCCGCAAACAGGTACTATCTCGTCACCCGTTGATATAATGCCGACCCGCGGCTTCTTAACAACAGAAACCCGACTGATACCCAGAGCAGCCAATACACCCACTTCACGCGAAGTGAGAGTTCTTCCCTTTTCAAAAACGACATGGTTTTCTTTTATGTCATCGCCTTTTTTTGTCACATTTTCAAACGGACTGACTGACTTGAAAATAAGACAAAAATCACCAAAAGCAGTATCTGTATGTTCTACCATAACAACGCTGTCGGCGCCATCAGGTAACATTCCGCCCGTCGCAATTCTGACACATTCACCGTCTTTAATTTCAACCTCGGCTTTTTCTCCCATAAGTATTTCACCAACAACATTCAGCTGAGCAGGCATACTTTCACTGCAGCCGTAGGTGTCCGAAGCTTTTACGGCAAATCCGTCCACAGTCGAGCGGTCAAAGGCGGGTATATTTTCACATGACAAAATATCACTGTAGAGGACTCTGCCAAGGCAATCGGATATTGATACTGTTTCTTCGCCCACCTTAATTTCAGCAAATTTATCTCTTATAATTTCAAGGGCTGCTTCCGTTGAAACCACCTTTAACACATTATCACCTCTTTATAAATCAATTCTCCACATATCTATAAATTTCTTACCCCACTCAGTTTTCGGACTGAGAATCAACTCTTCAGGTCTGCCCTCTTCGACAATTTTTCCGTCACAAAGCATTATTATCCGGTCAGCGAGATTCCTTGCCTGCTTTGGAGAATGGGTAGTCATAAGAATACCGCATCCTGTTTCTTCCTTATAATTTCTGAGAGCTTTCTCGATTATCTCTGTACCCTCAATATCAGCTGCACTTGAAGGCTCGTCCAGAAGAACAAAGTCGGCATTATTTACAATTATTCTGCCAAGAGCAAGTCGCTGGCATTCACCGCCTGAGAGAACCTTTGCATTTTTATCTCTGAGATGCGAAAGAGAAAGCAGTTCCAATACATTGTCACATCGTTTGTCTTTTTCACTTTTCTCTTTCATAGCAAAAAGGATATTCTTCTTTACAGTCTTACTGAAAGCTGTATTTTGCTGAGGCAGATAATATACTTCACCGTCTATACTGAAACTGCCTGAGCTTTTTTCGAGAACACCTGCAAGGATTTTAAGCAGAGTGCTTTTTCCGCTGCCGTTGGGCCCGACTATAACAACAGTTTCTCCTTTTTTCACACAAAGCTGTTCTGCATCAAGTACGGTTCTCTCACCGTATGTTTTTTTCAGGTTATTTGCAACTATCATCGCTTATCCTCCCCGACTATAACTGAAGCAAGAACATTTACAAACAGAGATATAAGCAAAAGAACAATACCGAGAGCAAGGGCAAAGGTGAAATTGCCTTTGTTGGTTTCCAGCATAATTGCCGTCGTCATAACTCTTGTTTTCCACTGAATGTTACCGCCTACAAGACTGACTGCACCGACCTCGGCAATTGATCGGCCAAAGGCTGTCAGCACGACAGACAAAAGCGCCTGCTTGTTTTCACTGAGCAGCAGCAAAGCTGTTTTACCCTTGCTGAAATTCAGTCCTTTCGCTGTCTCTGTAAGACTCCTTGCATTGATTGAGGTCATTGACTCGGTTATGCTTATAACAACGGGAGTAATAAGAAGGCACTGAGCAACAACCATAACCTCAACAGTAAAAAGCATCCCAAGGGAGCCAAAGGGTCCGTATTTAGTAAATAGCATATAGACAATCAGGCCTGCCACCACAGGAGGCAGACCCATAAGAGTACCTGTTAACTTTTTGATTGTCCTCTTACCTCTGAAATCGCTTTTACCCATAAGCACACCTAAAGGCATACCTAAAAGGCAGGATACAGTAGTACTGAAAAAGGACATTCTGAGCGTTACACCGATAATCTGCAGTAACTCTCTGTCCATTGTCAGAAGCATTTCAAAGGCTTCGCTTATTTTTTCCACAGTTTATTCTTCGATGAGATAGAAAAGAGCTTCGCCGTACTGCTCCTCACCGTACTTAGCTATAAGAGCAGAAGCCTCTTCGCCTGTCATCCACTCGATGAGAGCCTTTGCACCTTCAGTATTAATGCCCTCAAGTTTTTCGGGATTACACTCGATAAGTGAATATGTATTCATCATATCATCACCTTCAGCAAGGATAATCTCAAGATCAAGATCAGCCTTGTTTGAAAGGAAAGTAGCTTTGTCTGTAAGGCAGTAAGCTCCTTTTTCACTCGCCATTGTAAGACAAGCGCCCATACCCTGACCTGCGCTGATATACCATTCGTCATCAGCTTCGGGAACATCTTCGCCCCAGATTTTAAGTTCGGCTTTGTGTGTACCGCTGTCATCACCGCGAGAAACAAAGGGAGTCTCAGCCTCTTCAATCTTTTCAAAAGCTTCAGCTGCATTTGCGCTGTCTTTGATACCTGCAGGATCATCAGCAGGGCCTACAACTACAAAGTAGTTATACATAAAGGGGATTCTTTCAACACCGTAGCCATCAGCAATAAACTGCTCCTCTGAAGCCTTGGCATGAACAAGAATAAGGTCAGCGTTTCCGTCAACAGCCTTCTGAATAGCTGCACCAGTACCTGCAGACTGTACCTCAACCGTATAACCTGTAGCTTCTTCAAAAACAGGAAGAAGATAAGGAAGAAGTCCCGAGTCATTAACAGATGTTGTCGTTGACATACGGATAACGGGATTTTCCGGTACATCGGGTGTTTCGTTGCCGCCGCAGGCAGCAAAGCAAAGCACCATAACAAGAGCGAGTGCGAGTGCAAGAAGTTTCTTCATAATTCATTCTCCTTTTCAATCACGGAAGGCATAAGAATTTCTCCTCATACCCTTGACCGTTACCTGTAAATTATTTCTGCAGGCAGTGTTATTTCGGTCACGTCCGGTATATCATACTTCGAGCTTAGACATGCCGGATCGGAATATGAATCAAGCACATTAGTGCAAACTTCCATAGGTAATGTTCAGCAATAACTCTAATATTTTATTAATTTGATAAAAAATATTGTAAATAATCACCTTTTATGTTATTATATATCAGTAATAAGAATATTTCAAGTAGGGAGTGATAAAAAAATGATTTTCGGTATCATTACCGTCAGCGACAGATGTTCACGAAGTGAATGCAAAGATAAAAGCGGGCCTCTTATCAGAGAGCTGACAGCAGACTCAGGCAAAACGGCAGAGTACCTAATTGTGCCTGATGAAAAAGAAGAAATTGAGAAAGCTCTGATTTACCTTTGCGACGATGTAAAAGCCGATGTCATTTTTACTACCGGCGGTACAGGCTTTGCCCCGAGAGATGTTACTCCTGAAGCGACTAAATCCGTTATCGAAAGAGACGCCCCGGGAATTGCTGAAGCTATCAGACTCAGAAGTCTTCAAATCACTCCCAAGGCTATGCTTTCAAGAGCTGTTGCAGGTATCAGAAAATCGAGTCTCATAATCAATCTTCCCGGAAGCCCTAAAGCTGTCAGAGAATCTATTGAGGTTGTGCTCCCCGTCTTGCCTCACGCTGTTGAGACTCTCTCGGGAAATACACAGAACTGCGGCGGTAATTACTGATATGGGTATCAAAGAAAAAACTCAGGGTTTCAGCGTATCTGATAAAACCGTATGTCTGATCGGCTGCGGAGGACTCGGCTGTAATATTGCTGTTCATCTTGTCGGTGCCGGTATCAGAAAGCTTTACATCTGCGATTATGACACAGTTTCTGAAAGCAATCTCAACAGACAGTTTCTTTATACCGAAACAGATATAAATAAAAAGAAGGTTATAACAGCTGAAGAAAGACTTAAGGCTTACGGAAGCAGTACTAAAATTGTCGCAACACATAAAAAAATAGAATTTTGTGAAGATTTAGCCTTTGCCAAAGATTCGGATATAATTATTCTCGCTGTCGATAACGCCGAAGCCCGAATAACGGTACAAAACTTTTGTGATAAAACTGATATTCCCTTGGTCTGCGGAGGAATTGACGGATTTTACGGTGTATGCTATCTCTATATTCCGAAGGTTTCACCCTGCCCCGACTGTGCAGGACTTAATACTCCTTCAAAAGCAAGATACAACATTTCATCTGTGGCAGGTGTAATCGGCTCCCTGCAGGCGAATCTCGCTCTGAGATATCTGATAACTGAAGATACTGATCTATCAGGAAAGCTCACTGTTTTCGATGAAACCGAGTTTTCTTCACTGACTATCAAAGCATCACAGGAATGCACATTATGCAAACAAATTTATTCAAGAGGTGATTTCAATGGATAAACTTAAGGGATATATGGGTAAGGTACTTTTCGTTGACCTTACAAAGAAAACTTATGAAGAATTCCCCTGGAGTGATGAAGACAGACTGAGAACCATTGGCGGTAAGGTTATGGCTGCTGATATTCTCCTGAATCATGTAAAACCGGGCATGAAGCCCTTTGACGAGGATAACTGGCTTGTTATTACAACAGGCCCGATGACCTTATGTAAATCACCGTCTTCATCACGTTTCAACATCTCAACTGTCTCTCCGCTTACAGGCATACTTACATCGTCAAACTGCGGCGGTCCTTTCGGAAGAAATCTCAAAGCCGCCGGCTGGGACGCAATGATTATCACAGGTAAGGCTCAGGAGCTGACATGGATTGAAATTGAAAATGACGTTGTTACTTTCCACGAAATACCCGAAATGAAGGGTATGCTCACCGGCGAAGTGCAGAAGCAGTTTCCTGCCGGCTGCGGCAAGCTGGTTATCGGTCCCGCAGGTGAGAATAAAGTGCTGTATGCCTGTGTTTTCAGCGGTGAAAGAACTGCAGGCCGCGGCGGCGTAGGTGCAGTTTTCGGCGACAAGAATCTCAAGGTAGTTACTGCCAAGGGCAACAACGAGCCTGAGATATACGATAAAGAAAGACTCGATTTTCTCAACGAACAATGGGAAATGCAGTTAAAGCGCCACCCCATCACCGGAGCTCAGCTTTCAAAACTCGGCACAGCAGGCCTTGTTGCTCCCATGCAGGCACACAGAATACTTGCAACTAAGAACTTCTCTCAGGGAAGATTCGACTCCTTTGAAAAGGTATCAGGCGAAGAACTTGCAGAAAACTATCTTATCAAAAACGGCAACTGTCATTCCTGCCCCATGAGATGTGAAAGACGAGTAAGACACAACGGCAAGAATGTCAAGGGACCCGAGCTTGAAACTCTCGGTCTTTTAGGTCCCAACATTATGAATGACGATATCGGTAAAATCATCCAGTGGAACTATGAGCTCGATGAACTCGGCATAGATACTATCTCCTGTGCAGGCTCAATCGCTTTCGCTATGGAGCTTCAGGAAAAGGGTATGTGGGATTGCGGTCTGGAATTCGGTAAAACTGATAATCTCAGCGAAGTATTCGAGCTTATTGCTAAACGTGAGGGCATCGGCGATGACCTTGCCAACGGTACAAGAATAATGAGTGAGAAGTTCGGCGGCAAGGAATTTGCCATTCACGCCAAAGGTATGGAGCTCGCTGCATACGAGCCCAGAGGAGCAGTCGGTCAGGGTCTCGGATATGCAACAGCTAACAGAGGCGGCTGCCATCTTAATGCAGGCTATATGGTTGTACTTGAGGGTCTCGGTCTTAATATGAACTCCTACACCGCCAAAGGCAAGGCCGCTCTTTCAATAATGTTCCAGGACGTAATGGAAGGTGCATCGGCGGCAGGCTTCTGCGTATTTACTTCTTACGCTGTACTCCCCTGGTTCATAGTAGCAAAGCCCACAAGCTTTAATACAAGAATGGTTCAGCAGGTATTCAAGTTTGTAACACCCGTTATGTACTTCGCTCTTCAGCATCCGAAGATGCTTGCAGTAAACATTCCGCTTATGCAGTATCCGAGAGTACTCAATGCGGCAATTGGTTCAAGCTACACAATGGGTTCATTTATGAGTGTCGGACAGCTCGGATACAACACAGAGAGACTTACCAATATTATCCTCGGATTACCCGTAGGCAAAGAAACCGACACACTTCCCAAGAGACTCACAGATGAAGAGCAGGTACCCGGCAACAGAAAAACCAAGGTACCTCTTAAGAAAATGAAGAGAAGCTACTATATAATTCGCGGTTGGAAAAACGGTGCACCGACTATGAAAACTCTCAGACGTCTCGGTGTA
>JAZSGK010000191.1:0-2631 GCA_045532695.1 Acutalibacteraceae bacterium
GAATCAACACCTATTGTCTTTGCCCTTTCAAGATACGAAACCTCAGGCATTGAGGTGACAATGATAATCTTAATTTCAGGGTGCTTCTGCTTAATTCTCTCTGCGGCATCAAGGCCGTTGGAATTAAGCTCAGTGCACACATCCATAAGTATCAGATCAATCTTCGACTGCTCACAGTAGATGTCTGCCATATCGGCATTTTTTATTGAATGAACAAGATTAAACCTATCACTCATTGAAATGAAAGCTTCAAAAAGCTGTCTCGGCATAGCCTGATCTTCAACAACCATTACATTATACATAAGGTACCTCCTTTGAGGGGATTTTCAATCTTAATATAAACTTCGGAAAAATATCTGTTTCCATTATACCACCTGCAGCTTCCACACTCTGACGAAGCGAGGAAAGACCGCCACCTTCAGAAACAGCTTCGTTTGGCTGCAGACCGTCGTTGGTGTATTCGACAATAAAGTGAGAGTATGTGCTGTAAAGTTTCACCTTAAGCTCACTCGCCTTTGCGTGATGCACAGCATTTGTAAGACTTTCTCTTGCACCGCTCATTATAAATCTCAGGAGTCTCTTGTCTTTGGGTACCTTGCCCTCGATTATAAGTCTGATGCCCATAATTTTAGCCGCATCATAAAGCTCGTCCAGGCTTACATCGTCATTCGTTTCGGCAAAACCTCCGTCAAAAAGATAAAGGGTGCCGTTCCACATATCAATAAGCTCGTCTTTTGATATATGAGAGTCGGAGTTTTCAATATATCTCTTGGTTGCAAGCTGAGCCTTGCCGAGCATATCGTGGATATTTACCTTTGCAGTCAGGATTTCTCTTTCACGGGTAATGTCATAAACATTTTCGCCGTATTCCTGAAGTCGGCTGTTGAGTTCCCGAAGTTCATTGTTTGATTTGCGAAGCATATTATTAAGCGCAAACTGTTTTGAGATATCGGTAGCTCGTATTTCAAAAAGCTTCTCCCCGGCAATTTCTCTTTCAATTTTTGTGAAGCTGAGAGTCGAATTGTCGGGTACGGTAACAATAGGATTGTCGCCTGTCTGTTGAGATATATTGCCGGGTAACACCTTACCGTCCTGCAGTTTTGACCAGAACCTGTTTGCATCAAAGAGAGGCTCTCCTGTAATGATTCGGCAAAGATTATCCATACGGTGATTGATAAGCTTCGGCACACCGTCTTTGTTGTGATAGCAAAGACCTGCAGGCAATCTGTCGAGGCCTTCTTTAATTGAGGCAGGGGTTATGTGTTCACGTTTCCACTTAACAACTGAATAGAATGCAAAAGCACAAAGAAATGTCAGAACCACGAGAAGTATCGACATCAGAAGAAAATGCTCACGCATAAGCATGACATCAAAGCTGTCGGTTCTGTGATTTTTGCGGTAATTGTAGTTAGCTGAAACCGCTGTGAAATATAACACGGATGTCATAAGGGCAATAATGGTATTAGCCACAGTATGGTGCTTTTTAAATTCAAAGATAACACAGGAGACAACGCAGTAAATATTGATTACAAGCAGAATGAGATTAAAGAAAATCAGCGTATACTGCAGATATTCGGGAAGTGCAAAAAAGTTCATCATACATCATCACCGTCCTTCACTCTGAGAGTAATATATACGGTTTCGTCTTCTGATGTCTGTATCAGTTTGCCTCCGAGTTTCTGAGCAGCGTCGTAAAACTTATGTAATATGTCGAGCTCCTTATTCGTATCAGCAGTTATTCTGAAGCTGAAGCCGTCATCAAAGCTGATTTTGGCAGTCACTGCATACAGGTCAGGGAGAAGTTCTTCAAGTACAGCCTGCCACAAGTCAAAGCAAAGAAGAATAAGGTCAGCGTCAAGCCTCTTGTGTTCGGCAGTGTACACATCGGAAACACCGCCGTAGAGTCTTATGTATTCGGAGGATTCCTTAAGGCTGAGATAAAGCTCTTCGGAATCTGTCAGCTGCCTTCTGTCTTTGAGCAAGGCAAGATTCGCTCTTCTTTTGACATAGCAGTTAAGAATACAGATATGAGCCATATTCTTTCTGAAGTCGCCGTCTGTCTCTATGAGATCTGATATCATTTCGAGTTCAGGTCTTACAAACTCAGAAATTGAGTCGTAAAGTCTGGTCTGCTCGGCAATTTTTGCTCTCTGTTCACGGATTTCATTCTCAGCACGAAGCAGATCACCTTCTTCAGAAAGGCTTTGACTTATCTGCTGAAGCCGGTCATTCATTTCATTAACAGCAGTAACATCCTCAGTCCAATAAACATAACCTCCTGAAATACGGTTTGAAAGCAGAAGTGTGTTTTCATCTGTAAAAATATCCTTATGCTTTGCCTCATTCATCTGCTCATTGGTAAGCTTTGCAGCATTGTCCGAACGGTAGACAACATTATTATCAAAGCCTGCAATCTGAAAAGCAGCACTTGACTTTGAAACAATTTCACCGTAGGCACTGTTTGAGGGCATAATGCCGATTCTGATACTGCTTTCAAGCATAGCAATAAATATAAAGCAGTGAGTTTCAGGAAGATTGAAGGGAGCAACAGACCATAAGTCTAAAATATAGTCACTGAGAATATAAACCGAACCCAACAAAAGCCAGAATACAGGCAGCCAAGCCTTCTTT
>JAZSGK010000195.1:0-3116 GCA_045532695.1 Acutalibacteraceae bacterium
ACACATTAAAAAGTGTGTAAATCATATTCTGACCGGCAAAGTATGAATAATAGCTGATTCTTTCTGTGGGTTCAGTTGACCAGCCCTCTTTGCCTGCAAAAACTCCTTTAACCTTTGAAATAATTTCCATTTTTCTCCTCCCGATATTATAAATTCTTGTTCCGTGACAAAAGCGCTACACTCTCAACATGATTTGTATGCGGGAACATATCAACAGGCTGTATCCTTTTCACCTTATAACCGTTGCGGCAAAGGTAAGAGAGATCCCTCGCCTGAGTTTCGACATTGCATGAAACATAAACTACCTTTTCAGGTCTGAGAGTCACCACGCTTTTAAGGAACGGTATATCACTGCCCGCTCTCGGCGGATCCATAAAGACAACATCTACCTTTTCTCTTTCCTCAGCCATGCCTACCATAAACTTGCCTGCATCGGCACAGAAAAAGCGGATATTATCTGCGCGGTTAAGCTTTGCATTCACTATAGCATCCCTGACCGCGTCCTCATTAAGCTCGACGCCAATAACCTGCTTCGCCTTATCAAGAGCCACAAGTCCGATTGTACCGATGCCACAGTATGCATCAAGGACAGTTTCCTTGCCTGTAAGACCTGCAAATTCTATTGCTGTATTATAGAGTTTTTCCGTCTGTACAGGATTAATCTGATAGAAGGACTTAGCCGATATCCTGAAACGCTTGCCGCAAAGGATATCTTCTATATACCCGCTGCCGTAAAGAACTTCCTCCTTCTTACCGAGAACGAGACTCGTCTTTGAAGGGTTGATATTCCATATAACAGTTGTAATTTCCTCATGCTGTTTAAGAAGCTCTTTAAGGAAATCCTTCTTTGCCGGGAAAATATTAGTGCCGGTTACGAGCACCACCATAACCTCACCTGTGCTGAAGCCACGCTTTACGAGCACATGGCGCAGAAATCCCCTGCCTGTGTCTTCGTTATAAGCAGTCAGTCTGAATTTCGGCAGCATTTTTCTTATATCGACGATAATTCTGTCGGCAATTTTATCTTCAAGCATACATTCGTCAACGAGGACTATGTTGTGGCTCGAGGACTGGTACACGCCCGAGATTATCTTTCCGCCTCTGGTTGTACCGAAAGCTGCCTGCACCTTATTGCGGTAATTATAAGGCTTGTCCATACCGATGATTTCTTCCACGTGTCCGAAGCGGCCTAAATATTTTATGGTCTTTGCCTGCTTGAAGGAAAGCTGCTCCTCATAGGTCATATTCTGAAGCTGGCAGCCGCCGCACTTCTTATAAAGGGGGCATGCATTGCCCTTACCGACTTTTTTCGGTGTACCCTGCCGAGGTTTGCGAGGGTTTATTTTTTTATTCTGAGGTTTGTTATTCATTATTAATCTCCGATAGGGTGACAAAAGGCGGAATAATTCCGCCTTTGCTGTTATATTAAAGCTTTACTCCTGAATATCTCTTGACCATACGTCTGATGGCAAATCTGAGAGATACAATTGTTACCAATGCACAGATTGCTGCTATGGGTTCACCTTGTGTTTTTTTCATAATATGTCTCTCCTTACACTAAAATACTGAATCCGAACTTATACTCTTTACCCGAAAGGTTCTTGAATTCCTCAAGGGTGTGTGCGCCCCAGCTGTCATAGCCGCCGATTCCCATCTGTCTGGCAATTGCTCTGAAATAAAGCTTATCGCTTCCGGGAAGCTCGTGAGCGTGAGGTGCATCTTCAAGCTGGAAGGCTGTCCATGGACAAACATTGATTTCCATCTCTGTGTCAGCTTCAAAAGCAATTTCTGTCTGACCGCTGAGCTTAGCACGTCTTACACCTGTTCTCTCACCGTGCTCCTGAGGCTTCTGATAAGGTACAAAAAGATCGTCAATGCCTGTCTTATAAAGCGCAATGTCAGCTCCACAATTTCTGTCAATATAGTTTTCGTGAGGACCTCTGCCAAGATACTCGAGTTTATCGTATTCCTTTTTAAGAGGAATAATCAGTGACAACTCAGGCACTTCAGAGAGTACCGCTTCAGGCTTGAAGCTGTAATCAATATGTACAGCCTTGCCCGTTATCGTATAAATGAGCTTACCTCTTGATTCGGGCACTGTCGGTACACTGAAATCGACCTCAACAATCACGCTGTCACCCTTTTCAGTGACCTTCTGTATACCCATCCAGCAGTTGTCCTTTGCATATTTCCATACGGCACAGCGTACAGCCTGCTTCGAGCCTCTGTCATTATCTGTAAGAGCTCTCCAGAAGTTAGGTCTGATTTCCCCTGCAAGGACTTCCGCACCCTTTTTCTTAAGAGAGTAAACAGCGCCGTTTCTTCTTGAAAAGTTAATTTCAATATCACCGCCGTAAACACATACGGTACCGTAATTTGTCTTGACACTCATCTGAGCCTTTGAAATCTCAGACTTTTTATTTTTATGCTCGTTGATTACAAACTGAGCCTTGGCTACTCTATGGCCTACCTTTGCCCATAAGGTATTTTCCTTGAGCTCGAAGAATACATTGAGATACCATTCTTCGCTATGGTTTATATTAAGACCAAGATCAACTCTTGCAGTTTCTCCGGGCATAAGCTCGACTATGCTGTCACCGCTTGCCATAACCTTGTTTTCGCTGATGGCCTGCCAATGAAGATTATATTCCTTAAGGTTTGTGAAAAGGAAATCGTTCTGTATTTCGATTATGCCCTTCTTTGCATCTATAGCCCTGAAGCGCACATTCTGATAGAGGCGTTTCATTTCCTTGATTCCGGGCTTGAGCTTTCTGTCTGCAAAGACAAGACCGTTACCGCAGAAGGAGCCGTCGTGAGTGAACTCACCGCTGTCACCGCCGTAGCCTATAAATGAAGTACCGTCTTCCTTTGTAATTCTTACACCCTGGTCAACGAAGTCCCATACAAATACACCAAAGAAACCTCTGTATTTGTCCATAAGTTCAAGATACTTACTGTTGCCGCCGCAGGAATTGCCCATTGAATGTGAGTATTCGCAAAGCATCCAGGGCTTATCTGTATGCTCCTTCATGCTCTTTTCCAGATCCCAGGGCTTCGGATACATCTGAGAATAAACATCAGTTACATTTTTATTGAAGCTGAAACGTTCTTTTTCG
>JAZSGK010000105.1:0-4279 GCA_045532695.1 Acutalibacteraceae bacterium
TGTGCCATATGGCATCAAGGTGATATAAGGGAATGCCCGTAATTTTATTCAGCTTTTCGGCAAAGGTTGTTTTTCCCGACCCGGGACAGCCTATAACAATTACCTTGTTCATTTTTCCTCCAATATCATAAAAACAAACTCCGTATCATTTCCGAATCTGTCTTTGATGATTTTTCTATGCTTTTCTATAAATCCACAGCTTTCATAACAACGGATTGCTCTTACATTCCAGGAACGCACCTCGACCCATATTTCACTGCCGGGGTAGCGAGCTTTAGCTATTTCTGATCCTTGTTTCAGATAAGTTTTGCCGTGACCTTTTCCGCAACAGTCGGGTGAAAGCCCTATTCCGATAAAGACTTTATCATTTTTAGAGTAAATGTTGATGTATGCTGACAGTTCTTCATCTTCCCAAAAGCACAGATAATTATTTTTGTTTTCCTCTTTCAGTAAAGGGGAGCCACAGTTTACAGCCTCTTCAAAAGACATATAATTGTAGACATTATAAGGCTCGGGATATTGCCAGGAACATATTGTTTTTGCAGCAGAGAGGTTCATAGGTGTTATCATTCATAAATCCTCATAATTCATAATTAACCGTCAAGTCCAACGTTTTTGCAGTTCGCTTTGTGCTGGGCGTAGGTCTCAGCGTAATAGTAATTCCAGTCGCTGTCCGTCACAAAGTAGTAGTAATCAGTCTCGGCAGGGTACAATGCAGCTTCGATTGCCGCAATACCGGGATTGGTTATGGGACCTGCCGGAAGACCTTCACACTTATAGGTGTTATATAGCTCTGCAAAGCCCGATGTATCACCGCTGAGGTATTCTGAGTCAGCGACATATTCATTGATATAATGTATAGTCACATCGCACTGAAGCTTAGGGAATGACGGACTATTCAGTCTGTTGTGGAGCACACTTGCAACATTCTTCACGCTGTCATTGGTGTAGGATTCCTCCTGTACAACAGAAGCAAGGGTGATAATATCGTCAAGGGTGTAGCCTAATTCCCCGGCTCTCTCTTTGTACTCTGCCGTAAGCTTACGCTCAGTGTTGTCAAGAAAACGCTTCAGTGCCATTTCAGCGCTTTCGCCCTTATAAAACTCGTAGGTGTCAGGGAAAATGTACCCCTCAAGAAAGAAGGCTCTTTCCTCGGGATTGTCAATAAGCTCAGTGAAAGAATAACCAAGGGACTGTATATATACTATATTATTGGTCAACTCTATAAACTGAGCACTGCTGCAGACATTGTTTTCCCGGAGACGCTCTGCAATCTGCACAAGAGTGAAGCCCTCGGGAAATGTAACCGTTACCGTATGAGATTCTGTAGTGGTCGGTTCTGTAGTAGTGACAACCTGAGGAGAATTTTTACCGCAGGAAGTCAGAAGTGCAAGGGATAATATCAATATTATAATGTAAAATATCTTTTTTATGGTAATCACGTCCGCCTTTTAAAGTTGATTTTATACTGAGATTGTATCATAAACTCAGCCGAAACAAAATAGAAAAGCTGTTAAATTATGAAAATTGTAAGAAATTGTAATATTTCTTTCGGTAAAATCCCCGTATTTTCAAAAAAGACTTGAAAAATCCTTTGATTTGTTATAAAATAGCCTAGTAAAATTAATTTTAAAATTTCGGAGGAATACTAATATGGTATCAGCAGGCGATTTCAGAAATGGCGTCACATTTGAAATGGACGGAAATGTTCTTCAGATCATTGAGTTCCAGCACGTAAAACCCGGTAAGGGTGCAGCCTTTGTTCGTGCAAAGGTAAGAAATGTTATCACTGGTTCAGTTATTGAACGTACATTCAACCCCAGTGAAAAGTTCCCCACAGCTTTCGTTGAAAGAAAGGATATGGAATATTCATACAGCGACGGCGGTCTTTACTATTTTATGGATCCCGAAAGCTATGAGCTCGTTCCCATCAATGAGAGCGAACTTTCAGACAACTTCAAGTTCGTTAAGGAAAATATGGTTTGTAAGATCCTTTCATACAAAGGCAAGGTATTCGGTGTTGAACCTCCCAACTTTGTTGAGCTTCAGGTTGCAAAGACAGACCCCGGCTTCAAGGGTGACACAGCTACAAACACAACTAAGCCCGCTACTCTTGAGACAGGCGCTGAAGTTAAGGTTCCCCTTTTCATTGACGAGGGCGAAATGATTCAGATCGACACAAGAACAGGCGAATACATGGGTAGAGCATAATCGGCGGATTTATAATATAGTATAACCGCTCGCTTACACGCGTACCAAAACAGAAATAGAAGCTTTCTATTATATTAACTTATTGAGAAAAGGATGTGGACATAATGTCAGTATCAGAAAAAGTTGCATATTTAAGAGGACTTATGGAAGGTCTTGACATCGATGACGATTCAAAGGAAGGCAAGCTCTTTGCTGCTATCGTTGACGCTCTTGATGAAATGGCTTCAGAAATCAGCGACCTCGAAGAAGATATCGAAGATGTAGAAGATGATCTTGATGAACTCGAAGAGTACATCGAAGAAGTTGACGAAGCTCTCGGCGATGTTGAAGAATTCGTTTATGATTTAGACGATGACTGCGATTGCTGCTGTGACGACGATTGTGACTGCTGCGATGACGACTGCATTGAAGCTGTTTGTCCTGCATGCGGTGCAGAGATCTGCATTGACTTTGAAGATATCGACGAAGACGGTAAGGTAGAATGTCCTGCCTGTGCTGAGATTCTTGAGTTCGAAATTGAAGAAGAAATCGAAGACGAAGAATAATAAAGATAAAAAGCGACTCTTCCGAGTCGCTTTTTTAGTTAGAGTCAGAAGTTAGGAGTTGTTGGGGACGCGTCTGACTCGTGGCGAATAGGGCAAGTCCAAGCCCGCCATTTTTACTTAGCGGTATGCGGCTCCGCAAAAGCATCTCGGTGAGGTGCTTTCCATCAGGCGTCTGCGACGCCTGATGCGTCGGACTTCGTCCGACGGCGGGGCCGCCCTGACTGGGTGCAGAATTAAAGCCACCCGAAACGGGTGGCTCAGTTTTTTTATTCAGATAAAAATGTCGGATTGTCAGTTCTGCCGAGGAGATAGTCGGTGCTCACATTATAATAATCAGCCAATTTTAATAAATGTTCAACAGGTATGGTTTGAAATCCGCGTTCATAACGTGAATAGACTGTTTGTTGTATATCTAATATAGCTGCGACTTCTTTTTGCATAAGATCGTGATCTTCACGCAAATCTCTGAGTCGACGAAAATACATAAAAAAACCTTCTTTAGAACTGTTTTGTACTATTGACAATATCATAATTATATGATAACATCATATCATAGTACTTATAAGTTCTAAATTTATCCGGTAGCCGGTTGCCTAAAGGAGGGTTTAGTTTCTTAGCCGACGAAAAGTATTATTATAGCAAAGGAGCAAATAACAATGAAATTAACTAAAAAAATTCTTGCAATCATTTCTGTAATCGCTATCGTTTTCTCCTGCTTCAGTTTTGCGTTAACTGCTTCTGCAGCTACAGCAGTTTCAAGTGTTAACTGCCAGAACAAAAGTAGCGTGTATGGCGGTAAATCTGTGTATTTTTATGTAAAAGCAAATAGTGCAACGTGTAAAATCAAATTCACTTGTGGTAAAGGAGAATTAGACTGGGCTGGCGAAAACTTATTAGAGAATGCTTCGGTCAGAGGAGCCTATCAAGTGAAGATTTACAAATGGGATGCTAAAAAAGGTAGTACAGTAGGTTCTTGCGTGTTCGACAAAGATATCTACAATAAATCAAGCTACACAGCATCGTTTAAAGCACAAAAGGGTGCATATTATCGAGTTCAGGTTTATTTCTGGAATGCAACGACAACAGCAAAATCTTATTGGAATAAAGATATAATTAATAATCCCTATTATTTTACAACTTTAAAAGGTGTCTATGTTGGTTATTATGGAACACCTAATTGGGTGAAGTATCCGACTATTAAAGCAACAAATAGCAGTGGATGCACTTTATATGCTTCAAAACCGTAATCATTAATTTTAATAGCTCATATTACTATTAAGTCGATTTATAACCGCTTTCTTTTAGAGAGCGGTTATTTTTATACCACACCCACATATAGTTGTAAGGTAAGAAAAGGGAAGATTGGCCCAATATATAGTGGCATAAATTGGCGGAAGCACAAACACGCCCGGCTCAGCATAGAGAAAGGGGAAGATATGGTGCAAAAGTGACAAAAAAGTTTGTAAAAAGTGTTGACAAAAGGGGTCTGAGGTGATAATATATACGAGCTCTCAAGGGAAGAC
>JAZSGK010000042.1:0-15380 GCA_045532695.1 Acutalibacteraceae bacterium
CCGGTATTGCTGAATTTTGTGAATTCATAGCCCTCATCCCAATGAGGAGTATATTCAAAAGTATCGCTCTGTACAGTTCTTACACTGAAATAGCAGGAAAGCGAAACTGCAATAAGAATTACAACCGCAAGAAGAGCTTTCTTGAGACCTGCATTCTTATAAGGCTTACCTATATGAGGAGCGGCAAGGCCCGGTACCTGGTAGGTCCAGATTTCATCTTCAGGAATTTCGACAACAGGTTCGGTATCAACAAGTCTTGACTCTATATTGGCAGCATCTGCTGACCCGAGAGGAGGCATTGTCATATCTTTTTTGTTTTCTTTTTTACTCATATTCTCGCCTCCTTAACCTATATATGCGCCGTCGGTAGAAACGCCCTCTTCCTGAGCCTTTCTTTCTGTAACCTCTGCACGGCGTTTGAGTACTTCCATAACCATATTCTGCTTCTTGCTGTCGTAGTCCCAGAAGAGATAGGGAATAGTCATAAGAGCAAAACCGATTACGTCAACGATGATGGGTATAGCAATAATAGCTCTTCTTGAAGCGTCAACAAAGAGAACTTCCCAGTTACTGTTGAAGCCGAATTTAAGAAGGAACAAGGGAATGATAAGACCGACAAATGAGGTGATAGGGCCTGTGAACCAGCCGAAGATACCTGCAAAGCTTTCGAGTCTTTCGCCCGAAAGATACATCTGATAGTCTCCGATACGTACATTCATATCGTGACCTGCAGTTGTAGGAACTGTCTTTGTCATTTCCATAAGGAAGAGAACTACGATACAGATTGTGCCGCAAAGTGACAGATTGTCACCGCAGAACCATATTGCAGCGGCAATAGCAGCATTACCTATAGCTCGTGAAAGCTGATAGAATATCATAATCTGCTTATATGAGAATCTCTTGAGGAAATATGGTGACAGGAAATCGGGCGGAGTACCCGCAAAGGAAATAAGGGTTGTGATAAGAGCGTAGGGAAGACCCGAGAGACGGAATGTGTAAAGATAAAGAATCGTTACAAAGGGAAGCATACCGTTACCAAGAGAGTCGATAAGTCCTACGATAGTGTTTATAAGAAGATACTTGTTTCTCAGTACGCCAAAAAGACCGTCCCAGAATTTAATCTGAACCTTCTTTTCAATAGGCGGCTGAGGAATTCTTTCCTTGACCTTACCTGCAAAGAGCATTGTAAGAACTGCAAAGGTAATAAAGATACCGGGGATAAGATATCTGTAAAGATTAATATCCGCCCATTCATATCTGAGCATACCTACAAATACCGGAATAATAATTGCAAGGATTGAGTGCGCAAGATGTGAAAGCTTGATAGGATAGCTTCTTACGAAAATTCTTTCCTGAAGATTGGGGCTGATACTCTTTGTACAGGTTTCCAGGTTGTTTGCAAAGCCGAAAACGTTATATGTGGCAAAGAGAAGGTTTGCAACCCATACTCTTGTTGCAACATCAGGGATATTGTAAACGGGCAGCCAGCCGATAAGAACGACCATTATGCACTTTGGCACAACGTCGCAGTAAAGGGAATACTTATAACGGCCGAACTTAGGAATAAGCTTTTTACGCCAGAAAATGTTACGTGCACCTACCCAGCCCGAATAAAGGAAGTGGGTACCGAAGGTCTTGAAGCAGGCCGTGGCACTCATACCCTCAAGGCCGTTAAGATATGTAATAAATGTGCTTGTGGGATTAAACAGCGAAGCGTAGTCGAAAAGAATAGTCGACACACCGAAGACTATCATTGCCATATAGACGGCATATAGCTTCCTCTCTGTTTTTTTCGGCAGGAAGCCGAGGTTGTCACAGACAAACCACCAGATAAGCGCTGTAATATAGCCCAAAGGCATATTGATGATACCGATTACCGAGAAGGTAAGGTAGGGCAGCTTATAGTGGTGCATAATAAGGTAACAAGCTGACCAGAAACCGATATATTCGAGAATCTTTGAGCCTGCATAGTTACTGCCGACAGCAATGAAGATATCCTTATACTCTTTATAAGGCACATATTTACCCTCAGCAGGAGTGTTCCAATGGGTCTTTATTTCAGTTGCAAGGCTCTTGACCTTACTGCCGAGTGACCCACCTGATTTGTTACTCATTGGAATATTTCCTCCTTTAAATATATTCGTAGTTATTTTAACAGATTAGCGCCAAAAGGTCAACAAATTTTACAAATTAGTTTCATTTGTAACCATTCAATTTGTGATATTTACCCCATAACACTTGCAATGTGCATTTCCATTGCTGTGAGGATTGCTTTTTCATCGGGGCAGAATTTATCGCTGTGAAGAGGATATTCACAGTCACAGCCTATATGATAGAAGCAACCCGGTGCTTCATCGAGATAATATCCGAAGTCTTCCGTTGTCATAAAAGGCGATGTGAGTACGCTGACATTTTCTTCGCCAAGTATATCTTTTGCTGTTTTTTCTATGTACTCTGCCGACGAATTGTCGTTGACAATGCCCGGGTAGCTTTCGATTATTCTTACAACCGCTTCAGCTCCCATCGCCTTTGCAATTCCCTCGGCTGTGTCCTTTATTCTCTGACGAAGATACATTCGCATTTCCTTGCCAAGAGAGCGTGTAACACCTGTGATTGAAAAAGTGCCTGCAACTGTGTTTCTGAATGTGCCGCCGTTTGCTGTTCCGATAGTGAGGACTGCACTCTCGAGAGGCGAAACATTTCTGCTGACAATGCTCTGCAGAGCTGTTATAATCTGAGCACCGATAACAATAGCATCAACATTTTTATGAGGCTCGGCACAGTGTCCGCTTTTGCCGATAACATCTATTTCGAATATGTCTGATGCGGCATAGAACTTACCATATTTTACGGCAAGGGTACCTGACTTCATCTCGGGTCTTACGTGCAGACCAAAAACTCTGTCCACACCCTTCATAGCACCCTTTTCGATAAGTCTCTGCGCTCCCCCGTCGCCCTCTTCGTCAGGCTGGAAAATAAACTTAACTGTGCCCGACAGCTCGTGTCTGTTTTCATTTATGATTTTCGCCGCACCTAAAAGAGAAGCCGTATGTATATCGTGTCCGCAGGCGTGCATAAAGCCCTCATGCTGAGATTTAAAGGGGACACTTGTTTTTTCCATAATACCCAGAGCGTCAATGTCGGCTCTGAGAGCGGTAGTTATACCCTCTTTATCGCCTTTGACTGTGGCAACTACTCCGGTTTCAATGAGCCTTTCATAGCTGATATCCCAGTTTTCCAGATAACCGATAATAGTTTCAGTTGTCCTGTGCTCCTGTCTGCCGATTTCGGGATAAGCGTGAAGCTTCCGCCTTACGGCAACAGTTTCATCGAAATTTTCCTGACACAGACTTATTATTTTTTCTTTTGTCATACAATCACAGCTTTCTTTAAAACTACAAAAAAGGCAGAGTGTTGTTCTCTGCCTTCGGGTTTGTTTATTCGAGGATATTATCCATATTGTAGAAACCCTTTTCCTGCTTAACAAGGAATTCTGCCGCTGAAACTGCGCCGTCAGCGAAAAGGCTTCTGTTTTCTGCTTCGTGCTTTAAGGTGATAACCTGTGAGCCCATAGCAAATATTATTTCGTGGGTACCTACTTCACTGCCCATACGAAGGGAGTGAATGCCTATTTCTCTCTTGTCTCTCTTTCCGTAATCACTTCTGCCTACAACGTACTGAGCATCGGTCTTTACGGTTTTAATGCTGTCTGCAAGCATAATAGCAGTACCGCTGGGTACGTCAAGCTTCTGATTATGGTGCTTTTCAACTATTTCCACATCAGCATCAGGGAAAGCCTTTGCTGCTATCTTTGCAAGACAGGAAAGAAGTGCGACACCAAGAGACATATTCTGTGAATAGAATACGGGGATACTGTCAGCAGCGCCGCGGATAATTGCGAGCTCTTCATCTGTCTGACCTGTTGTAGCTACGACTATGGGAAGGTTTCTCTTTACTGCATAGCCTATAACATCAGCAGTTGCAAGATGGTTTGAGAAGTCGATTATGCAGTCTGCCTCGCCCTCGTATTCGTTTATGTTATTGTAGATATTCTGTGCCGCATCTGTGGAAAATTCCATACTGCAATATGCGGCAACGGAGTGCTTTTCACTGTTTTCGATGATGGCAGCCAAAGCCTTGCCCATTCTGCCGCCGGCACCGTTTATGATAACTCTCATACTCTCACCTTATACATCAAGGCCGATTTCGCGCATTCTGTCAAGAAGCACAGCCTTTGTTGCATCTTCCATAGAAGTAAGAGGAAGTCTTACATAGTCTTCGCAGAAGCCCATAGCAGCCATAGCAGCCTTAGCGGGGATAGGATTAACCTCGCTGAAGAGAGCCTTGACGAGGGGGAAGTATTTGAACTGCATCTGTGCAGCACCCTCAACATCACCTGCGAGGAACTTGTGGCACATTTCTGAGGTTTCCTTGGGAAGTACATTTGAAAGAACTGAGATTACACCCTTACCGCCAACAGACATAAGAGGAATAATCTGGTCGTCATTACCAGAGTAAAGAGTGAGCTTGTCGCCGCAAAGAGCCATTGTCTCTGTGATCTTGTCGATCTGGCCGTTAGCTTCCTTGATAGCCTGAATCATAGGATGCTTTGCAAGCTCTGCGTATGTAGCGGGCTCAATGTTTACGCCTGTTCTTGAGGGTACGTTGTAAAGGATAATGGGCTTTGTACTTGCATCAGCAATAGCTGTGAACATCTTGATAAGACCCTTCTGTGTAGCCTTGTTGTAGTAAGGTGTAACAACGAGCATAGCATCACAGCCGATTTCACAAGCGTACTTTGTAAGGTCAATAGCATAAGCTGTGTCATTTGAACCTGTACCTGCGATAACGGGTACTCTGCCGTCAACAACTTCCATAGCGAACTTAAGAACTTCTCTGTGCTCTTCGTCTGTAAGTGTTGAGCCTTCGCCTGATGTACCTGCGATAACAAGAGCATCGATGCCCTCTTCAATCTGCCATTCGATGAGCTTTCTGAAGCTTGCGTAGTCAACGCCGTCCTTGTTCAAGGGGGTGATAAGTGCTGAAGCTGCACCGGTAAAAATAGGCTTTCTTTCCATAGTAATCTGCTCCTTATAATAAAAAGATTTATTCCGAAATTCAAACTTAATAAAGGCCATAATAAAACACCCGATATTCGCATCGAGTGTAATACAGCTCAGAAAACAATAGTTTCTGCAGGCAAAACTGAAATTATAAACCTCAGCCATTGCCAAATTATAATAGCACTCCGCAAATGCGACAGTCGGACAAATCTTATTTTGTCCGCCCAGGTTGTCTTTCGCCTGACACCTTCGGCAGCAACCCCTTTCACTTCGGCGAGTCTTGCGAGGACTCCTCTGAATGCAAAGCTACTGATGATTAACCGCGCCTCTATCTTTAATTGAACTATTCGGTTTATTGAAGTTTATCACTATTTTAATTATATGTCAATAGGAAAAATGCAAAATTTACTCATTTAAAGTGCCTAAAAAGTCGAAAATACTTTCGAAAAAGAAAATCGCTGCAGAAAATGGCGTAAAATACAGATAATCTCTATATTCCGAAAGGCTTTTCAGTCTGCTCAACTCAATTCTGTAATCCTTTTCATCAACCTTCAGACTTATCCCATTGTCTGTGTTTTTTACAGTCAGTACCGCATAAGGTGTAAAATAAGAATTGAACTCACTTCGCTGCTTTGCCGTTACAGCACCCGCCGTAAAACACAAAAGGCAGGTCAGTACAACACAGTAAAACAAAAATTTTGACACAATCTTTTTCATCTCTTTATTCATATCTTCTCCTCATATTCTTTCATAATTTCACCAAGGGCACTGCCAAGGCATTTGCCTGTAAAAACCGCCTCTTCAAGGGTGTTTGCATCAGAGCCGACCTCAACTAAAAGCGAGCAGTGGCTCACATTCATATTGTATTTTCTCGGGCAAAAATAAAGAGGTCTTGTTATGCCCTGATACATCTTTTCGAGCTGATTCTGCAGGTGCACCGCAAAGGTAAGATTGTATCGCCAATCAGGGAAGTTTTCTATGGGATTCCCCTGCTCCTGGCAACCGCTTATTATCATTATCTGCGCCGCTTTTTTGCCCTGTATTACAGCTGTAGGTTTAATCTTTGAGCCGTCACTTTGCTGTATTGCATCACGGTGAATATCAAGCACTATCTGTATCGACGGATACTTTTTCAGATACTCCTCTATTGCCTTTCTCGAGTGTGCATAAGCTCCGTTGTAACTCAGGTCGTGGATTTCTTTATCGTGGATAACCTTGTAGCCTGCTTTCTCAATTTCCTTGCAGATTTCCTCTCCAACTCTTACCATATTCTTTGAGGACTCCTTGGTTCTTGTGGCAAAGTTCGTTTCGTAAAATCCTCTGTCAAGTATCTGATAGGTTTCTGTTGTGTGAGTATGAAAAATCAGAACAGACGGCTTGTCGGCACTTACGGAAAGATCTATTTTTTCTGCAAGGATCTTCTCTATGCTGATGTCAGTCTTATTCACATTTTTCACCTTTACAAGACCATAGCTGTCCGTCACACCTTCATTTTTATACTGCCTTTCATATATGTTTCCGTCTTTTTTGTCCTTAGCTGCTGTTTTTTGTCTCTCGGCTATGATTTTTTTAATATCTTCAGGTGTATCCGTAAAGCTTTCACCTGCCGACACTTCGGCCGAAGCTTCTTTTTCAGTTGTTTCTGTTATTTCGGTCTGCACAGTAGTTTTCACGGCAGTGGTACTGACAGCCTCTGTAAAAGTCGGCAGAGTTATGCCTTTATCCGGTAAATAGCTTTTTGCACTCTTTAAGGCAAGGCCCGAAAAGGCATATATGAAATATTCACTGAAAAATATACTGAAAGCTATTACCAAAGCTATCATCAAAACGGCAACCAGATTCCTTAATCCTTTGTTCTTCATTGTTGGTTCCTCCGAATTTATACTATATATAAGAATATTCGCTTTCGGAGGGTAACATTCGTTTTAAGTGAAAAATCGGGCATTTGCCAGGAAGTTTCTGCTGCGAGGGAGAAGCGGCTCAGGGAAATCCGCGTTGCGGATTTCTGAAGAGCGGAACGGCGTTCCGCTCTTCGCAGCGACGGCCGTCGCTGCCCTGAGCCGCGCACCCACCGTCTGCACTAACCGACTATCTCCGCTATCTCCGCCGCCGTAAGATTTTCCTGCAGAGCGGTGTTTATTCCCATAGCAATGAGGTGCGCCGCCTTGTCAATAAGGCTGTCAATTTCCTTTGGTGTAACCATCATCTGTCTGTGCTCGCTGAAATCCATCTCAGGCAAATCCATACCTGCCTTTTCAAAAACATCTGCCGCCATTGTCAGTGCATCTACCACCGTCGGCACACCGACTGCAATAACGGGCACACCGAGAGTTTCTCTGTTAATGCCCTTTCTTCTGTTGCCCACACCCGATCCCGGTGCAACACCCGTATCACAAAGTTGCACAGTTGTACCGAGTCTCTCAGTGCTCCTTGAAGCGAGAGCATCAATTACAATAACACACGAGGGCGAAATCCGCTTCACCACACCGCCGATAATCTCAACTGTTTCTATTCCCGTCTTGCCCAGGACTCCCGGTACCATTCCTGCAACACTGCGAAGCTCGCCAAGTCCCAGACTGTCGGCAAATTCGCTGCTGATATGCCTGGTCGCAAGAAGCAGGTCTATACTTTTAGGTCCCAGCGCATCGGGAGTGATATCTTCGTTTCCGAGTCCTGCAACAAGTACCGTGCCCATTTCGGGCAGTAAGCGTCTGAGCTCACAGCAAAGCACCTGCGATGCAGAGGAAAAGGCTTCGCTGCTCTTATACAGTCTGTCAGTTTCAAGGGTGATATATGTCCCGATCGGCTTTCCTATCAGTCTTTCGCCGTGTTCGTTTATAATTTCTATAGTGGTTACTTTTATGCCTTCAACGGTTTTAGTCTTTGACAAAACCCCGTCGAGAGTCTCTCTTTCCCTGTATTCCTGCCTTTCTATGGCAAGATCTGTGCGAAAATTCAAATTTTTTCACCTCAAACTATTGCATTATTTGAAAATATATAGTATTATTATCGGCGTATGAAAAAAAGTCTATCCAAATTTGCAAAAATATCTTGCAATTTTTTCAGAAAAGTGATATGATGTCTTTTGCATGACGGTATTAAGAGGAGGTGTAAATTATGCCAAACATTAAATCAGCAAAGAAGCGTGTTCTCGTTAGTGCAACAAAGCAGGCTCGCAACAAGTCAGCTAACTCAGCTCTTAAGACAGCTCTTAAGAAGGCTAACGCTGCTATCGAAGCAAACGCTGAAGATAAGGAAGTAGCTGTAAAGCTCGCAGTTAAGAAGATCGACCAGGCAGTAGCTAAGGGACTTCTTCACAAGAACAATGCTGCAAGAAAGAAGTCAGCTCTTGTAACAAAGCTCAACGCTTCAAAATAATCAGCAAAGTTTATGAGATTTCGAGATGGGTTTACCCGTCTCTTTTTCTTTTTTCTAAACGTTTATATTCATTACATATTCCCATCACAAAACATTGAGATAATATAATGCGGTAGGTATTATCTTATATTGTTATATAAAAACTTATATATTAATAAAAAAACAATTGAAATTTCACAAGTTTCGTGATAATATTTACTCAGTATCGTTTTGGAGGACTTTAAATTATGAAAAAACAGCTTTCAAGGTCTCTGATGTTAATGCTGACTGTTCTGGCAATGACAGTATTTTTCAGTGCAGCGGCAAGTGCTAAAACCGTAATATCAGGCGACTTCGTATTTGAAACAGCAACCTCAGGCGCAGAGCTGAAAGAATACAAGGGAAATGCGGCCTCTGTCGAAATTCCCTCTAAGGTAGGATCATACAAGGTCACATCTATCGGAGACGGAGCTTTCTGGCAGAATAAAACAATGACTTCGGTGGAAATTCCCGAAACAGTTACTTCTGTCGGAGAAGCCGCATTCAACGAGTGCACCGCACTTACAAAGGTCGTTCTCCCCGAATCCGTCAGGACTATAGATGAGTCAGCTTTCTGGTACTGCACAGGTCTTAAGAAAATTGTCATTCCCAAGTCTGTCACATCAATAGGCAAAGATGCGTTCAAGGGTTGCGATGCTCTTACAGCATATATAACCGAAGGCTCCTACGGTGAAGAATACATAAAGGGACTTGCAAATGTAAAGCTCGGCTACAGATACGTAAAGAGTATGACGCTGAACTATAAATCCCTGACAGTGGGCCTCACGGCAGAAAGACAGATTAAAGCTACTCTTTCACCCTCCCCTGTCTATTCTTCAAAGGTAACTTACAAATCCTCCGACAAAAATGTTGTTACCGTTTCCTCGAGCGGCAAAGTAAAGGCCGTTGGTTTCGGCAAAGCTGTCATTACTGTCACTACTGCTGACGGCAGTAAAATAAGTCAGAAGATTAACGTTACGGTAAATCCTCAGAAGGTTAAAACCTTAAAGCAAGGTTCAATCACAGAAAACAGTGTGGCTCTCACATGGAGCAGTATAACAAAGGCTACAGGCTATAAGTTATATAAATACAACGTTGACAAGAAGAAGTGGGAATGTATTTCAACTACATCTAAGCTTACTTACACAGACAAAAAGGTTTCAATGGGCGATACAGCCAAGTATAAGGTACGCGCTTACACCAAGGTTGGCTCAAAGACCTACTACGGTGAATACTCCTCTGTTCTTACAGTGGTTATGGCAAAGCCCGGCAATGTTTCAAAGCTCGAGATAGCTGCCGCAGAAAATTACGCCAAGCTCACCTGGAAAAAGGCAAACAATGCAAACGGCTACAGGGTTTATCTCTTTGACACAAAGACCAATAAATTCGTGAAGAAGGCTTCAACAACAGCTCTCCAAGCGAAGGTAACAGGTCTTACAGCCAACACTGAATACAAATTCGCTGTTCAGGCTTACTACAAGGCTTCAGACGGCAATGTGGTTTTCAGCGACACTCAGGTTGAAGCATCCGCAGCAACAAGACCCGTAAGCGTCAGCGGTCTGAGCTATGACAAAAACACCGTATTCGTTGATAAAGTTACCCTTTCATGGAAGGCCCTCGGCGGCATAACAGGCTATGAGGTTTATATCCTCAACAATACCACCAAGGAAAGTCAGCTCAAAAAGGTTGCTTATAATCAGACAAGCTGCACCCTGACAGGTCTCAGCAGCGGCACAAAATATACCTTCAAAATCAGAGCTTATACCCAAAGAGAATCAGGTACGGTTTACAGCTACTATTCCTCTTCTGTTTCCGCTACTACTCTCGCTCTCCCGGCAACAAATGAAGCTGCCTTCAACGCCTTCATTGAGGCTCTTAATAACACAAAGAATTACGAGAAGTCCGCTGTTCTTTATAAAGACGTTGCAATCAAAGATTTCAGCGGCGACAAGAACGATACTGTACTGAGCAATATTGCCACAGCAGGTACCGATATCTACAGATTTGAAAAAGGTATCGCCTCCGACGGCAACAGAGTTTCAGCCTATATAGGTCCCGAGAACACCGACAGCACTCTCACCTATCGCGATATCAATGCCGACTCCGTAAGCTTCAGGGCAAACGGTTCAGGCTATGAAGTATCCTTCTCCCTCAATGCAGAGGACAAGTCGGCTGACAAAAACTCCCTCATCACTACACCCGTAAATTGGTCAAAGGTAGAAGATGCCGCTAAAGGCTTCTCCCTTGTTTCCTGCAGATATACAGGCACCAGAATTACGGCAAAAATTCAGGACGGTCTCATAAGCTATATGGAAGTTTCAATGCCCATTGAGGTTTCATTTAAAACAGGACTTATGACCGCCTATTCATTCACACAGACCATTGTAACCACAACCGCTTTTGTTACGGTCTGATTCAATCGGTCTTATAAGGAGGACTCAATATGAAAAAACTTCATAAAATACTTACAGCATTAATTATCTGCCTGATGGTTACACTCGTTCTTTCCTCGTCAGCTTTTGCTGCTGAGGACGTAGGCAGAGTCACAGGCGTCAAGGCTTCGGCCGTAACCAATAACAGTGTCACAATCACATGGTCTCCCCTGGCGAAAGCTGACGGCTACAGAATTCAGTTCCGTGAAAACACCGGTGAATGGCAAACTCTCACCGACACTTTGCAGACAACATCTTATACCGTCAAGAACCTCAAGATAGGTTCAACCTACTCCTTCAGAGTAAACGGCTATGACGAGTATAAAGTACTTTTCGGCGGCACAAGCAAGAAGCATGCGACTCCCAGTGTTGTGGTCAGTGTCAGCAACACCCTGGGTAAGGTAACAGGTCTCAAGGTTGTCACAACTACACCTACAAAAGTCAAGCTTTCATGGTCAAAGCTCGAAGGTGCTCAGGGCTATCTCGTACAGAAGCTCGTAGGCAAAACATGGAAAAATGTCAAATCAACAACCTCAACAACCTATACCGTTACAGGTCTTAAGACAGATGTAACAACCTCATTCAGAGTCAAAGCCTATGTAATCCAGAGTGGCAAAAAGGTTTACGGCTCAGTTTCATCAACAGTAAAAGGCAAGACAGCAGTACCTGCTATCGAAGACTTCAAGGTATCTGTAACAGGCACAAGCTCAGCAAAGCTCAGCTGGGATAAAGCCAGCGTATCAGGCTATCAGATATATAAAAAGACCGGCTCAGGTTCATGGAAAAAGTATAAGACAATTTATTCCAAGACTACAGTCTCCCTTACAGAAAAGAGCCTCACAATCGGCACAAAGTACTACTATAAAGTCAGGGGCTTCTATAAAACAGACTCAAAAACCTATTACGGTGCCTTCACCTCTGCCAAGAGTGTAACTCCTACCCTCCCCGCAGTTATAGGTATCCAGCTTTCTTCAATCACAAAAACCAAGGCTATCATCACATGGGATAAGGTTGCGGGTGCCCAGGGTTATCAGGTTTATGATTACTCTTCAGGCTCTGCTGTCAAGCTTCCCACCGTATCAACAAACAGAGCTGTTATCGACATCGAAGACGGCAAGGTTTACGATATTAAAGTCAGAGCATATAAGAAAGTATCCGGCAAGACAATAAAGGGTGTTTTCTCAGAAATTTATTCAATCTACTCCACACCCGGTCAGGTTAAAAATCTTCAGGGCGAGGTTCTTGATGACGGCTCACTGCAGTTCACATGGGACAAGGTAAACAATGCTCACGGCTATACCCTCTATGTTCTCAACAACTCAACAAAGCAGTTTGAAAGACTTTCCCAGACAGACAGCACCACTATCAGAGTCAGTGATGCAAGCAATTTACCCGGTCTCAACTTCAGAGTTGCCGCCTATGTTAAAAACAGCGGCGTATATCTCTACGGTACAATTTCTGAGACAATCTTTATGAAGGTTATTCAGAGACCTGTGCTTTCAGCCGGCAACTGCACCGCAACAGATATAACCCTCAAGTGGACTGATGTTCCCGAAGCAACTATCTATATTCTCGAAAAGTTTGACTTTGAGAAAAACGCATGGACAGAGGTTGTTCCCGGCGGTATCGCTGCTGACAGATATACAGAAACAGATCCATCGGCAAGAGGTTATCTCTACCGCGTATATGCAAAAAATGATAAGGGTATCAGAAGTGCCGTTTCAAATGAAGTTTTCGCTTCAACAGCAGGCATAACAGTAACCCAGGACGGTGCAGCACAGACTATCACATGGCCCGAATTCTCGGGTGCAGCAAAATACAGAGTGCTCGCCAAGTATACAGACAGCGACAGAGGTCTCAACCGCATTCTCTCAAACGTAACAAAGACCACTGCCACTGTTGCTCTTACTCCCGGCACAATTCAGTCCTTATCAGTTTTCGCTTATGCTGAAAACGGCGACCTCATAACAACTCCCGTTGTCAGTGAGCTTGTATTCAGAGTGGATAACTTCAAGATTCTCTCGTCAAGCCATCATCATTATGACCACAGCGTAAACTCACAGCTTCTCTATCTCGTTGAAGCTATCAACAAGACTAAGCACGAAACCGATACTGTTGCAGTCAGAGCTACTTCAGTTGTTAACTACAACACAGACAAGTTCTTTATTAATAATACAACCATCAGCGGCAAGGATATCGAAGGTCTTATCGAGCTTGTAAATCTGCTTTCAGGTGTAGACAGAGACTCCGATGAGCTTGACGACATTTCACTTTCAGGCAAAGAAACCTCAGACGAAACCCTTACCTTCACAGATGCAATTGCAAAGAATAAAGACGGCAAATATATCAGCCTTGCAAGATATATCGACCCCTCGGATGAGGATTACGCTTACCTGTACGGCAGCGAAGACCCCTCAGCATGGAAAGACGGCGTAAAGTCTGTTACTGTTACACCTATCACAGGCGGCGGTTATCAGTATACTGTCGAGCTTTACGAAGAGACCTTCGGTGAAGAAACAAATGTAACAGATGCTTTCTATCATCCCGGTCTTGTAACAACAATTGCTTCTCTTGGCTACTTCTCAGATAACGAGCTTGAAAATCAGCTCACAACCGTTGGTGACACAACAATCACTGCTGTTATCAATGCAGACGGCACCCTCGACTCATACAAGGTAACTTCACCCTATTCAATGAAAATGAAGGCACCCGTTGAAGGTATCGGAAAGATAGAAAGCTTCGGCATGATGATAAGCGGTAAGGTTTCCTCAAGCTATACATTCACAAGATAAAACGGATTTTTTCAGGGGATACGTACTGTATCCCTTGAGGCATTCAAAAAAAGAGGTAAATATGGATTTTAAAAAACTTGTAAAAATTCTATCGATAGCAGCAGTAGTTGTATGGCTTTTCTGTCTGTCTTTCCTGGTGTCATATCAGGTTGCTGAAAAGCAGTCGCAGAAATATACCACCACACTGCCGCCTATTGTTACCAATACGCCTGTCATCCCGGGTAACACTGATTTCCCGACTCAGCCCTCGCCTTCTGTTCCTGCAGGTCCTACGGCACCCGATGTCAATGTTGATGTCACGGTGCCCACCCAGGGACAACAGCAGGGCGAAACACCGACAGCACCCACTGCCCCACCGACACAGACTCTGAAGGTACCCTCAACAACATCTGAAATCGTTGCGGCTTATGTAAACGGCATCAACACTCTTAAGGCAACACCCAACTTCACTTGTCTTCGAACCAGTAAGCTCAATGTTGTCATCAGCAAAATCAGCGGCGGTTCAATAGTTGAAAAGGCTGCCAATATGGTTATTGAGCAGAATCAGATTCCCCCTACTACATATACATTCGTAAATGGTGTGGACGCGGCTACAGGTGTAACACCAATGGGAATTCTTCCCCCGCCCAATAAGCAGAGTGTAATTAATGAGAGTTTCGTTAAGAGCGCAACGGCCTCCCCGACAGCAGACGGCGGATATACTCTGAGAATCGACCTTGGTGATGAGGCTCACATCTATCCCGGTCAGGCAGACAACCTTGTAAATATCGTTGAAGTTGTTGATACCTCAGCTCTTATTCCTGCTCAGGCAACAGTAAACTATGTTGAGATTTACTACTCGGGCGTTTATGTTATCGCAAACTTTGACAGCCAGGGCAGAATGACCTACACAAAGAACTATATGGAAGTTAAACAGATGAGAGGTCAGGGTTCAATGATGGGATTTACAATGACCGTTGAGGGCGGCGGCGATTTCTATGGTGAGTACGCTATTACATACTGATAAAATTTAAACAAAATATAGTGGTAAAACATTGACAACACCCTATATAAATGTTATAATTAACCATACCTAAAATAATGGAGGAACAGTAAAGATGGAAACTTTTAAGAAGATCGCTAAAATAGTCGCTATTATCCTTGCAGTTGTTGCAGCTCTCGCAGCTGTTTACTATGCAGTTACAAAGATTATCGAAAAGAAGAAGATCAAGAACGCAGATGACAGAGAAAACTACGTTTCATGCGCAAGCTACGACGCAGACTTCATTTCAGAAACAGTAGCATAATCAAATCCATAAAAACTAAAGAAGCTACGGCACTTACGCTGTAGCTTCTTTTTTTGCACCCTGCCGACTCACTTATCCTTCGGCTTGGCAAAGAGACTCACAACAAGTCCGCAGAGCACTGCTGCCATAATACCGACGCTTGCCGATGAAAAGGGGCCGCTGATTGCACCGAGAAGTCCCTTTTCAATTATTGCCTGCCTTGTTCCCTTGGCAAGGTTATATCCAAAGCCCGTCAGAGGTGTAGTTGCACCTGCCCCTGCAAAATCAACCAAAGGCTCATAGAGTCCCAGAGCACCCAGTACCACACCAATAACAACAAAGAGCACAAGCACCTTACCCGGTGTCATTTTTGTAAAGTCAATAAGCAGTTGCCCTACAATGCATATTACGCCTCCGACGGCAAAGGCTTTA
>JAZSGK010000086.1:0-9368 GCA_045532695.1 Acutalibacteraceae bacterium
GAGCAATTCGGCAGGGTACAAAAGATGCTTGAAGAAACATCAAAGCGCTATGGTAAATATCAGCGCAAAGAAGCACCCAAAGACTTTATGCTCAAAGGTCTTGTACGCTGTGATACTTGCGGTGCAACCCTGACTAAGTTATCAACCGCCACACCCTCTCTGCAATGCCATAATTATTCACGAGGAAGCTGTCAGACCTCACATTGCATATCAATAAACAAACTTAACGGTATACTTATAGACGGTCTTAAAACCGCTGTCAGCACCCTGAATTTTGATGTTGAGGTTAAGAGCAACAGCGGCAGTCCCGATTTTGTTGTACTGAGTAAAATGCTCGACAACGAAAAGAAAAAGCTTATAAAAGTAAAGCTCGCTTATGAAGAAGGCATCGACACTATTGAGGAATACAAGCTCAATAAAACCCGTATAACAGCCAACATCGCTAAGATAGAAAAAGACCTTGCCAAGCAAACAAAGAAGCCAAGCAAAGAGGATTTTGCAAAGAAAATCGGCGGTGTAATAGCAGTTATCGAAAACCCGGCAACTGATGAAGCAGAGAAGAACACCGCCCTCAGGACAATTATCAGCAAGATAGAATTCTGTAAACCTGGTAACAGTGTGCGCATATATTTTTATGCTTAGTGTTTATAGCTATTTGCAGTTAGCACCGCCATACTGTGTCATAATTATTTTTGCATACATGGGGTTCGGGTTCTTGATGTTTATGGGATACTGCAGTATTTTTTCATATTGAAACATCAGCAGTCACCTCCTGTATTGACCCATGGAAAGGGTGTACAAAGCCACTTTTCACCCTGCTCGCAGTCTGCCGTAAGCGGGCCGTACTGACATACGTATTCTTCAAGAAGTTCAAGATATTTTTTTCTGTACTGTTCTACAAGCTCCAATGCCGTGCAGTCGCCTCTGTGAGTATCCAGGTAAAGATGAAGATCCCACATTGCAAAACGTACTGCCATAAGTCTGTGCTTCAGATTGTTCCTGGTGTTTATCATCTGCATCTCACTCCCATAAAAGGCAGGTCAAGCACGGGAAAAACAGTGCCCTGACAAAGAGCCTTGTCACACTGATAAACATCACACCACTGCTGGAAGGGTACATATGCCATGGCTACGGAAATCTCTTTCGGGAACGCCTTGAGAGTGCAGCAGCATTCCGTGTCATGACCCCCTTCGGAACTGCGGTACTGTGAGTAACAGTTTCTCATATTATTCACCGCAAAATCTCTCCTTTGTTATTTTCTGGTGCAGTGTTATCTGCCCCATAACATTTTATGTACCGGTAACCCGGTGCGTTACTGTAAAGCATCCGGGCACAGAGGGATTTATAAATTCTTAATTATTTTTCAGATATTTATTGACAAGGATTATTTCTAAATGTATAATTTACTTCTATCTTTTTTTCGGAGGTGAAACATGCAGGATTTCGGAGCACTCTTACATACATACCTTAAAGAAAAACACAACTATTCCATTTCGGCTTTCGCTAAAAGGATCAGCATTTCTGCAGGACTTTTAAACCATATATTCAACGGCAAGCGTACCATGACACCCGACAAGTTTCTTCTGACTATCAACAGCGGAATATTTGACCTTGAGGAACGCGATAACCTTAAAAAGGCTTATTTTATAAACAGATACGGCGAAAAGGATTACGAAAAAATTGCCTTTCTTTCAGACACACTTGATAAGTTCCGTTTCGGTACGGCACCTGAAATATCTGATTGCACCTACATTAACGCCAGAGGATTCGGTGAATTTACTGAAAGAAGAGAAGTTTTTTCAGCTCTTAAAGAGCTCTTCCTTTCAACTGACAACGTTATCTACACCAATATTCCTCATGCCAACAACGTTATAAACCATGTGCTCTATAAGCTGAAGAATGATTACCCCGAATCACGTATGATCAGATTTATACCGAATTTTTCAGTTAAGTTCACTCAGAGAAATCTTGCAACACTGCTTTCTATCCTTCGCTTTGCCAAGGCAAGGGTAAATACAGTTTCTCTTGAAAACGTTGAAGTTGAGCACCTTGACAAAACAACACTTTTTCCGTATTTTGTCATATCTGACAGCATAATGATTATTCTGGATCCTCAGTGTAAAAAAGGTGTTGCCTTCACCGGTGAAATAGTCAGGGATAAGTATCGCATAACCGAACAGTCAGCTGAAAGCAGTGCACCTGTTGTAAGGTTTTTTCCGGACGAGATTTCAGCTATCAACTATATAATCAACTATGAGGATGATCTTATCCACTCCCTTAAAACAACACCTTGTTTGCTTGCTCTCGATGACCTGAGGTTCCTTGTTACGGCAGCGAATGATTTTCCTGATAAAGAAGAGCTTCTATCTTATCTTGTGAACAGGCGTTCAGATAAACAGTGGGTCAACCTCTACACACAGAAGGGTCTTGAAAGCTTTCTTGAAAGTGGAAAATCCTATGAGCTTTCAGAAACCTACGTGAAGGCTTTTTCTCTCAAGGCAAGAATAGAATTTCTTGAAAGTCTTATTGCAACAATGGAAAATGAGCGCAGCTATCATAACTTTTTCCTCAGCCGTACAACAGAGGTTTCAGACTTTTTCTCAGATGTCGACATCACAGTGTATGAAAAAAGTGCTCTTATAACCTCAATATACGATAACGCCGACGAAAAAAGCTTTTTAGGTCAGGTCAGTATCCATATTCCCGGCGGTGAAGTTCTCCGGATTATAAACAAATTCATTTCCGACTATCTTCCCATAAGCGGCGATGTTCTTCCTAAACAGACTGCTTTGCTTTATCTCAAGGGTCTTCTCATAGATTACAAAAGACGGGAAGAATAAAAATGACGGTGCAAACCAACTGAGGTCTGCACCGTTTTTGCTTAATTAAATATATTTGTTACTGAGATATTCTGCTTTCAGATAAGCTCTCTGCATATTCCATAGCCGAAGAAATATCCGACTTGAAGTTTTCGGCGCCTATCATTGTATAAAGACCCGACTTCTTCATTGCCTTCAGAGGCTGTTCATTGACGTGGGAAAGTATCAGGGAGATACCCTTTTTATCACAGCGCTTTTTGAGGCTTAACATTGAGTTCATTGCTGTGCTGTCCATAGCGGGTACGCTTCTCATTCTTACAATAAGATATTCAGTGTAGCTCTTGAGCTCGATTCTCTCTATCTGGTCAGCAGCACCAAAGAAAAGCGGTCCGCTGATTTCGTAAACTCTGATGTTTCTGGGTACATCCATAAGTTTCTGTCTGACGTTTTCATTATCCTCGTCGGCGGCCTGTTCTTTATACTTCCAGCTTATTACACTTGTCTCATCGCTCATTCTCTTCATAAACAGTACGCAGGCGAGAACCATACCCACCTCAATAGCAACAACAAGGTCGAATATTATAGTAAGGAAGAAGGTTGCAAGTAAAACAAGAATATCGCTCTTGGGGGCAGTTTTTATTACATTTACGAAGGTTCTCCAGTGGCTCATATTATACGCAACCATTAAAAGTATCGCAGCAATTGTAGGCATGGGAATAAGACCTGCATATGGCATAAGTACAAGAAGAACGAGTAAAAGCACAACAGCGTGAACGATGCCTGCAATGGGGGTTTTACCGCCGTTTTTGATATTGGCAGCAGTTCTTGCAATAGCACCCGTAGCAGGGATACCGCCAAAAAGAGCTGAGGCAACGTTACCTGCACCCTGAGCAACAAGTTCCGTATTGGAACGGTGTTTTGTACCTGTCATACCATCAGCGACAACGCAGGATAAAAGAGACTCAATAGCCGCTAAAATCGCAATAGTAAAGGCGTTGGGAAGTGCAGTCTTAATTGCAGAAAGGCTGAAATCCGGAAGAGTGAGCTTCGGAAGAGAGCTGCTGATTGTATAAAGGTCGCCTATGGTATCTACATTTAAGGGAAGAAGCTTCACCATGGCAATACCTACGAGTACGGCAACAAGTGAGCCGGGAATCTTTTCACTTATCTTAGGCATTATAATGAGTACGGCAAGGGAGACTGCACCGACAATGAATGCATGAACATTAAAAGTATCAAAGCCTGCAAAAAGTGCCTTTAGCTTATCCATTGTCTCAATTGTTTCCATACCTTCCGGGTACTGAACGCCGAAGAAATCCTTGAGCTGACCGAAAACAATGGTCAGAGCTATACCCGAAGTAAAGCCTGTTGTGATGGTAAAGGGGATAAACTTAATGAGGGAGCCCAGCTTGAAGATACCCATAAAAATAAGTATGACACCTGCCAGGATAGTTGCCGTCGCAAGACCCGACATGCCGTTCTGAGCGACGATGCCTGCAACAATGGTTGCAAAAGCCGCAGTAGGACCTGCAATCTGAACAGTTGAGCCGCCTAAAAAGGATATTACAAAGCCTGCAACAATGGCCGTATAAATACCCTGCTCAGGGCCTACACCCGAAGCAAGAGCAAGAGCAATTGACAAGGGCAGAGCAATAATTGCAACAATAACACCTGAAATCAGGTCTTTTACAAACTGAGCTTTCGTATAACCTTTGAGGCTCGTAAAAAGCATAGGTCTGATTTTTTCCATCTGAATCACTTTCCTTAAATCGATTTTTTAACGATTAATATTATAATCCTCAATTTCATTTTGTCTATATTTTTCGGCAGTTTTTTTATCTTTCTGCGTTTTGCTCATTTATTCAGAATTCTCAGGTCGGGTTTTGTGAAAGATTAAGAAAAAAAACATAAAAAAATATGTTTAATTGTTGAATGTTGCAGTTGACTTTTATAAGGGTCAGCACTATAATTAATCGGCATTAAATTAATAAAGAAGGTAATATCCTATGGAAACTCTTTTGGTAATATCAGTCGCATTGAGTGCAGGACTTTTTATGTCCCGTGTAGTCAAGCCTTTAAGGCTTCCTGCTGTCACCGGCTATCTTGTTGCAGGTATACTTATCGGACCTTACTGCTTAGGTCTTCTGGGCATAAAGGGTCTCGGCTTCACTTCAACGGAGGAAGTCAGTGCTATGAGCATAATAAACGACGTTGCACTGGGCTTTATAGCTTTTGCAATCGGTGATGAATTCAGACTCTCACAGCTCAAAAAAACCGGTAAGCAGGCAACTGTTATCGGCATATTCCAGGCAGTGCTGACAACACTTTTAGTTGATGCGGTGCTTATAGGTCTTCACTTCGTTTTGGGCGAAGACAAGCTTCCCCTTTCAACTGCTATCATCTTAGGTGCTATCGCTTCCGCAACAGCTCCCGCTGCAACCCTTATGGTTGTAAGGCAGTATAAGGCAAAGGGTAAGCTCACTTCACTTCTTCTTCCCATTGTTGCTCTTGATGACGCTGTCGGTCTTATCATCTTTGCCGTATCACTGGGAGTTGCAAAAACTCTTCACAACGGCGACCTTAGCCTCACTTCAGTTTTAGTTGACCCTCTTTTAGAAATCTTCCTTTCACTTATTATGGGTGCAGTTATCGGCTATGTACTCTCATTCTGTGAGAAGTTTTTCCGTTCTAATACAAAGCGTCAGGCACTTGTTGTAACGGCAATTTTCTTAGCCGTTGCCCTTTCAAAGCTCAAGTATACTGTCGGCAGCGTACACATCGGCTTTTCTCCCCTTCTCGTATGCATGATGCTGGGTACAATATTCTGCAATGTCTGCGACTTCTCACCCGAGCTTATGGAAAAGACCGACAAATGGACAGCTCCCATATTTATTCTTTTCTTCGTACTCAGCGGTGCAGAGCTTGAGTTCTCAGTTTTCGGCGACCTTGCTGTTGTGGGCATCGGTATCGTTTATATTATCTCACGTTCTCTCGGTAAGTATCTCGGTGCAAGAGTCAGTGCAGGCTTCGTAAAATGTGAGTCCCATATCAAGAAGTATCTCGGTATCACACTTCTTCCCCAGGCAGGCGTAGCTCTCGGCATGTCAATTACCGTAATGGCAGAGCTCGGCTCAGAGGGTACAATCATAAGAAATATAGTTCTTTTCGGCGTGCTTATTTATGAGCTCTTCGGACCTCTTATGACAAAGAATGCACTTATGAGAGCAGGCGAAATCAGCCCCAAGGTTGATAAGCCCAGAGTCGCTCCGGTGAAAGACTGATGGAGTGAAGAGTTGCAAATAAATCTGGCGGTGCAGGGTAACGCCGACGTCCCATAAGGAAGTATTTCTTTAAAAAGTGAAATAACTTCACAATAATGCGTTAAAAATCACCGATATGCGTCAGCATTATCGGTCATTTTTGCCTTTTCTTGCAAAGCCATTTCGCATTTTAAAGTGCTTCGCAGTTTCGTAAGAACTGAAAATTTCTTGTATTGAAGCCACAAAACGCAGCAAGGCTGTCGCCTTGCGAGGCTTTTGGCAAAAATACAGGAAATTTTGTTCGAGAAACAAATACTGCCTTATGGGAAGTCGGCGAATTACGACAGTCCGAAATATTATTCAGGCTTCTTAATCTGATTAAGCTGTGCATTGATACCGAGAAGCTGCTCTTTTGTGAACTTCACATCCATCATACCACCCATAAGAGTGAAGAGACGAAGCACTGTGAAGCCACCCATCATTGTCATCATATCAGCACTGAGCTCGAAGCCCATAGCTTCAACCTTGCCGTCATTTCCCTGCATCTTTGACATAAGGCCCACAAAGATAGCCTGTCCCTGAGGTGTTTTAAGCACATCGCTCATCTTGTCGTTAAGTGAAAGATATCCCTCGGGAGCATCAATGTCAAACCAATTGAGGATTGCTCCCTTTTCCTTGAGACGGTAGCTTTCGTTGAATACATCTACCTTACGGATTACGCTTTCGTCTGTGCAGTCGCCTGCTTTTGCAGTGAGTTTTGTTTCACCGATGTTTTCTACCTCAAAGCGGAAGAAGTGATCCTCTGCTGTTTTCTTGCCTAAGGATTTGCCGTTTGCAAAGAGCTCGACCTCAGGAAGATTTGAATATACGGTAACCTTGGCAATGTCCTCTACACGGTCAATATAACGCTTTGAGCAGATGTGTACAAAGGGATCATCCGAAAGCCATGCCTTATAAGCATAGAAGGAGTCCTTCTTATATTTGCGGTCCATTGTAACAAGGCCCTTGTGATTCTGGCCGTTTTCGCCGCCTTCATTTCTTGCATCGGCACCGAAGTCAAACATATTCCATACGTGAGTTGCCCAGAGATACTTTCTCGAGAAGAACTGCTTGATAAGCTCTTCGTGATAATATGCCTGGTATTCTTCTGTATAGTCTCCCTGCATAGGGTTGGAGGTATGCCAATTGAGAGCTTCACAGCCGTATTCACTGCAGCCGATGGGAATATTCGGATGAACTGCATGGAAATTGTCAAACCAGGGACCGTTCATTTCAGTCTCTCCGCCGTACCAGCCGAAGTAGTGGTTATATGAAACAACATCGGGAATCTGGAGATAAGGATCGTCAATCTTGCACATTGAAACAGCCGCAATTGTTGTAAGACGAGTCTTATCCATTTCGTGGCACATATCGTTGAGGATACGGTGGTTTTCGAGAAGATCATCATCAGCACCGCCGATACCGATTTCGTTTGAAAGACCCCATACAACGATTGACGGGTGGTTGTAGTTCTGAGTGATGAGTTCCTTCATCTGTGAGATTGTATTCTCACGGCCTGTGGGCATATGCTTTGAAATATAGGGAATCTCTGCCCAGATAACAAGACCGTATTCGTCGCAAAGATCGTAGAAGTACTGATCGTGCTGATAGTGAGCGAGACGGATAGTTGTTGCACCCATTTCATATATGAGCTTCATATCCTCTTCGTGGTCTTCCTTTGAAAGAGCGTTACCCTTGCCCCATCTGTCCTGATGGCGTGATACACCGCGTAAGGGATATTCTTCACCGTTCAGGATAAAGCCGTTATCGGGATCAATCTTAAATGTACGGCAACCGAAGCGTGAGGAGATATTGTCGAGTACCTTGCCATCTTCTGTAAGCTCTGCCTTTGCGGTATAGAGATAGGGATTCTTTCTGCCGTGCCAGAGATTTACATTATCGATTGTAAGAGTAACCTTAGTATCTGCTGATGTTGTTTCTGCGACGGTGTTACCCTCTTTATCTTCTATAACGTAATGTATAAGCTGATTATCCTTAAGATTTGTCACATAGCATTCGATTTCTGTTTCAGCAGCGCTGCCCTTGATGTCGGGAGTGATTTTAATACCGCTGCCACCGTAATAGTCCAGATCAAAATGTGATTCGCTTACGCAGATGATGCTGATATCACGGTAGATACCGCCATAGAAAGTAAAGTCTGCCATCTGAGGATAAACGGTATCGTTAGCTGAGTTGTCAACGGCAATGACAAGAAGACTGTTTTCCTTGAGGCCGTCTGTAAGGTCAACTCTCCATGTTGAGTAACCGCCGTCGTGATGAGCAAGCTTTGCAACGTCGAGATATACATCTGCCGATGAGTTTGCACCTTTGATCTCAAGATAGTATCTGTCAGCCTCAGGCAGCTCACTTTTGCTTATATTTTTGGCATAGTAAGCTGTGCCTCTGTAATAGTCGTTGTCACCGTCCTGACCGTCAATAGCATTCCAGCAATGGGGAATATTTACAAAATCCCATTTGTTTGAAACTTCTGTGGGGATACTGTCAGCCATTTTGCTGAAAGCCCATTTTCTGTTAAAGTTCAGTATTTTTCTCATAATTTCCTCCAAATTTTGTGATATAAAAGCTCAATTTATATCACCTATAAATTGAGCCTTTCAGTTATTATAAATTATTGACTTTAAATTTATTTTAATACGCTGTTAAAACCAACTGCTGATGAAAATCTCGAGTCCTATAGCGATAAGAATTACGCCCCCCAATATACCTGCCTTACCCGCAAGCTTTGTACCTGCCTTTTTTCCTATAGCTATACCTGCAAAGCAGATAAAGAAAGTTACAACACCGATAAGAATGCAGGCAAGCACTGCCTCGGGTAAATTATAGTCTGCAATTGTGAAGCCTACAGAAAGAGCATCAATAGATGTTGCCACACCCTGCACTAAAAGAGCTGCAATACCAACTGCAGGCTTTTCTTCTTCGGAATCCTTGTTCTTTATGCCCTCATAGAGCATTTTACCTCCTATATATCCTAAGAGAGCCAGAGCAATCCAGGGTATAAGCTTCTCGAAAGCCTTGAAATACTGGGCTATTGTTGCTACACATATCCAGCCTATCATCGGCATTGCAAACTGAAAGGCAGCAAAAATACCTGCAACGCCTGTCATCTTGCTTTTTTTCATATTCGGTTCACCGAGACCATTTGCAAGAGATACGGAAAAGGCATCCATAGCAAGACCTACACCGAGTAAAATGCTATTGAAAAAGAAAGCGAAAGTCAGGTTCATTTTTA
>JAZSGK010000064.1:0-13223 GCA_045532695.1 Acutalibacteraceae bacterium
TGAGGTCCGGCGGAAGAGGGGAGCTCGGCGGCTCCATAGGCGAACTTTGTTCGCCCCGGCGGCTGCGCCGCCGTAAAATCGCATCGCGATTTTAATGGAGCCGCCTGCCACCGCTGACTTCAATTTTAAACTGTAGAAAGGTTATATCATTCTGCAAAGTTCAACTATGATTGTCCAGAAGCGTGAGCTCCTGAGCATAAAGATAAGATCATTCACAAAAGAGATGAGATCCTTGCTCTTTTCGTATGTGAGAGTATCAGCACCGTTGTCGATTACAAGTGCCTGAGTAAGACAAAGACCGCCTTTGCCGAAGACCTCAGCTCTTACATACTTGAAGTTCTCTGCACCCTCGATTGTATCAAGGTCAAGAGTAACGGGCCCATTTCCGATTGCGCCCTTATAGATAATTTTGCCGTCAGCAATAAACTGAACTGTCTCTGCATTGTCAGCTTCAACGGTTATCTTGTGACCGTAAACGTCAACCTTAGTGAAAACAGGGTAGGGGATATCGGCATTTCTTACATCGAAAGCTTCTGCAGGGCCTATGATATCATTGCCGTGTAAGATTGAACGGGTAACAAGGAAGGATGCGCCTGTCTGCATAGTTTTCTTTATGTTTTCTGCGGTGTTTTCTTCCATCATAAAGATGCTGAAGGAGCTGTCAATATTTTCGATAGTGTGAGCGTCGGTATTGCTGAAACCGATGACGTTTTTACCGTAGGGAAGAGTATACATAAGAAGGTTATCCCAGAGTATTCTGTCGTAGGGAGTAACGCTGTTCTTTTCATTGAAAACTTCCATACCGAGGCAGGAGTCGTATTCGAGGAGAATATCACCGAAGAATTTAATGTTTTCTTCATTGCTCACCTGAGCGATATCGTGTTTGCTTTCAAGCCAGTCACCAGGGTGGTTGATAATTGAAAGGCCGCCGTTTTTCTGAGTGAAGGATATAGCCTGCTCATAGCCGTTTTCTGTACCGCCGAAGCCGTTACCCTTGCCCTCGGGAAGGAAGAAGGCGTTGACATGGCTCTTAGTGAGAGTTAAGTTGTTGAGCTCATTTGCACCGACTACGCAGGTCATCTTGTCTCCTCTGACTGTACCGTCATAAAGGGGATATGTGCCTGTTGTGATGCCCCGGAACTCCTCGTCGGTGAGATGTGCGATTGTTTTGCCTGAGAGCTTCTGATATGTATAAAGCAGAAGTGTTGGCTGAGGTCTGTTCCATTCTACACCTGTAATGCCATGGTCGGAGTTTGCAAGGAAGTCATAACCCTGATTATAATATTCCTTGACCATAGTGGCAAGGTCAATATCAGCGTCGCTGTAGGTAGAATGAGAATGAAGAGTGCCCTTGTAAGCGCCCCAGGCGTTGTCGCCTTCCCATATAACATCACTGTAGGGTGACACGATAGTGTAATCACTGTCAGCGCTTGCTGAGAAAACTGTAACAGAGAAGCAAAGCACTAAGCAGAGAACAAGCGAAATAAGTTTTTTCATAAGAATTCCTCCTTTTGTTTATAGATATATTTAATCAAAAAAGTGTGGCATTTGTCAATAAAAAAATAAAATTTTATAAGCTTATTACATAGTGGTTTATGAGTCTTTCATACTCGCTGTCGGTGATGTGAAGCATACTGCCATGGCGTGGATTCAGGTGCTCCAGAGAGAATTTCTCCTTCGGTACCTCTTCAAAATTTACCATATCACTTGTGATTTGCATATAATATCCGCCGTTTCTGAATTTATCGGCAATCATAATATATTTGTCTGTGCCGAGAAGCTTATACAAACAGTTGCCCTCGAGGGCAATTTCACCTGTGGTTACCTTGTTGTTCTCTGGCTCATAGTAGGGACCGTCGGGGGCGGCAGCGGTACAGTAGCAGATGGACTCTTTTTCACCGTCTGCTTCATAAAGATAAAAAGTGCCGTCTTTTTCTGTTATATCTGCATCTATGGTACACATTTTGCTTTTGGGTGCAAAGAGAAGCTTCGGTGAAGTTGTAAGCCTGTGAAAATCCTCCGTATAAGCGTACCATATCACCGTGTCAAGGCTGCTGTCTTTGTTGTGGTGAGTCCAGTAAATCATATATTGCCCTTTGTTTTTGTCAAATATCACCTGAGGTGCCCATACTCTGTCAGCGTCCTTTGTTTCCTCATACTGAGAGAAATCGAGTATACGCTCATTTTCCCATTTGATAAGGTCATCGCTGTCCCAAACTACCATTGAATTGTTGCTGCACCAGCCGTCTTCGCTTCGCATATCTGTTGCGATAATGTGAAACTTACCCGTTTTATCTCTGAAGATGTATGGGTCGCGGCAGCATTTTTTGCCGAGGGACTGGATTATAACAGGATTTCCGTCATTAAGTGCTCTGAAGTTAAATCCGTCCTCGGACAGGGCAAAGTGGACTCTTTCTCTTTCGGGCTCATTGCCTGTGAAATAGCAGAAAAGGTATTTAGTGAGTTTTTCCATAGTGATGCACCTTTCTCGTTTGATAGATTAATTATATATCATTTGAGCGGTATTTTCAAGCCGGTACGGGGCTCCACGAAGCCGCCCCCCGTGGGGCGCCTTCCAAGGGCGCTGCGCGCCCTTGAGCCGAATTCATTCGGCTGTGGAGCCCCCTTGCTGTTTCCTGTAGAAACTTTATTATTACTGTAGCACTTGCAAAAGCTACGAATATTTGCTATACTTATACGAAAGTGATAAAGAAGGTGAAAACTATGCCTATTAAAATAGATGACAGACTCCCTGCAAGAGAAATGCTGGAGCAGGAAAATATATTCGTTATGACAGAATCACGTGCTAAAAGCCAGGATATCCGTCCTCTTAAGATTCTCATTCTCAACCTTATGCCTACTAAGATTGTAACTGAAACTCAGCTCCTTCGCCTCATGAGTAATACACCTCTTCAGGTTGATGTTGAGTTTTTACAGATGGCTACTCATCAGTCCAAGAATACCTCCCAGAGTCATCTTAATAAGTTCTACTATACCTTTGATATGATCAGACACAGAAAATATGACGGTATGATTATAACAGGTGCACCCGTTGAGCTTATGGAGTTTGAAGAGGTTGACTACTGGCCTGAGCTTTGCGAAATTTTTGAGTGGACAAAGACCAATGTTTATTCCACATTCCATATATGCTGGGGTGCTCAGGCAGGACTTTATTATCATCACGGCATACCCAAGCATACTCTTCCCGAGAAGATGTTCGGTGTATTTCCTCACAGACCCCTTGATTTGTACCATCCTCTTATGAGAGGCTTTGATGAGACTTACTTTGTGCCTCACTCAAGACATACGGATATAAACTTCAATGATGTTGCTCTTTGTAAGGACTTGCAGATACTTTCCTATTCAGAGCAGGCAGGTATTCATCTTGTATCAGACCTTGAATGCCGGAACTTCTATGCAACGGGCCACAGTGAGTATGATGCTGACACCCTTGCCAAGGAATATTTCAGAGACAAGGAAAAGGGCCTTGATATAAAGGTGCCTTATAACTATTTTCCTGATGATGACCCGACTAAAAAGCCGATTATTACCTGGCGTAATGTGGGTACTCTGATGTTTACAAACTGGCTCAACTACTTTGTTTACCAGAGAACACCCTATGATATTAATGACATTTAATTAAGTCAGGAGTTAGAAGTTGTCGCAAGTAGGTTTTCTTCAAATACAGCTCTTACTTCCTGCGAAATTCATTACAACTAAAAATAACAGCAGACTTTTACCGTTAAAGGCAGGTCTGCTGTTTTAATCTTTATGGGATATAATCGGAGCTTGTTACAGTAAAATACTTTATATTTTCGTCAGCAACTCCTCACTCCTAACTCCTCACTGATTTACGCCGGCTTTGTAATTCTCAGACGTGTTTCAGTATCCGAGGGTAAATTAGTCCAGGTGTGAATGATCTCAGGATGAGCGAAGATTTCGTCAAGCTTCTTTGTGAAGGGGATAATATCACCGAAATCAAGAGCTCTGTGGTCGAAGGCAATACAGAGGGGGAGCACCTTGCCGACCTTGATAGTGTCATTGCCGTATTTGTCAGTTTCAACTACCGGTCTTTTCTGCACAGCTCCTATAGCGATTGCACAGACCTGAGGGGGTATAATTTCGAGAAGTGCAACTGCGCCCTTCTGTCCGAGATCCAATGAGCCTACATTTGAAATGGTGATTGTACCTTGCTGGATATCGTTGTCGCCGAGTCTTTCGGTTTCGGGAATTGAGTGATAAGCCTTCTTGGCCTTGCCCTTAAGAGTGCGGACTTTATATTTACCTGTCTTTGCACCCAGGATGCGAAGAAACGCCTCTACAAGCTTACCCTTTTTGATAGTGTTGACAGTTCTGTTGAAGGATACCGTATACATAGCCTCGTTGAGGTCTGACTGTTCCATTCTTCTGCGAAGATCCTTGATATAAGCTGTCATTTCGTCGAGGTTCTTTTTATCAAAGTCACGGCAGGTTGTTGTCATCATTTCACCTGAGGGGAGAATGGTGGGCATTGAAATGTTGATATCCTCATAGGTTTTGATTGTGCCTCTAATGAGTGAGTGATTGTATTCGATATGCGAATTCATTATGGGAGCTGCCTTGAGCCCTTCTGTGATAGCCTTGATCATAAGAGTATTGAATGTAATCTTTTCATCTTCGCTTCTGCCGAAATTAAGCTTTTTATATTCGCTGAAAAAACGGCTTACTTCGGGTTCATAAATATAAGTTACATGAGGAATGTTCTGCCAGGATTCTGAGGTCATAGCTGCAACCATTTTTCTCTGGATACCGAAATGTTCTTCTTTTACGAGTCTGTTGTTCATTTTTTTCTTACCTCTTTTCATGAATTTCTATATTTTACGCACGGTTTAGTGCTTTATTGATTTTGACTATATATTAAAGGAAAAATTTGGGCATTGTGATATATAAACGTTAACAAATTGTAAAGATTATAAATACAATATAAATTAAATTTGTTGTATAAAATTGCAAATATATATTGGTTTGCGACGAGAAAAACACAATGCAACAAAGTGTTGCACTTTAAAATAACTTAAAACCACAGAAAAAAAGACGGTACCTTGCCAAGGTACCGTCAAAAATTTTATGATTTACAATAAGTCTTTGTCAGGGAAATAGCCGGGAATGGGCTTGAGCTTGAAGGCATTGAGCTTGTTGAGATAGTCTATGCGCTTTTTCGTTTCTTCGTTTTCACATACGCCTGTACGAATATATTTGTCAAGCACAGCATAAGTAAAGCCCAGCTTGTCCTCATCGGTTGAGCCGCAAAGTCCGTCAGAGGGGACCTTATCAACAAGATCAATGGGCAGGCCGAGATACTTGCCTACTTCTTTTACTTCCTGCACCGTAAGGCCTGCAAGGGGACTGAAATCACCTGCCGCATCACCGTAGCGGGTAGAATAGCCGACCCAATCCTCTGAAAGGTTACAGGTGTTGGCAACTCTGCCGTTAAGGCTCTGTGAGAAAGCGTAAACAGTTGTCATACGAAGTCTTGGAGCAAGGTTTATTTTAGTCTGTTCAGTGATTGTAATACCGCTGTCAAGAAGGGACTGTACTGTAGCATCATAGGCCTCTTTGATGTTGCAGATGTAATATTTTATTCCCAGATGATTTACCAGCTTCAGTGCATCGTCAATATCGCTTTGCACCCCATTAGGCATAAGTATGCCGAAAACTCTGTCTTTGCCAAGTGCCTCTACGCAAAGGGCGGCAACTATACTCGAATCTTTGCCGCCGGATATGCCGAGAACTGCATTACAGCCTTTGCCGTTTTCTTCGAACCAGTCTTTAATCCACTGAATAACTTCTCCAGTGACTTTTTCGGTGTTGAACATAAGAATTCCCCCTGAAAATTTATTCTGAGTATATTATATCACAGATTTCCTCTGAGTTAAAGTAGGTCAGAGGATTTTTTAGAAAGTTGGAGGCTGCAGCAAGGTCGCGGCTCCGCGAAAGCGCCCCCCACGGGGGCGCTTTCCAAGGGTGCTCGCAGAGCGCCCTTGTGCCGAACTCCGTTCGGCAGCGGAGCCGCCTGCCGTTTCTTCATCACACTTAATTTAAAGTTGACTATTCCCGGCATTTCTGTTATATTTAAACTGTAAAACGTAAAGGAAGTGGTAAAATGAAAAAAACAGTATCTCTCATTCTCGCTATTGTTCTTATGCTGTCTGTCTTCAGTTTCGGTGTCTTTGCGGCAGACACAAAAACAGAAACTCTTTTTGATACAGTCGAAGAGACGAAAGAAGTTTCGGTAACCTTCAGAACAGGCTTCGGCGATAAGTTCGGTCAGTCTTATTCGGTAGTCAATACAGTATATATGAAGGGCGAAGATGTTGCCTACGATTTTGACAATGGCTTTTTCAAGCTTCGCACCTTGACAGATGACGGTAAGCTTGTTAGCTTTCTGCCTGCTTTTCCTTATATACATATGACTGTAGTTGAACTGCCCTTTGTAAATATTGATGTATGGGGCATCATCGAAAAGGTATCCAACTTCACTATGGATTTTCTTGTATTTGTAAAAAGCTATGAAACTGTTATTGACGGAGTAACCTATTATGTTGAGGAATTCAGCGACAGAGGCTCGGTAATCAACAGCTTCTATTATGTGGGAGATGACCTTAAGGTGCTCAGGGCCGAGGACTTTGCCAAGAAGACAGTGCAGTATACATATTTTGATAATGTAAGTCTTGAGGTGGATAAGGCGGTTTTCAAAAGACCTGTTTTCAGCTTTGAACTGGCGGCGGTATTAAGCTTCCTTCTTATGATATTCGGCGGTATGCCAATGCCCGTAGCATAAAATTAAGAGCAGGTTTTGTAGCCTGCTCAATTTTTTTACAGTAAATTTTTCAGTTCACTTATGTCATCGATTATATAGTCGGGCTCAAATCCGCTGTAATCGGCGTCTTTTTTTCGCCTGAGCCAGACGCACTTTATGCCTGCGTTCATAGCTCCTTTTATATCTGATGTGAGAGAGTCGCCCACTAAGAGTACCCTGCCGATATCTTTTTCATTTATGTGTGAAAAGACATAATCAAAGTATTCTTTTTTCGGTTTCTGATGTCCTACTGTTTCGCTGACAAAAATATCTGTGAAATGATGAAGGATACCTGCCTTTGTGAGACGTTTCTTTTGTGTATGCTCGATGCCGTTTGTGACAATATAGAGATCATATCCCTGAGCCTTGAGGCTTTCGATAAGCTTCTTTGCACCCTCAAGAAGATTTCCGCCGTCTCCGAGGTTTCCGAGATATTCTTCGTTTATTCTGAAGGGGTCTTCCGAAGGGGTGAAGCCTATTTTTTCAAAGAACATTTTGAAACGCACCTGCTTGAGGGTGGGCTTATCTATTTCTCCTCTTTCAAGAGCTTTCCAGAGTCCAACATTGATCCCCTTATATATGCTTATATTTTCATCGGTGATGGGTACACCGTAATGAGTCATAACTATTTTAAGGGCTTGAGTTTCGTCTTTATCGAAGTCAAGAAGGGTATCGTCTGCATCAAAAAGAATGGTAGTATACTTATTCATTGTATCGCTTCCTCGGTTAAAATTCAATATATTTAAATTTTACTAAAGGACATAAGGCTTGTCAATGATATTTATCAGTAATATTTAATTAATTTTGCCGTTTGCTATTTACTTTTTTAATACTTGTGGTAAAATTATATATGTGTAATTATATGGAAAGGACGAGCAATCTGATTGCTTAAAGAAATATGGAGAATTCAACTTTCTGTGAAGGCATTGCTCCCGGCGGTCTTCGTGAGCAGCCCGAAATAAAACTTCTTATATGTTACCTTCTCAAAACTCTCGACAGGCCTCTGACCCGTACTCAGATAAATGAGATTTTACAGGAATACAGAATAGCTAATTATTTTGAAGTAAACGGAGCTATGAGTGAGCTTGTAAACGGCGGTCAGGTGGTTTCTGAAATAGTTGACGGTGATGAGGTAATATCAATAACTTCAAAGTCAAGAATAGATGTTGCCCGTATTGAGCGCTCACTGCCCAAGAGTATAAGAGAAAAGGCAGTCAAGGCTGCTCTTAAGATACTCACAAGAGACAGAATCAAAAAGGAAAGCAAGGTCGATATTGAAAAGCTGGAGCATGGCTATCATATTACCTTTACTATTCTTGATGTAGGCACAGAACTTCTTAAAATAACTCTTTATGTGGCAGATGAAAGACAGATAGAGATTGTTAAGGAAAACTTCTATAACAACGCTGTAGGCATTTACTCAAATGTTATTTCGTCTCTTACTGTTGAATAAGCGAAAGAAAGGACCCCTTAGAAAATGAAAAAGAAATTTTGGTTTTTCTTCTCTGTTACTGTAGCTCTTTTTGCTGTAGTGCTGGGAATGTATTTCAGGTATATATACCAGAGTGAATACAGAGTTTTTATTGAGAGCTTTGATCACGGTGTTATTACAGTTGACAGCAATGACACTGCAGGTACTGATGAAAAGTATTCCGTTATGTGCAAGAAGGGTCAGGAAATTACACTCAATATAAACCCCGAGCGTACGGATACAACCTACTATAACCTTAAAAAGCTCTATGTAAACGGTGTGGATGTTACAAAGCAGGTCAATATGCTTCAGTATAAAACTGTGGTTGACAGTAAGCTTACAATTGTGGCTTCCTTCAAAAAAGGACAAAGACCCGAAAATGACAAGAGTGATGTTTCAAGCCTCGATATTGCAAAACCTGAGCTTATAAGCCCTCTCGGAGACGGCTATCTCGGCTCTTTTGCAAGCTATGACATCAAGGATCCCTCGATAATCTATGACGAAGAAAGCGGTTATTTTTACTGCTTCGGCTCGGATAATGTTGTAATCAAGTCAACTGACCTTATTAACTGGGGCGGCAGAACAACTTATTTTGAAAGCGACATCAATGCTTCCAATAATGCTATTATGTCCTTCAGTGCCTTTAACAGCGTTTATAATTGGGCTAAGGAGCACGGTTATGGTGACGATGAGCTCTATTCCGACAAAAATGAGGACAGAACTCCTCTTGCTCCCGACATTGTAAAGGTTGACGGCACATATTATCTTTACTTCTCACTGAGTAAATCTGAGGGCGCAAATGAATCTGCAATATTTTGTGTTAAGACAGACAGTATAGAAGAAGCCGTAACATATAAGCGCTGGGCAGATGTGGGACTCGTAATCAGCTCCTGCGGAAGACACGGCGGTACTCAGACAGTCATCAATGAAGACGGCGAAGCTAAAAAACAAAGTCTCAGCACTCACTACGATAAGGCAAATGCAGTTCATCCCAATATCATTGTCAGTGATGACGGTATGTTTATGAACTACGGCTCCTATTACGGAAAGGACAAAATCCAGGGTGCAATTTACCTTCTCGAGCTCAATAAGAAAACAGGACTTCTCAAGAAAGACAGCCTCTGTAATTCTCAGGGTGAAGTGATTTCTACTCTCCACGGCGATAAGACTTACCGTTCAGGTGCTCTTGTGGCAAACCCCGGCAGAGTACCCTCTATGAGTAAAAAAGACGGCAGTCTTGTGACGGGCTGTGAGATAGTTTACAGCAAGGACGAAGGCTATTACTATATGTTCCTGACTTACGGTGCAGAAGACGCCAGCTATAATATAAGAGTTGCACGAAGCGTTAACATTACCGGCCCTTATACAGATATTATGGGACAGGATATGGGTGAATATCTCAGTAAGTCGGGCAAGAGTCAGTATGATAAGGGTACCCTTCTTCTTGGCGGTTACACCTTCAATCACAGCTCTCAGGGCGGTGTGCTCTATACCAACACCGGCAGAGCTTCAATCGGCTCACCCTGCGTCATCAAGACCAAAAACGGCAACTGGTTTATTGCTTCTCAGTCTCAGTCATATTACAAGGTTGATACTGAAATCACTGCAGGTGCGGCAAAAGCGGATGAGCTTGGTGCAACTAATGTAAATCCCGATCCGACTCTTGAAGTAAGACAGCTTCTGTGGACTAAAGACGGCTGGCCAATGGCAGAGCCCGAGGTTTATTCAGGTGAAAAGGCAAGAACCTCAATTAAAAAGACAAGCCTTTACGGCAACTGGGATATTGTTGTTTTTGATAATAGCGGCAGCAATAACAGCTATACAGAGGTTGAAAGAAGTCAGTCTTCCTTAGTGACAATTCACGAAAAGGCTGTAATCACAACCAAGGATATAGAAAAAGGCAAGTCCATCAGCACAGAGGGTATCCTCAGAAAAGATAACGGATTTTATACTGTTACCATCGACGGTGTTCAGTATAAGATTTACCCGTCAGCTCTCTGGGACTGGGAGCTGGGTGAGGGCAGTATAGTCTTCACAGGCTACGGCGAAGACGGCAGTACAATATGGGGCAAGAAGAATATCTCGGGTGCCCTCGGCATTTACACCGATGCGTTCTATCATGTGCTGAGTCTTTGTGATGAAACAACCCAGGCAAAATATAACAAGAAAATCAAGAAGATAAGCGGCAATCCTTCTCAGTATTCTATCGACTCAATGACGGACAAGCTTATTGATATTCTCCTTGAAACAACTGAAGAATAATTTTAAGAGGGCGGTTTCTACCGCCCTCTTTCAGTTGCAGAATGTGTGATTGCCGATAACAGTTATAACAGGTCTTGAATGCATAAAAGCATCGTTGGTCTTCTTCGGGTTAAAATAAAATACAGCGCCGCCGCTTGGATCCCAGCCGTTGATGCAATCCCGAGCGGCTTTTCTTGAGGTTGCCGTAGCTGATACTGCCCAGTTGCTGTCATTGATGCAGGAAAAAGCGCCCTTCTGATAGATAACTCCTGCGATAGTATCGGGGAAAGATGCATGTGCAACTCTGTTGAGCACTACTGCACCCACTGCCACCTGACCCACATAGGTTTCGCCTCTTGCTTCGGCGGCTATGAGCTTTGCAAGGAGCTCGATATCACTTTTTGAGTATTTCCCCGATGAAGATGAAGAACTCTCCAGACCGAGGAATTTCAGCGTTTTAGGCCCTGCTACACCGTCGGCTGTGATGCCGCAGTTTTTCTGAAATGCAGTAACTGCTTTTTTAGTTGCTGAGCCGTAAATGCCGTCAACGGCACCGCTGTAATAGCCTAATTCTTTAAGCTTTTTCTGTATGCGCCTTACCTCTTCGCCTTTTGAGCCAAGCTTTGACAGAGCGTAGATAGCTGTATCATTTTCACTTGGGTGAGTGCTGATATAAAAGGCGGTAAAGGATAATGATAAAACAAGAATCATACAAATTGAAATTCTGTATATTTTTTTGAATTGCATAAAAATAACACCTCTGATGTTATCTTTTGATAAATAAGAGAAGTTATTCAAAAAATAAAAACAAGCAAAGCTTTGTCAGACTTTAACAAAAGTTTGCGGCAGGAGTGGGAGGCGGCTCCATAGTCAAAGCCGAAGGCTTTGACTCACAGCGGCCACGCAGTGGCCGCTGTGTAATCGCTGCGCGATTAATGGAGCCGCCGCACTGCAGGCAGTATCACACTAAAATAAAAAACAGCAGATAAGCCTTAACGGTAAATCTGCTGTTCACATTTTTTATATTGCCCTCTCCGGGCAGGTATCGCTTTTCTTGTTTTTTTACAGTGAATCAACAAAATTGCAAGCTTCAAGAGCTGCTGTAGCACCGTCTGAAATAGCTGTTGCAATCTGTCTTATCTTCTTTGTTCTGCAGTCGCCTGCAGTGAAAATGCCCTTCTTGTCAGTCTCGGGAATACAGGATTCATCACTGATGATATAGCCGTAATCGTTGAGCTTTACTACATCTTTGAAAGGCTCGTTTTCCGGCTGCTGACCGATAGCAACGAAGATGCTGTCGACAATGACATTGCTTTCTTCTTCGGTTTCGGTGTTTTTGATTCTGATACCCTCAAACTTGTCTTCGCCGAGAATTTCAAGCACTACAGATGAAAGGATAACCTTGATATTAGATGTCTTTTCAATTTCTTCTCTGAGCTTTATTTCGCCTGTGAGAAATCCTAAATTCTGAACAACGGTAACAGATTTGCTTGTCTTTGAAAGGAGAATAGCCTCCTGAAGTGCTGAGTTACCGCCACCGATAACAGCAACGTCCTTATCCTTATAGAAAGCACCGTCACATACGGCACAGTAGGAAACACCTTCACCGGTGAACTTGTTTTCTTTATCGAGACCGAGCTGTCTGTGATGTGAGCCTGTAGCGATGATAACGCTCTTAGCTTCAAATGATCCTCTTTCACACTCTACGGTGAAAGAGCCTGCTTCGCCCTTTACTGATGTCACAGTATCGAGCTCAATTTCAGCACCCTGATACATTACCTGTTCGATGAGCTTATCGGCAAATTCATTGCCGCTCATAACAGTAAATCCGGGGTAGTTTTCAACCTTTGGTGAATGGGTAATCTGACCGCCGAAGGTTTCTTTTTCGATAACGAGAACCTTTTTATCGGCTCTTCTTGCATATAAAGCGGCAGTGAGCCCCGCAGGGCCCGCGCCGATAATTATAATATCATACATTGACATTCACCTTTAAGCTTTTTCAGTGAAAGCTCTGATATTTGAAAGGTTAACGATTTTTTCAGCCTTGTCGCCGTCGATAACGATGAGTGTGGGAGCCTGAGTTACACCGTACTGATTTGCAAGGTCGGGATTTTCTTCAGCGAGGAGCTTCTTATAAGCGATGCCTGCCTTATCGAGGAACATAGCTGCCATCTTGCAGTTGGGGCAGGTAGCTGAAGCGAAAAGAATTACTTCCTTAGCTGCTGCTACGGGTGCTTCCTCTTTGTACTCTGCTGCTTCACAAGTACAGGTATTGAACTCTCTCTTGGCTGCCTTTATGGGGTCATACTCAACTCTGTGCTGGAATACCTGTCTCTTACCGTCATTCCAGTTCTGAACGGGGCGGTAATAACCTGTAATACGGCTGTAAACCTCTGTCTTTTCACCGCATTCGGGGCAGGTGTATTCTTCACCTGAGATATAGCCGTGGTTCTTACATACTGAGTATGTGGGTGAAATTGAGTAGTAGGGGAGACGGTAGTTTTCAGCGATCTTTCTTACAAGTGAAGCTGCACTCTTCCAGTCGGGAAGCTTTTCACCGAGGTAAGCATGGAATACAGTACCTGAGGTGTAAAGAGTGTGGAGCTCATCCTGTTTGTCGAGAGCTTCGAAAATATCGTCTGTGTAGCCAACGGGAAGGTGTGAGGAGTTGGT
>JAZSGK010000229.1:0-42251 GCA_045532695.1 Acutalibacteraceae bacterium
GTTCTGTCAAAGAGACTCACGCCTATTTCCTTTTCCAGCTTCTGTATCTGCTGACTCAGAGTTGACTGAGATATATTGAGCTTTGCCGCCGCCTGAGAGAAGTTCATACACTCTGCGAGAGCAAGAACATATTCGAACCGTCTTAAGTCTGGCATATAAACACTCCTATCCGAAGTTACTATAACAAAAAACATAAGTAAATGTCAAGTACAATACTCTTCCATTTGTCTATTTGCTATTGCATTCGTCAGTTCATTGTGATATAATGTTGAACCAAAATTAACAGTGTTAACTAAAATAAAGAAAGGAATTAAAAAATGCAGGAATTATTACAGGGCTTCGGCGTACTGTCGATATACTTTGCCGTTGCCGCTTCAATCGCACTTCTCTGCCGCTATTTCATTAAAATACCTGACGAAGTTTTTCGCAAGACTCTACATTTTATTCTGCTCGGCTCAATTTTCGTCTTTGTTTTTGCTTTTGAGAACTGGTATATGGCGGCACTTGCTTCACTGATATTCGAAATAATAGTTTATCCAATACTCATAGTTGTCGAAAAAATCAAAAGATTCTCAGAGTTTACTACCGAGAGAAAAAAGGGAGAACTGAAAGCAAGTCTTCTTCTGGTGTTTACAATGTTCGCAGTTGTAATATCAGTTTGCTGGGGACTTTTCAAGGATAAATATCTCGTTCTTGCAAGTATTCTCGCCTGGGGCGTAGGTGATGCCTTTGCCGCCCTCATCGGAAAGAAATACGGCAGACACAAAATTCACGATTCCCACACCGACGGCAAGAAAAGCTTTGAGGGTACCTTTGCAATGTTTTTCTTTTCCTTTGTCAGTGTCCTGACTGTAATAACATGGCATGGGCATTTTACTCTGGCAGGATATATAGTGGTACCTCTTATAACAGCCATTGTCAGTGCAGCGGCTGAGCTTTACTCAAAAAACGGCCTCGATACGGTTATATGTCCCATTTCAGCTATGATTGTACTTAATTTGCTTACTTTGATTTTCGGGAGATAACATTTATGAATAATAACAGTAAAACAAACGAAAAGAAATCAGGCAGCAGAACCTTACTCTTATCGGTGATTATGTCCTCCCCCGGTCCCCTTGTTGTGGGCCTGGGACTTCTCTCGGGCACAAGCTCCACACAGATTGCAGACTTTGTACGCCGTACCTCTGAGCTTCTCGGTATAATTATGGCTTATGTTGTTTACAAAATCACAGCAGGCAAATACGGCGGCGACAGCATAAAAAAAGAAAAGCTCGAGAGAGCCTCAAACATTTTCGTCGGTGCTATGATGTGTCTTGGCGGATCAATAATGCTGCTCCTTGCAATTTTCAATAAAACCGAAGACAAGGGCAATGTTATTCCGGGACTTGTAATAGCCGTCCTCGGCGTAATTGCCAACACTGCATTCTGGATAAAATACACACGTCTCAACCGCGAAGATCCCAATGCTATTATAGAAGTTCAGGCAAGGCTTTACAGAGCGAAAAGCCTCGTAGATACCTGCGTTACAGTAGCTCTTTTATCCGTAGCTATCGCTCCGGGAAGTCAGGTTTCCTACTATCTCGACACTATCGGCTCAATAATTGTTGCCGTATATCTTGTCCACTGCGGTATAAAAACTCTCTATGAAAAGCTCAAGAAAAAATAAAAAGCTCCCCGTTTAACTGTAAAGTCAAACGGGGATTCATCATGTTTACTGTCCTATCCACATATCTTCAAACCTAAGTCCCGCGATTTTTTCAAGGGACTTCTTTTCTTCCTCTGTAACGAAAGCTACGCCTGTTTCTTTCTTTTCTTTGATTTTTGCTCTGATGAAGTTGAGCTTATCCTTGGTAAGTCTGTAATTCATAATTGAAAGGAATGACAGGAACATAAATACCATAGGTATAAGGGTAAAACAGATAGTTACACCGAACACTGCACTGTCTGACTGCTGTGCAGCCTCGAGCTGAGTGTTATAGCCGAATGCACCTAAGAGCTTACCGATACCGAATGAAGCAAAACCGCTTACGAATTTCTTGATAAAGGTTGAGAATGTTGAAATAACACCCTCTCGTCTTTCACCTGTTATCATTTCATCAACGTCTGTTACATCGGGGAAAATATTATTCTGTACACTTGCCATACCTGCAAGACCGAGACCGTACATAAATTCAACAATAAATATTATAAGGGGACTGCCCATACCTCTTGTGAGCCAAGCTATTGCAAGAGCGCCTACAGCAACGGGCATAAACACCTTGGCGGGCATCTGCTTGTTCTTCTTGATTGAAAGGAAGTAAGCCGGGAAGAAGCCTAAGACCTCACCTACCGCCTGAACCATTGTCAGCATTGAGTAATCCTTCTCCTGCATAAGAACAGTATCGAGGAAGTAGTAGAAAGTCTGTGACACAAAGGCTGAGCCGAAAAGCATTATGAAACCGAAAAGGAAATATTGACGGAAGACTCTGTTTTTGATAACCTTCTTATACTGACCAAAGAACTCCTGCAGGTCAAGCTTTTCGTTAACCTGATTAAGGGAGCTTTCTTCTCTTGTACCCTTATATGTAAAGATAAGGGGCAAGCTTGTCCAGAGACAAAGCACACACGCCATTATAGTAAATCTGCCTCTGTGCTCGGGCGAAAAGCTTGGAGTTACAAAAATTCCGTTGATACCGCCGAGAACTACAGCGGCAACGAAGAAAGACGAATAACTGGATACAGCGTCCATAACTGTTCTTATGGCGTTGAACTGTGTTCGCTGATTATATCCCGGAGCTATACCCGGAAGCATTGCCGTATGGGGTACCATAATCATGGTGCTGACTGTTTTATAGAACATATAAGCAAAGATATAGTAAATCATTACGGGTGTAGTGTTGCCCGATTCCTGAGCCGCAGCCGATATACCGAAAGAGTTCCACATAAGGAAATATGCTATAAGCGCAGGCAATACGCCCCACTTGAGATACGGCCTGTGTCTGCCGTCCTTGTGTCTTGTTCTGTCGGTGATGATGCCCATAAGCGGGTCGGTGATAGCATCGCAGACACAGGAAAACAGTGCGACCGTACCGTACTGAGCTGTTGAAAGTCCCTCAACCTTAGTGAGGAAGGGCAGAAGATAACAGTTTAAAACATAAGGGCCGCCACCTGAAAAGAAGATAGCCGAGTTATAAGCTATCATAGGTTTGAGTTTTACATCGTCCTCGACGCCTAAAATCCCTTTGACTTTAGTGGCAAGTGAGGATTTTTTCTGAGTATCCATTGACATTTTATCTCTCCTCCTCTATTAAATATCCGCAGATAAAGTCCGATCTTTTTGGTAATACTTCATTTCTTGAAGCGTACTCGTAAGGAAAATCCTTGTTGTTATATCTGTTGTAAATTACAATTTTGCCGTCTATAAGCTGAACCGTAACCGTATGCAGGCCGTTGAAGGGTTTCTTCTTGTTCCAGAACGACAAAACTGCTACAGACACTCTGTCAAGGCTGTCGAAGAAGTCATCATATTTATATGTCTGTCTGAAGCTGATGCCCCTCCTTTTATAGAACGAACCTAAAAGGCAGGGATTGGAGCCTAATATGCCAGACAGCATCTGACTTCTCATATACATTTCTCTGCAGACCTCCTGCAGTGATGAAGGTCTGTCAGTAAGCACCATGGAGTTATGCAACGCTATCATTTCACAGCCGTTATATGACATATGACAAAGGCCGTATTTCATCTTTGCAACCTCTCCGCAGCCTTGACCGTTTATGACGGCGTTATCGGGAAGAGGCACCTCTCTGTTGTGTTTGTAGTTGAGTCTCTGAAGCATTGTCTCACCTCTTTAAAGGAAGTTTGTGCCGGGAGAAAGCCGGCGGCTCCGCTGCCGAATGAAATGCGGCAAGGCGACTGCCGTCGCCCCGGAATTGCTTCGCAATTCCGGCGGAGCCGCCTACCCTCTTCATCTCACTTACAATGAATATCAACTCATAATTCCTCATTCATAATTCATAATTAAATTCAGTCCCACTCGCAGCCTGTAACTGTATCCATATCAATACCCTTGGTTTCGTTTGTCTTACGTATAAGACTGATAAGCGCCGCAATAAAGCCGGGCACAAGAAGTGCAAAGGAAACTACTCCTGTTACAGTATTTCCGAGAATGGTAAGAAGTGGAAGACTTACTATGTATGAAACTGCAACGCCTACTGCCGTTACAATAAACTGAGCCGACATTGTTGACGAGCGGAGATTTGTGGGCGAAGACTCGCCTATCATCATAATGATAACATCGTTGGTTGAATAGTAGCTGCCTACAAATGCACCGCAGAAGAAGCCTACAAGATAAGGATTCCACGCCATTGAGGCGCCTACTGAGAAGAGTATGAAGCAAACAAGACAATCGAACGCTGTTGTTATTGCTGCAGCTTTTCTGCCTTTGGAGTCAGAGATAAAGCCCATTATTACCTGAGACACAGCACACCCCACAGGGAACATAAACAGAGCCGTTGTAACAGCACCTACGCTGACATTTTCAAGAGCCGCTTCAAGAGTAGCGAAGAGTCCCTTATCGAGATAGTTTTCAGCATAGCCGTAAGACATAATTACCTGATAATTTATAGTACCGATAAAGCCGAGATTTGCAATGGCTGAAGTTATGTATAGCCACTTGAGCTGACGGTGCTTCATTGCAAATTTAAGTGCAGGTATAAGACCGCCCTGGGCATTTTCAGTTTTCTTTTGCTCCTCCTGTGCTCTTCTTTCTTCATCGCTCATTTTAAGATAGCGGAGTCTTGAGTCGATAAAGGTATCGGGCTCTCTTGCAAAGAGAAGAGCAATAAGGCTTGTTATGATACCCACAATTGCGGGAATGAGATAAACGTTTCTCCACTGTGAGGCCTCAGCCATAAGAAGGCGTCTGAGAAGGGGTACAAGCATAACTGCCATATTGGCAAAGAACTTGATTGAGGAGTATATCCTCGCTCTGTGCTTTGAGGGTGAGGATTCCATGATATACACAACATGCATATCGTGAGGGATAAAGAACTGCACCATACATGCGCCGATAAAATACATTACAAGGTTACCCGAAAGGAAGATGACAAACATCGCAAAGCTCATACCGAAGGTATTGATAATGAGAAATCTCTTTCTGCCCCACTTATCCGCAAGAGGACGGTAGAGAAGACCGAGGGCCTGGAAGGGCACAACAAGAATCGAGAGTATATCAAGAAGTCCTACTGAACTTTCACCGAACTTTGAGAAAAGGTCATTGGCTATTTCAGTTTTCATCAGCGTGCTTATCTGAGAAGCAATTTCATCTGTTGCATAGATGATTGAAATAATCAGCACAAGATATATAAAATAGTTATTTCTTTTTGGTCTTGCCTTTTCTTTTTCCCATTTTACGATTTCTTTTTCGCGTTTAACCTGAAGTTTTTTAAGCTTTTCAGGTGTCAAAGTCTTTGTATTCATATTATTCTCTCCTTTTTTCACTCTTCATCAATTATATAGCAATTATCCCCCTATGTCAACTTTGCTGAAGCTAAAAAGAGCCACCCTCTATAGGGTAGCTCCAGATAATTAAAAGTCATATCCGAAAAGTCTCTTGAAAACTCTGTCGAAGATTGTCACAACATATTCGAGAATCTCTCTTATGTGGCTGAAGATAAGTCCGCTTGAGCTGTCTTCACTGTCGCCGCTTCCGCCCTCGTTATCGTCGTCATCAGGAGTTTCTTCACCTATTACACCGTTAAGGCTTTGCGATGACATCCATGCAATAAAGCTGTTATCTTCCTTGAGAATAACCTTCCCGCCAAGGCCGTTGATTGTTGTCATATTCGGATACATAGATCCGCTGAGCATTATAAGGTCGTGGGGTATGGGGTCCCATGCATTATGCTCATTATATCCCAAAGATGTAATTACCGTGCCGTTATAATTATAAAGAGGCATATCAAACAGCGTCCAGCGTATGGAAGCCTTGACATTTGAATAGGCACGGAAAGTATCCCAGTCGCTCTGCTGAGGTACAGGCTTGCCCCAGAAATCGTCGTCCTTACTTGTGAAGAACCATGTGGGCGTATTGGAAAGAGCCTTTAAGTCTGATGTCGCACTTGAAAGCAGCGGATAGATTGATGAAGCCGGGAAAATAGCAGCAACAAAATTCGGATAAGCCGCTGCAAATGACATAGCCGCCTTACCGCCCATCGAGTAACCGCCTACATAGATACGGTTAACGTCAACATTGTTTTTATGCAGTGCAATAAAGTTATCAACAAACTTTCTGATATTGCCGTTTTCACCCTGCCATGCAAGATTTACATTAAGGGTGGGGAAACGAGGTACAAGAACGAATGCGCCCTTGGTACCCTTGATTTTTGCCTGATTTTCTTCAGTGGCAAAGTACACAATATCACTCTGCCTTACCTGGTCACCCTTGTAGTCGCCTGAAAGCTGACCGTGAAGCCAGAGAATAATAGGATATTTTGTAGTATCCGATGAGCCTTTAACGGGTGAATAGTAATAGTAGTCATATATGTAATCGCCTTCACGGAACTCTTTTATAATTGTCTCAATGTTGTCTGTGTTACTTGCCGCTGAAGCAGACATGCTTATACTGAGAAACAACATCACTGTTATAAGTAAAACTGATAAAATCTTTCTCATGCCGAACCTCCGTCAATATTCACTGACAATTATAGCCCTATAAGCAAAATAAATCAATGTATAAATAATTAAAATTTTCTGTTTTTTATTTCACAGAAGCATTTTTCTGTATGATATTATTTGCTTGCATTTTTTCTTATCAGGTGATATCGGCAGCACTGTCGGCTGGATTCTCTTCAACGCTCTCGCCCTTATAGTATCGGTCTTCCGGGGACTCAAAAGCGGAGAATGGAAAGGTGCAAAAAAGACTTTGCTTTTTGTCGGCTGTGGCGTACTTATAGCTGCATGGTTCCTGGTTGCTTCAGTATAACAGCACCCTATAAAAAACACTCCCCGTTCAACAGAACGGGGATATTTTTTCGCCTTGAGCTTAAGAATAATATCAGTTATATTTTCTCTTCCGAAGACGCTTTGCAAAGAGAACCGAAATCACCATCAGGCCAAAACCTATTACGGTAAACGGCAAAGTACCTGTTCCGCCTGTTTCGGGAAGCACAAAACCGTAAGTATAGTTCTCTATAGCTATAATAGTTGTTACTGTCTGGATTATACCGTTCTCGTCAGGCTCATAGTAGTAGAAAAGAACCGGCTTTTGAAGAGCGTTATATCCCGTCGGAGGAACAGTTTCAACAAACGCATAGGGGCCGCCGAGAGTAAGATACTGAGTTTCAACACTGACAGTACCGTCGGCACCTGTTGTATATGAGCCGATGTACTTAAGTGTTGTCCCGGCTTCCGTAACTATGGTCGCATCAGCTCCGTCGGGCAATGCTGCCGAGGAGTCACCCTTAGGGCCGTAAAGCAGGAATGTTGCATTCGGCAGCGGCATATCCGTATCTCCGTCCTGCTTGAGCAGTGTGATTTTATTCATCGAACCCGATGCATCGCCGCTGTGCTCTTCAACCTTGAATATGGCATCGACAATATCCGAAACCTCTGCCTTACCGTCAATTCTTACGGCATTGTTTACAGAAACAAGACCGCTCTGTGTTATAAGAGTAGTATAGTCAATTCTTATATGAAGAGAATCCGGTATAATAAATGTCAGTTTATTGCTCGTCTGATCATAGGTTACGGTATAATTGTACGCATCACCTGTAACATCAAAGTCTATCCAGTTGCCATTTGCATCTTCATAATAAAGCTTGATTGACTCCCAGTAAACAGACAGATTCTCGGTCATTGTATCTTCAATCGTAAGAGTATCTGAGCCTTCGAGAATATCAAGTGCTCTGCGGTTTACGTGAATATCAAAATTCAGCTTATTGTTTTCCTGCACAACCTGCTTATCAATAAGACCTGTTTCATATTCCGAGCTTTCTGTAACAGGTCCCGAAGAGCCGTCTGTATCCCATTTAAGCTCAGCCGTGTTATCAAGAATAAACTTACTGTGCTCAGTGGTTTCCATATATTCATCTTTTATTCTGAGCTTATAAGTAAAAATATGTTCACCGCCGCGCATAGCGTTACAGTATGCAAGATAATTGCCACAGCCTGTAAGCCATGTACCCCAGAGATTACTGCCGTCGGGATTATACTGAGCTCCCGCATAATTGTATTCATGGAACAGAAGCTCCGTTGCACTTATATTCATAGAATTTCCTTCGACAGAACCGCTGTATTTATACTTATTAAGCCATAAGCCCTCTCTCCACGGATCATAGCAGGTTACTGTCAGCGAGTCTTCCACATATTCCAGTTTTTCATCGAAGGTATCGGTGAAATTGATTACTTGTGCTGATGTGAGATAGCCCCCATCGCCGCCTGTACCAGGAACAGTATTGTTGAACACAACAGTATAATCTATTGTTCCGTCTTCGTTGACAACGGCGTTTTTGGTTATGACAGGAGAATACTCATAGTTTGTTACACCGGTAACACTGAAGTCCTGCATAAAATTAAAATATGCTTCGTTGGCAAGTTTTTCTTTTTCGAGAAGAACATCACCGAGTGTTTTTTCTCCGTTGGGTACACCTGTCCAGTTTGAGCCTGTTCTCGAATCAAATGGCAACTTATAAGAAATATTAATTGTCGCATTTTCATCGTGTATCCACTTTGAAGCTGAATAATGAGTACGCCTTGTATTGAAATAAATCCTGAAGGTATGGTATTCAGCTTCACCACTGTTAGTCAATACAGGAGACTCAAGAATATAAGTGTTATCCGTAGATCCGCTGACATAAGGCGTAAAGGTTACTACTTCTCCGCTCTCCAGTGTGGCTGTTATCACTAAATCCTCGGGGATATTCTCAACATAAAGCGTCTGGTCGTTTGAAGGATAATTCCAGAAGGCACTAAGGTCTGTGAGATAGAAGTATCCTTTATCCTTAAGCATAGCTGCAACATTAGTTTCAATATTGAAGTATACATACTCACCGTCAGTACCCCAGGCGGTTTTCTTAACCTCAGGACTGAAACCGACAACCTGACCGGCACCGTTGGTTTCAAGCTCTTCGCCGTCAACTGTTACTTTAGCCGAGTTTGTATATGTTTTTTCTGTTTCGCCCGCCTGCAAAGGATCAAAGCTTGTATAATACGTTATTTTATAGTCATTCTGAAAAGGCAGTTCAAAGCTCATTGTATTGCCGTTAACGGTAACATCTGTCCACTGTATTTCAGTTGTTCTGGTGACACCGTTGGCGTTTACGCCCCTGACCTTAATGGGTATTCCCTGATAATATTCAAGTCCCGCACCAAGAGTATCTATAATTACGGTACCATTCAGATTTGCACCGCCTTTATTGAGTCGTACCACCCACTCGATAAGGTCCACTTTGGTTCCGTCATCAAGTTCAACTGTTACCTGATTACCTTCTTTTTCAAAGTTTTTCAGTTCCTGGCTATGCCATACATCATCACTTGCAGATATATTGTTGTCAAGACTGTCCTTACCGTTTGCGTAAGCACCGTTCCACATTCCTACAGAACCGTTTGATAACATATTGTCATCGACTTCTGTTTTATATGTAATCAAGAAGCCTTCTCCGGCTTGAAAATCCGGGAAATCCGTAATCATAAAGCCTTTGGCGCCGTGCGCCGAAGCATCCTGATTCTGACTGATTGTCGGCTGCGGATCGATAATATTGCCTTCAAGATCGGTTACAACAACCGTATCCAATAAAACATGATGGTTTTCCCATATATCATCATGGAGAACAAGATCTTTGACAACACCGTGAGTTGCTTTTACTTCAACGGTATACTCTGTCTGGTATGCACTGAAATCGAAGTTTTCCTGAGTTTTTGTTACAGTCATACCTGCACCGCTGTCAACATTCAGATCTATCCTGATTTCGTCATTGAATATAACCTCTGTTGATGTACCCGACTGAGTTGAACCGACAGTAGCATTAAAATCTATAGTAAAGTCAACATTTGAATACTTCTGTCCAAAGCAGATGCCGTTTTCATCATCGAAAAATCTTACACGAAGGAAACCGTTTTCATCGACGAAGTATTCACCTACATCTTCGATTGTTCCGTTTTCTGTTTTAGCAGAAATAGGGTGCCAGCTTGTAAAGGGCTCGCAGTGCAGATTTTCCGGAATCTGATATATAAGAAAATGGTCATCATTATGGCTGAACTGTATCCACTGATCACCTGTGTTCACTTCGCTGAATTCCAGAGAAACAATATAGGACTGTCCGATATATACCGTCGAACCGTCAGAGATTTCAGCATTGTCCTGTGTTTTGATACTGACATCAACAATTACACTTGAAAGATCTGTTACATATATGATATCAGAGTCTTCCGAACCGGCAAGCAACGGCGGAAGATACTCTTCTGTTATTTCTACCTCAGTTGTTTCCTCGATTGTTTCTTCCTCGATTGTTTCCTCTGTTGTTTCTTCCTCGGTTATTTCTTCTGCTATTTCTTCATCAGTAGTTTCAGGCTCTGCAGTATCAGGTTCAGGCTCCGCATTTCCGGAAAAAATGAGATCACCTGTAATACCGTATCCGACAATGCTGTCGGATTTTTCTATACTCAGAGTTTCTGCCTTGTTATTGCTGTCGCCGATTATCACAACAAGATTTTCTTCGTCCACAGATAAAACTATGGCTACAATGTCAGAAATTTCATCATTGTTATCATCGATAAAAACAACGTCGCCTCTCTCGGGAGTATACTCCTCTTTCGGCGCATATGCATATCTGTTCTGCCAGGCGAGTTTCAGAGACTCTGCACCTGCGCTTTTTAATTCTTCGCCGTCATTTATACCTGCATAGTGCAGACAAAAGGACACAAACATTGCATTCCACTTACCGTAGGGATTTCCGTACCACTCACCGTATCGTGTATATCCGTTTTTATTACCCTCGTCATCATATTCGAAATTGAGCTGACTTTCTGTGTAACCAACCTGTGACAGAGCAATTGCCATCAGGTTTTCGGGAATATTATTGGTGATTTCAACATCCTTTATTGTATTCAGCCAATCGCTGACAGTTTCAACATCAGCTGTCTTGTCCGGGAAACACTCCACTGTATGGGTATGCTCGGGAAGACTGCAGCTCAGAGTCTTTTTATAGCATTCATCTGAGTGCACATGGTACTCTGTCGAAGTAAGAGTCTCGGTTGTTTTTTCTTCCGACGCATCTGTGGCATCTTCCGATTTTTCTGAAGTACCGTCATTCTCACTCGGCAGGGTACTTTCAGAAGAGTCTTCAGTTACAGCGTCAGTCACTGTGCACATAAGCTCCGAAGCATAGCATTCCTCAACATGAGTATGTTCGTCGAGGCCGCAGAAAGCTTCACCTGTTACGGTTATACCAACGAGCTTAAGCCACCAAAATACAATAACCGCAACAACGATTGCCATAACCAAAAAAACTGTGGCAAGCTTTTTACTGTCTGCTCTGAACTTTTTGTGTTTTCCGAGATATTCCGCATTGATACCTGACAAGCTTGCCACCCCCTTTTTATCTGAAATATTTTTTCTTTAAGTCATAACACGATTATAAAACTATACTGCAAGCGGCAGTTTTCTTATCGTATAATATTATCACATATATAGCAAGTTTTCAATAATTTTCTTGTTTTTTTGGTTATTGTTCAAGTATTATTAACCAATTGCTGCTATCTGTATTTGTGCAATGCAACAGTTTCAATTTAACAGTTGCATTACGGTACCATTCAAGCAGCTATCATCGCTATTGACAATAAATCATATTCACGATATAATTTTTCCAAAGAAAAAAATACAGTTCTGAGAGGTTTGTTATGGAAAAATTCAGATGGGCATATATCGGCAGCGGAAACATTGCATACAGTACCGCAAAAGATATTTCACGCGCAGACCATTGCATCGTTTCTGTTTACAGCAGAAATTTTGAAAAAGCAAAGGCCTTCGCAGATAAATACGGTGCTGCTGCCTTTGAGAGTTTCCGCGATGCAGTTGACCGCAGCGATGTTGACGGCGTGTACATTGCCACTCCCCACACATCCCATGTAGAATATGCAGTTGAGTGTATGAAGCTGGGAAAGCCTGTTCTTTGCGAAAAGCCTGTCGGAGTCAACATTAGCGATGTTGATACCCTTATTAATACAGCCTCATCTACCGGCACATATTTCTGCGAGGCTATGTGGACATGGTTTTCCGATGTTGCCCTGACTGTGAAAAAATGGGTACAGAATAACGAAATAGGTGAAATCAGAAATGTTGTAATCAACTACGCTTTTCCGGGCATTATGATGCCTAAAACCTCCCGTGTGCTTACCCCCGAAACTGCAGGCGGAGCTCTTCTCGACATCGGAATATATCCCATAACATATTGTTACAACCTTTTCGGTTATCCCCAAAAAATACACTGTAAAGGCAAAATCAAAAACGGTATAGATATAAAAGAAACTGTAACTCTTCAGTATGACGGTTTTAAATGCACCCTGAATATGTCTCTTTGTAAGGTTAAGGAAAACTGCCTTATTGTCGGCAGCAAGGGCAAAATCAGTCTGCCTGTATTTTTTCATATGGCTTCAAAGGCTATTCTCAAAAATGAAAAGGGCAAAACCGTATTTGACGGTAAAACCGATTATCTGACTGAATTCACAGCAGTTGCCGAGGAAATCAGGAATAACAGAAAAGAATCTCTGTTTATTCCTTTTGAAGCAACAAGAAGCTGTATGAAAATTATGGACGAATGCAGGCAACAGATGGGACTTGTATATCCCTTCGAAAAATAATAATCAGGGAGTTTTTTATGGCAAAGATAACTACTACTAAAACTCATACGAGCGGCATAGCACTCGGAGGAATCGGCGCCGGGAGTGTCGAGCTGCTGCCTGACGGTGAATTTCATTACTGGCAGATTGCCAACCCGCCGCGTGTAACAAGAAGAAGTCACGAGAATAAGGTTGATGACGGTGAAGGCAGTACCGGTGCTCTCTCATTCTGGGTCAGAGCAAAGAAAGAATCCGCTGAACCCATTGTACGCAAGCTCGGCATGAAAACAGATGCCGACGATTTTACATACCGTATGTTCGGCTGGAACAAGCCTGTTGAAAGAATCGACTTTGACGGCAGATTTCCTGTATGTGACCTTGATTACATTGACTGTGATTTACCCTGCAACGTATCTTTACGGGCAGTATCACCTTTTGTTCCGCACAATTCTGATGTTTCGGCTACACCGGGCTTCTATCTTGATTTCACCGTCGAAAACCCTACGGACAGCAATCTGGAAATAAGTCTTCTCGGTGCATTGGAGCCGAACTTTATGAATAAAAAAGAGGGCTGTAAAAATACCCTTGTCAGTATGAATAAGGGCTTCGGGGTTCACATTGAACCGGTAAAACAATCAAGCTCACCCTCTTGCGGAAATGTCTGTCTTTCAATAAGCAGTGACGGTGAAAACTCATATATTACCGCCGATAATTTCCGTTATCTCAAGGAGTATGTGGGCAATTCGGCTTTCGGCGTAACTCAGGAATCTTTCCTGTTTGATTTCAGAGAGTCAGGCACTCTGCCCGACAGTACCGTCGGAGTGAAACCGTCTTTTATCCCCCTTAATCTGCCGACAGCAGGAAACGGGAAACTTGACGCCTTGTACAATGAATATTTACAGTATCCTTTTGCTGTATCCCTTCTGAAAAGAATTCAGCACTGCAACCACGGTTTCCCCTCGGACCGAAAAGAAAAAATTGAATTTCTCAATTGCTGCCGCCGACAAATGTTCCGAATGGGCAGAGATTTCGGCTCCTGTGCTCTTTGCAGTAAGCTTACTCTTGCACCAAAAGGAAAAAAGAATATCCGTTTTGTCCTCACCTGGTATTTCCCTAATCATTTTGCAAAAAAAGGCAAGTGTTCAGGTCATTACTACGAAAACCTGTATAAAAACGCTCTTGATGCCAACAGGTTTCTCATAGATAATTATGACAGTGTATATCGCAGGGCAACAGATTTTTCCGATTTGCTTTATAACACAGACTTACCTTCCGTTTATCCCGATGCCTGGTCTTCTAATTTATCTCAGCTTGTCAAAAGCTCCCGCTATCTGAAAAACGGAAAGTTCGGCTTGTGGGAGGGTCTGGGTTATTGCGGTTTTCATACCACCGATATCACATATCACGCTTCCTTCGGCCTTATCAATCTTTTTCCTGATCTTCAGAAAAAGCAGATGAAAATGGGTGCAGAGTTTCAGCGCAAAGACGGCAGAGTACACCACCTCTTTTTACCGGGCTTTGAGCAGGTAGATAAGGGCTATGACCGTGTTGATATGAATATGCAATTCGTTTTGATGGTGCTTCGTGACTATCTTTTCACAGGCGACAGAGATTATCTTGTTTCCCTTTGGGACAATGTCAGACGTGCAATGGATTCTATCGAAAGTCTGGATAAAAACGGCGACGGTCTTCCCGACTATGACACCAAGAGAAACACCTATGATGCCTGGAATTTTTCAGGTACACCTGCATATATTTCCCTTCTTTGGCTCGCTGCACTTAAAGGTGCCGTAATAATAGCGGAGAGAATGAATGACAAAGCGTATCACAGCAAATGGACTGCCATTCTGGAAAAAGGCAGACAATCCTTAGAAGATAAGCTCTGGAACGGTGAATACTATAATCTCTGGAGAAATGACACAGAAACAGACGAATCCCTTATGAGTGATCAGCTTGACGGCGAATGGTTCCTTAAAATGGCAGGACTTCCCGGCAATCTCAGTAATGATAGAATTCATGATGTTCTGGAATTCATCTTCCGAAAGAATTTTGACAGTGAGTCAGGTCTTGTCAATGCCACTTGTCAAAGCGGCAGAAAAACTACTATTCACACCTATAAAAACTGTCAGGCAGGTGCAGTATGGACAGGCATAGGCTACGCCTTCTCTGCCCTTGCTCTTTCTGTGGGACTTCGTGAAATCGCAGATACTGAAATATGTTCAATCCACAATAATCAGATGAGATTCGGTTCATTCTGGGACCATTGGGAATGCGGGCACCACTACACCCGTCCCATGTCAAGCTGGACTACGCTTCACGCAGCATCGGGACTTTCTGTAGATTATGAAAATAAAAAGCTGTCCTTCAGTCCCATTGATAAAAATATAACGCTCCCCCTTTGTCTGCCCGGTATTCTTGCAACCGTGAGCTTCAGCGGCGATGACTTCAGCATTGAATATCTCAGCGGCAACCTTGACGGTTGGGACATAACAGTCAGACAGGCAAAGCTTAAAAGCGTTGCAGAATAATGCTGCTTCGCGTGATTACCGTTTATTTCCGTAAAAATTGCAATAGCTGTAACATCCCTGACTTTATGCCCCGGTGTAAAGTCAGGGAGCATTTTTTCTCTTTTGGTTGAAAAAGGAATAATATGTATGCTATAATTAAAATGATAATCAAACCCGAAAAGGAGAAATCATTATGGAGTTTTTCAAATTTATCGACAAGGTAAAATATGAGGGCAGGGACAGCAAAAATGCACTTGCTTTTCGCTACTATGACAAAGACCGTGTTATTCTCGGCAAAAAAATGAGTGAGCATCTTCCCTTTGCTATGGCCTGGTGGCACACTCTCGGAGCATGCGGTGCTGATATGTTCGGTACAGGCACTGCCGACAAGAGCTTTGACAGCGAAACAGCAACTATGGCACACGCTAAGGCTAAGGTAGATGCAGGCTTTGAATTTATGAGCAAAATGGGTATTGAATATTTCTGCTTTCACGATGTTGACCTTGTACCCGAAGATAAGGACATCAATGTTACAAATGCCCGTCTTGATGAAATTTCCGATTACATACTCGTTAAGATGCAGGAAACAGGCATAAAGTGCCTCTGGGGTACTGCCAATATGTTCGGTAATCCCAAGTTTATGAACGGTGCAGGCAGCACAAACAGTGCTGAGGTTTACTGCTTTGCGGCGGCGCAGATCAAAAAAGCACTTGACATTACCGTTAAGCTCGGCGGTAAAGGCTATGTTTTCTGGGGCGGCAGAGAAGGCTATGAGACTCTCCTTAACACCGATGTTAAATTCGAGCAGGAAAACATCGCCCGTCTCATGAAAATGGCAGTTGAATACGGCAGAAAAATCGGCTTCACAGGCGACTTCTACATCGAGCCCAAACCCAAGGAGCCTATGAAGCATCAGTATGACTTTGACGCAGCAACTGCAATAGGTTTTCTTCGTCAGTACGGCCTTGACAAGGACTTCAAGATGAATATCGAAGCTAACCACGCAACTCTTGCGGGTCACACTTTCCAGCACGAACTTCGCATTTCGGCTATCAACGGTATGCTCGGCTCAATCGACGCCAATCAGGGCGACCTTCTTTTAGGCTGGGATACAGACGAATTCCCCTTTGATGTTTATGAAGCAACTATGTGTATGTATGAGGTACTCAAGGCAGGCGGACTTACAGGCGGCTTCAATTTCGATGCGAAAAACCGCAGACCGAGTAACAGCTTTGAAGATATATTCTACGGTCATATTCTTGCTATGGACACCTTTGCTCTCGGTCTTATCAAGGCAGCAGAGCTTATCGAAGACGGCAGAATTGATACTTTCATCAAGGATAAGTACGCTTCATTCAATGAGGGGATCGGTGAAAAGATTTTAAGCGGTAAAGCAACCCTTGAAGAGCTTTCAGCTTATGCCTGCGAGAAGAAAGTCACAACAAATCCCGACTCGGGCAGACAGGAATACTTACAGACTGTCGTAAATCAGATTTTATTTTAAGAGGTAGATTATGAAGCATTTTGTTGGTATCGACCTTGGTACTTCCTCTGTTAAGGTTTTGCTCTTAAATGAAAACGGTGAGGTAGTATCATCTGTTACAAAGGAATATACATTATATTTTCCTCAAAACGGCTGGAGTGAGCAGAATCCCGAAGACTGGTATAATCAGACACTCGGTGCTTTGAAGGAATTGCTCACAAATATTGACGGGGAATCTGTACTTTCCTTCTCTTTTTCGGGACAGATGCACGGACTTGTTATGCTTGACAGCGAGGATAGAGTTATCCGTCCCGCTCTTTTGTGGAATGACTCAAGAAGTAAGGCACAGACGGATAAGCTCAATGAGAATAAGGACTTTTTACTTGACAATACAGCAAACATCGCCTTTGCAGGTTTTACTCTCCCGAAGCTTTTATGGGTAAAGGAAAACGAGCCTGACAATTACAAAAAGATAAGTAAAATCATGCTTCCGAAGGATTATGTTGCTTACAGACTTTCAGACGAGTTCTGCACCGATGTTTCCGACGCATCGGGTACACTCTATTTTGATGTGGAAAATCGCTGTTGGTCAAAGAATATTCTTAATACAAACGGAATTAAGGAAGAATGGCTTCCGAAGGTCCTTGAAAGTGACGAATGTGCAGGTAGTCTCAAAAAAGAAATTGGAGATGAGCTCGGATTAAGGGATGTAAAAATTATCATCGGCGCAGGTGATAATGCCGCAGCTGCTATCGGCACAGGTACAGTAAAGAATGGCGACTGCAATATTTCTCTCGGCACAAGCGGTACTATTTTTACTGTCAGCGATAAATTCAGCCTTGACAGAGAAAGTGCAATTCATTCCTTCTGCTCGGCAAGCCGCAACTATCACCAGATGGCCTGTATGCTCTCGGCGGCCGTCTGCTGTAACTGGTGGGTAGAAAGGGTTCTGCGTGACGATTACGGCAGTGTACTTTCAAAAGAAAACATCTTAGGTGAAAATGATTGTTTCTTCCTGCCTTATCTTATGGGTGAGCGTTCACCTCTCAATGATACCGATGTAAGAGGTATGTTCTACGGAATGAGCCTTGACACAGATAAAGACCATATGAGTCTCGCCGTACTTGAAGGTGTAGCCTTTGCCTTGAGGCACAATATTGATATTATCAGAGATATGGGTATCGATATCAGGAAGTCCAATATCTGCGGCGGCGGTACAAAAAACAGGCTTTGGCTGAAAATCATTGCAAATGTTCTCGGTATAGAGCTTTGTATACCCGAAAATCAGGAGGGTGCATCTCTAGGCGCCGCACTGCTTGCGGCAAAAGGTGTGCTGAGTACCGAAGAATATGCGGAACTTGAAAATAAAGTATATAAAACTGCCGAAACAGTTTCACCGATAAAAGAGCTGACAGAAAAATACGAAGAAAAATACCGTAAATGGAGAAAGCTTTATCCTGCAATCAAAAGTGCAACTTAAGGAGTGTGTCCTATGATTATTTTAAAGGCCGTTGTTGCTTTATTTTCCGCTGTAACGATGATTTTGTCAATGTCCCCCATAAATATCGTATTACCCTATCTGGACGTTATTCCCGATATGATTGATGTGGGCATTGACTATATCGACTTAGACTTCAATATGGGTGCTGTCACTAAGGTTCAGCTGAAAAAAGACCTTGCCGAATCCTGTGTATCACACCCCTTTGTACTCGCCGATACAGACAGTTTCAAAAAGGCAAGAGAAGAGTACCGAAACGGCAGCTTCACAGACTACACAAAGGCGCTGTATACCTATGTTGAAGACAACGCTGATGCTCTTCTTGATAAAAGCGTTTATCCTCCTATGGACTATGCCCTCGATGAGGAAGACAGTATTCTTCCTATTTCCCGCGAGGTAATCAACCGTATGATTATCCTCGGATATGCATGGCAGATTACAGACGAAGAGAAATATGCTGTAAGAGCGTGGGAGGAATTGGAAAAGGTCTGCAGTTATGATGACTGGTGCACCTCACATTTCCTTGCAACTGCGGAAATGGCCCTTGCAGTTTCTGTCGGTTATGATTGGTTTTACGATTATCTCTCTGCAGAGCAGAAGGAGCTTCTTGCAACTACAACCTATGAATATGCCATCAAACCGGCTCTTTCAAAAAACTATTTCAAAAACTGGTTCACCTGGTCTAAAAACAATTGGAACAGCATCTGCTACAGCGGTGTGGGTATCGCCTGTATGACCTTCTGCGATTATTATCCCGACGAAGCGGCAGAGTTTCTTAAAATGTGCTATGAAGCTATGCCCGTAGCCTTTTCAAATTTCATCCCCGACGGTGTTTATGCCGAGGGCCCCGGCTACAGTCAGTCAGGAATGGATGCAATAGTTAATTTCGTGGCAACATCGAAAAACTATCTCGGCACCGATTACGGTATGAGTGAAATTGACGGTTTCAAAGAGCTCGGTAAATTTCCCGTTTACATCACAACACCGACGGGTGTGTTCAACTTCGGTGATAACAAAGCGAGAATGTGCTTTACTCCGTCACTGCATTGGTACGCCGATGAATATAACTCCCCTCTTCTCTCCTGCTACCAGATGTGGGATATGCCCGATAAGTTCACTTCTGACACTTCGGATAATGTCGAAAGAAACGGTACAGGCAAAAGCTGTGCTCTTTCGTCTCTCTGGTATAACAGAAACTACACTTCCGAAAGTGCCGACTTTTCAGACGAACCTCTTTCGCTTTTCTTATATTCCGATGCAGGTCAGAATATGGTGCTTATGAGAAGCGCTTATCTCGACAAAAATGCAACCTTTGCAGGCATAAAGGGCGGTTACAATTTCATTAACCACGGCGACCTCGATATCGGCACCTTCGTTTTTGACTCCATGGGTGAAAGATGGGCTGAAGAGCTGGGCCCCGGGCCATATGATGCTCCCGGTTACTTCCTTAATACTCCTGCCGGCGGAAGATGGAAAAACTATTCAAAACGCGCTGAAGGACAGAATACTCTCGTAATCAATCCGAATATGACCCTCGATGACCAGTATGCGCTTGCTAAAGGCAGATTTACATCCTACAAAGAAAACGCAGACGGCGGTAGTTGTGCACTTAATATGACCGACGCTTACCGCATGAACGGTGCTCTCAGAGTCACACGCGATTTTGAACTGTACGGTAACCGTTCCTGCCTTAAAATTACTGACAGCATTCTTTGTTCGGTACCGAGTGAAATATATTGGTTTATGCACACCAAGGCAGATATTGATATTTCCGAGAACGGCAAAACAGCCATTCTTACTATCGGTGATAAGCAACTCAGAGCAGTCTCTCATTCCGACGGTATATTCTCTGTAATGAAAGCAGAAAGACTTAAGGGAGAATGGGAATATGACGAGGAATACCCTGATATCAATAAGCTTACGGTCAGACTCCAAAATGTAAAAAAGGCAGAGATTATAATTACTCTTGAGCCAGCCCGATAAAATCAATCACGGTGAAACCAAAAGGAATCACCGTGATTTTTTATTCAGCAATTATTTCAAAGACTATTTCGTTTACTCCCTCATTTAAAGCGAAATCATAGCAATAAACAATTACATCTTCCTTATCATATTCATGAGGTGTATGTTTTTCTTCTTTCATCGACAATAAAGCTTTATCTGCCGGATAAACTAACCTCGTTCTACCCAAAACAAGAGCATTGTCTTTCATCTTCGCCTTTCTCAGACTTACAAACCTCTCTGTAACAGGTACTGCTTCTGTGAAATCAAAGCTATCGGTAAGCTTTATGCCATTTTCTTTTATTTCGGCTTTTCTCACAAAGGAGATCAGCTTCTTTTCGTCATAGGCATCTGACATATTGCAGACCGCTATATTATTTCCGCATGTAATTTTTGCAGTATATTCTTTACCGTATGGCTGAGGTTTTCCGCCTATCACAGGTACATTGTGACTGAGAGATGAGTTGCAGAAAATTTCATACCTTTTGCTGTTATCAAAATAATCTTTGGTATATCTGCCCGAGCCGAGGTCACAGAAAACCTGACCGTCTTCATCCGAATAAATAAATGAACCGAGATCATTATGGTTATGAGGCTCATCATTGTTCCCGCCCTTGAAAGCAAAGGAATACTTTTCTTTATAGACAATAAGCTGATTGGCACAGGAAGAATAAACAAAACTCTTTTTGTTTGTATCAGGTACCTCATCACTGTCCTGCCATACAGTTGCTCTGTAATAGTTGATCCATTTTGTGTTAGAATCGCACAGATTCCTGCGGATATACGGAAAAGGCACCTCATAAGGCAGCTTTTGGTGAAGAAAGCTCTGCAAATAATAATCAGGTATAAAGTTCATATCAGCATCGGAAAAGCTGAGCGATGTGTTACCTGTAAGAAAGCAGTTGCTGCTGTAAGAGGCGATCTTTTTTACTTTTTCACTTCTGAAAAGATCATATTTGCCACCGCTGAATTTATAGAGCAAATCAGCAAAAACAGTATACGCCATAAAACCGTACTGCCAATACGAAGGTCCCTCAAGACAAAATCCGTCTTCGGTAAAGCCGTCAATATAGCAATCAAGAGTTTTGAGAATGCGGCTTTTCTGTCCGGCAAATTCATCAGGAAAAAGATACAGAAGGGCTCCCCCTACATATCCGCCGCATACCGCCGCCCAATTCATATTACAGCTTTCCCACCAGAATGAGCCGTCAGTATAATTGCTGAGCAGTCTGTTTCTGATTTCCTGTCTTACTCTGCCGTAAACTTCGGGGGAGATTTTTTCTTTTAATACGTAGCAGATTTCCGCAAGAGCAAAAGATGTTTCGGCTACAAAAAGGTCGAGAACCTTTTTATCCTCTGTTTCAACACCCGGGGTATGTGCAGGAAGAGCCCAGCAGTATTCATTGCAGACAGCAAGAATTATCTTTTGAAGCTCGGGAATATATGTATCGTCAGACAACGCCAGAACAGCCACAGAGGAAAGATAATCTCTGCGGCGGAAATAAAGCTTTTCAAAATTACTGCGGTTGCCGTTTTTATAAAATTCATTTCTTATTTCCTGCGGAAAAGCTTCAAGGGTATCTGACTTGCTTTTTTCATAAAGAATCCTTGCCTTGTTTATAAGAAAAGAATATTTGTCTTCGTTTAACATACTCTCACTCCGAAAGCCAGTCAAAGGATTGCCTTCCGCAAACAGAGTGCTTACCGTTAAAGATATCAATATGAATTTTATCCTGTGCACCCATAAGGGAATATACCTTTTTTATGTTTTTGTGGGCATACTCTGAAGCTTTTATCGGGAAAAGCTTATCTTTGGTGCCCGACTCGATGAAAAGCTCCTTAGGCGCAAGCGCCGAAGCAAAATCATAAATTTCACCAATCTCAAGAATGCGGGGAATGTAATTATCGGGACAGTGCCACACAGAAAGAATGCTCTCTTTAAAAGTATTTACATATCCGCAGATGACCGTTTTATAAATACTGTCATCAAGCATTGAAGCATAAAGAGCTGTCAGTCCCCCACCGGAAATACCCATAAGAGATACCTTGTTTTCATCAACCTCTGTCATTTCCTTAAGCACCTTCGCACACATAAGCGCCTGAGCTATTCTCACACTTGCCGTTGTAAGGCCGTAAGGCAGAAGATGGTGTGAAAGCTCATCGCAGGAGCTTATGTAAAAAGGCTTCCACAAATCGCTTTTAAGCCTCGCTTCTCCAAAACCGAAAAGCTCGGGAGCTATAACCACATTCCCTCTTTTTACAAGCTCAACGGCAAAATTTTTCTGATAGTTATCAATATAGTTAAAGCGTTTTTTGTTGCCTTTTTTTGAGATATTCAGAATCTGTCTCACACCGTAGCCGTGGCCGCAAAGAGCAACAACACCGTTGGCTTTACCTGTGAGATTTTTCGGCATAAGCACATATACAGCTGTAATCAGGCCGTCACATATTTTAAGGCTGTATTTTTTCAATGTATAATCGGCATATTCCAGAGTTTTACCTGTTTCGGTGAGCTCTGTTTTTTCCTGGAAAGAGCATAGCTTTTCTAAAGCAAAAATTTCTCTCACTTTATCTTTTATTTCCTGACCGATTCTATGTGCATCGTCAATGGTTGTTGCATTTTTATAAGGCTCAGCTCTGAATCTGCCGTAAAGTCCCGACATAAACTCATCGGGTGAATATTGGCTCTTTTTCATATGTTACCTCACGGATATCAGAAGGATATCTTTCCTGCCGTAATTACATTTTTGCTGTCAGTACCCACATAAACAGTATAGCTTTCGTCAAGCTTCCATTCACCGCTTTCGGGGCAATAGAACTTTATGTCCTCTGTTTCAACATTGACTACAACTTCGGCGCTCTCCCCTGCCTTTACGCTTACACGCTTAAAGCCTTTGAGCACTTTAACAGGTCGGTCTGCATCTTTATTGTCACTGCCGATATAAACCTGAAGCACCTCATCACCGTCAACATTGCCGATATTTTTTACTGTAGCTTTGACTCTGATTACATCTCCGACTCTCTCACACGGCAGTGTACCAACCTCAAAGTCGGTATAGGAAAGGCCAAAACCAAAGGGGAAATGAGGCTTTATGCCCTTTTTATCAAAGAGGGTATAGCCGTGATAATAACCGTATTCTATATTCTTATCCTTTGTGCCGAGGTGAAGAAATGTCGGGTAGTCCTCCGCTCTTTCGGCAACTGTGAAAGGAAGTTTGCCGGCAGGATTCACATCACCGCTGAGAATATCTGCAAGAGCATTTCCGCCCTCAAGACCGCTGTAGAAGGACATAATTACACTGTCAGCACAGTCAATCCAATCTTTGATCACATAGGCACTGCCGCCCATAATATTGACTATAAGCTTTTTATTAAGGTGAGAAAGCCCCTTAATGAGTCTGACATCCTCTTTGGGAATATGAAGGTCGGCTCTGTCACCGCCTGAGCCCTTAGGCTTTTTCTTAACATTGCCGAGATTAACAAGGAATTCGCCTTCCTGAAGCCAGTCACTGCCCACACAGACTACAATATAGTCGCAATCTACGGCAGCCTTCAAGGCTTCAGATACTCTGCAGCCGTTATAAAGGAAAATGTTTTCTTTGCCGAAACGCTTGCACATACCCTCATAAGGAGTGACTGCGTAGGGGCTGAAAACATTACTGCTTCCGTGGTCACCTGTGTTTCTCTTGTTTGCGTATCTGCCGACTACTGCAATCTTTGCTTTTTCAGGTACAGGCAGGGTTTTGCCTTTGTTTTTGAGAAGTACCATACCTTTGGTTGCCGCTTCTCTTGCGAGAGCAATGTGCTCTTCTGACAGAATAACCGACTCAGGTTGTTTTTTATATTTTGGCAGGGTGGATATAAGAGCTCTCAATACTCTTGCCGCCGCAGTGTCAATATCCTCTTCGGTAATATTTCCTTTTTTAAGGCTGTATCCGAGAGTAGCATAGCGGAAAAGATAAGGCATTTCCATATCCATACCTGCTTTCAGGCTTCTGACTGCATCATAAATACCGTAGAAGAAATCAGATAGAGCGAAGCCGTCGAAGCCCCATTTATCTCTTAAAATGTCAGTAAGAAGCTCCTTATTTTCGCAGGCATAGGTACCGTTGACTCTGTTGTATGCACCCATAATTGACATAGCACCTGCATCGACACACTTTTTAAAATGAGGCAGATATACCTCATGAAGCGTTCTTTCGTCTGCTATAGCATTTGCCGAAAAACGCAGGTCCTCAATACTGTTGAGAGCGTAATGCTTCGGACAGGCTATAATACCGTTATCCTGCATAGCCTTTGTGAGCGCCACACCCATTCTGCCAAGAAGATACGGATCTTCACCGTAGGTCTCCTGAGCTCTGCCCCACATAGGGTTACGAAGAAGATTGATACATACACCTGCGAAAAGGTTTGCCTCAAGTGCAGATGCCTCTTTTGCAAACACCTCACCTATACGGTATTCGAGCTCATCGTCAAAGGAAGCGCCTCTGAGCATTGAAACAGGAAAGCAGGTGCATTTTTTCATAACAATACCGCGCGGACCGTCTGTGAACATTACAGGAGGAATACCGAGCCTTTTACAGCCGCCTGCAGGATAAGCTTCACCGTTATAGAATCGGCCTTTTGTAAGGAAGTTTTTAGCCGTAACCCCCAGAGCATGCCCCTGAAGAATACGTATTTTTTCACTTACCGTCATTTCTTTAAGCAGTAAATCTGCGACCTCGTGAAGCTTTTCCTTCGTTTGTTCACTTTTATATATTTCAAGCGCTTTTTCAAAATTCATCATATTTTTTCACCTCAGTAGCTTTTCAGCTTTTCTACATCTCTGTAAAACACTTTTTCACTGTCACGCTCAACAAACTCAACCATAACAATACCGTCAAACTGCTTTTCTATCAGTTTCCTGAGCAGAGTATCAAGATAGTTCTTATCTTTTTTCCTGAACATCTGCTCCCGCTTCAGGTCACGGTATGAAACATGGACATTTTCCGTAAAATCAAAGGTTCTGTCAATTCTGTCAAGGTCATAATCCATACGGAAATATCTCGACTGAAAATAGGTTTTGAAATTATCTTTGTTCAGTTCTCCTGCAAAGCGTAAAAAAGCATCGGTATTATTGTTATATGTGTTTCCGTGACACTCAGGACAGACTGTCAATCCGTACTCTGCCGCAATATCGCACATTTTCTTTGTGTTTATAATCAATGATTCGTATTCACTGTCACTTGTTTTTTCGCTGTCTTTTTTACCAAGCCAGACCCTTACAGATGCCGCACTCATTTCCTTTGCGATTTTGCAGACTCCGATCCACTTGTTTTCATCATAGTCTGCGCAGTTAAAATAGCTTCCGTAAGAGCTTATTTTTATTCCCGCATTATCGCAGAGCTCTTTTGCCTTGCGCGCACCGTCAATGCTTTTAACATGAACATCTCCGCCCCATTCAATATAGCCGACACCTGCTTTTTTTGCTATTTCAACAACCTCTTCAGCCGTCTTTTTTCTGAATGTCACACTGCAAAGGCCAAGTTTAAAATAATTCATCTCATGCCTCCGAAAGAGTTTTTTCCATTTCTGCTTCCTTTTGCTTTCTGTATTCCTGGAGCTTTGCATCCATTTCATTTTCGTCAAACTTAAAGAACATCATAGGAATAGCCTGAAGAATAAGGCCGATAGCGCCCATAGCAGTCAGCATAAAGAAGATACCGTTAAGAAGTGTAGTATAGTTCACACCGTCAATGATGCTTGCCTGAGTTGTGGAAGTAATAAGAGGCTTTGTTACGTTTTCGGTTATAATCTCCATCTTTTCTGCATTGTAGCCTAAAATATCAATAACCTGAAGAACTACAACATTGAATACCGCTACGGCAACCTTATAAAGAAGGCCCTTGAAGGAATAAACGGTAGCTTCAAGTCTGTCACCCTTTTCCATTTCAACGCTGTCTGTTACGTCTGCGATAATAGAAACGATAAGCACAGTACTCATACCAACGGGGAAATTAGTGAAGAAGCGAAGCACTGCATAAAGAATGAAACCGGGAATTGTGTTATAGGGTACAAGATAGATGCCGACTATGTAAACGATAATGTTTGCGGCAGCACCCAGGAAGGACATCCATATCCAGAGCTGTTTCTTTGACATTTTCTTGAGAAGCGGAGGTACACAGAGCATAGAAAGCATATATGATGCACCGCTCATAACCGAAAGAAGGGTGGGAAGAATTGCAACGGCGTCAATATTAGGATTCTTTCCTACGATACCCTCAATGAAAAGATTGATCTTATCCATCGGCAGAATACCGATACAGTTCCAGCGTGCAAAATATGAAAGGAAAATCGCACCGATATTTATAATACCGTTAAAGAATGCGGCAAGAAGCAGCATAACAATTCTCTTGTCTTTAAAGATAATCTTGATATTCTTCGAGGATTTTTCTTTTTTTGGCGGAATATAAACCTTTTCTTTTATACCGAAGAATGACCACATCATTATTGCGGCACCCATTACAGAGAAAATAGCGGCTGACCAGAAATAACCCATATCGGTCATATCCTTTTTACCGTTACCAAGAAGACCTGCCATTGTCCAGATAAGAACAGAGGGAAGAATCGTACCCAATGAGCCAACTGTATTTGAAATTGAAACGGCCTTGACTCTTGAATCCTTCTGCGGGAAAACAAGAGGAGTGAGGCTGTTACGGGGAATTTCAATAGCTGTATATGCAGTAATATAAACCATATACATAATAAGCATATATACGAAGTTACCTGCATTACCGAGATTTGTACCGTCTTTTGTAATGATGTTCCAGCTTTCAGGGAAGTTTACAGGAAGAAACAAAAGAGCCGTAGTAATAGCAAAAGGAATAGGAATCCACAGAAGATAAGGTCTGCATTTACCCCATTTTGTTCTTGTACGCTCAACAATCTGTCCCATAATCGGGTCATTCACAGCATCCCATACCTTTGTACCTAAAAGAACAATAGATACAAGACCCATGCTGAGTTTGAGCACGTCAGTCATATAAAAGTTAATTACCGTGTAAACTGTGCAGTCAATAAAGAAAAAGCCGAGGGGCAACAGCGAAAAGGCAAGAATTTCTTTATTTGATGCTCTTTTGATATCAATTTTTCTGTTTCCTGTGTTCATATTATTTCTCCTTCACTGATTTTGTTTAAATAATATTCAAAAGGTTTTTGCCCGTAAGGTACAGGCGAAACCTTTACGAACTCAGCTTCACCGTCTTTTGTTACGGTGAGATAATTTCTGTAGTATTCATTCTCTTGTATTACTCTGCCGTCTTTTATGAAAACTGCACCGCCGCGGCTGCCTGTTTCCGGGCACTCACAAAGTATCGCCTCTAAAAGGGCCTTCATACTTATAAGCATATCCCTGTCACGGTAATAATCCGTAAGACTTCTGTGTTTTTTCGGATAAGACTCAAGGACTTCACTTATATCCTCCAAAAGAGAAACACAGCTATCATAATCTCTCTTGAAAGATGCCACCTGACTCATTTTTCTTCTGAAATGAGAATAGTCAACATCTGTACTGACCTCGAAACCTTCCTGAAATGTTTCAAAAGCCGACAGTTCATTTTCATTAATTGCAGGAAGAGACTTGCTCTTAATGTGCCTTGTCGCAACAAGTCCGCCCACCTGAGTATCGTTTAGTGCAGAGCCTCCGGGACGTGAAAGTCCGAAACTACCTGCCGCTTCACCGATAGCATAAAGTCCCTTTATATCTGTTTCAAAATTATTATCCGTATACACACCGCCGTTATTGTGCTGTGCACATACGGCAATACGGAGCATATCCTTATGTAAATCAATACCCTGGCGAAGATACACACCAATTGCCTTGCTGTTTAATTTTTCCAGCCTTTCTATGGGAGTTTCTGCAAAGCAGTCTGTATCGGATATATATTTCTTTGCCTCATCGGAAAGCTCTTCAAAGCAGAATCCGTCGGGATTATTCCTGTAATCAAGGTAAACTTTCCGTCCTTTCAGCATTTCAGAATGTACTGCAAGATCAATGCGTGAGCTTTGTCCGACCCTTGCAAATGAAAATGGCCACTGGTAACCTTTAAGAAAAACACAGCTGCAGGCTTCGTCGGTATCAGAGAAGTAATCACCGAGAAATTCTCTCTCTTCCCCTTTTTCGTCAACACTTACAAAACGAGGAATAACCTGCATAAAGCTGCCTGATACATTCCAGCGGAAATCCACAGAAGCCATGCCGTACTGCCATTGGGTGAAGTTACACAGTCTCACACCTGCTTCAATAAGTACACCCGTCATTCCGTGCTGTGATTCGGGATATACGCTATCCTCATAAATACAAGCGGGAGCTCCCGTAGCGCAGATTACGTTTTCTGCCCAGATGTTTTCTTCCCTCTCGCTTTTCAGGTCAAGGACACGCACACCGAATACTCTTTTACCGTCAGTGAGAATCTTTATAACCTGCTTATTGTCAAGTAACGGAGTTTTATTCTTTTCTGTTACAATCTTTTCAAGCGTTTGCGTCATAACCTTTGAAGTAAGCGGACCTACAGAAGTAGCCCTTACTGTATCATCGTGATCGGTTTTATAACCCGGATAGCCTCCGTAAGCATCTGTAGGGAAATTCACTCCGTAATCGCAAAGTCGAAGAAAGCATTTCCGGCTGTTCACCGCTTCAATATACATCTTTTCGCCGTCACAAGAGCCGCCCGAAAACATATCCGACGCCATTTTATATGGGCTGTCAGGTGTAAAACCGTCCATTGAAATCTTATAGTATGTCTGCTTGTCGCTTCCCGTATTACGGGAGGTACCTGAAAAGCGGTTTTCCGTAACAACGGCTATATCGGCTATGCCTTCTTTAAAAAGCCAATCAGCCGCACTGTAAGCCGCAGCACCGCTGCCTATTACAAGGCATTTATAAATCTTCCTCATAAGCGCCTCACATTAAATCCGCCGTCACAGTCTATTACCGTACCGGTGCAGAAATCAAAAATCCCCTCGGCAACTGAAACAACGCATTTTGCCACATCAAGAGGTTGACCCATACGGTTTACGGGCGTTATACCCTCAGCAATAAGCTTTTCATATTTTTCCTTTACCTTTGATGTCATATCCGTTTCAATAATGCCCGGTCTTATTTCAATAACGCTCACACCGTATTCCGCAAGCCTTGAAGCAAAAAGCTTTGTGATCATTGAAATTCCTGCTTTCGAGATACAGTATTCTCCTCTGTTGACCGATGCAGTATAAGCTGACATTGAGGATATATTAACTATTCTGGCTTTTCCGTTTTTCATCAGCAGCGGCGCAAGCTCCTGTGTTACAAAGAAAGTGCCTTTTAAATTTATATCTGTAAGATAGTCAAAATCATCAGGGGTGATTTCAAGAATATCCTTTCTTTCTCTCGGTGCTACTCCTGCGTTATTTACAAGCAGATCAAGAGAGCCAAAGTTATTGCAAACAAAACCGGCAAGCTTTTTTCTGTCCTCTTCCTTTGAAATATCACAAGACACAAAAAGCACCTTATCCTGATAAAGATTTTCTAAAACTTCGATATCACTGCTTTTATTCCTTGCAGTTACAATAACACTGTAATCCATTTTAAGAAGCTCTTCAGCTATAGCTTTACCTATTCCGCGGCTACCGCCCGTTACTACTGCGACCATATTCTTTCCTCATTTCCCGAGTACATATTTCTGATAATAAGGCATATAAATCTCACTGTCTCTGATAACACACCCTGCTACGGTGCCTGCCCTCATAAGCTCTGAGCATTTACTGCACTTTATGCAGACCTTGTTTTTTTCCAGTGAACCTTTATCTGTATAATCTTTATAGAATGTGGGATAAGCGAAGGTCATTCTGCCAAAGCCTGCAAAATCACCCACTCCCTCAGAGAGAAGCTTTTCAGCATATTCTATAGCATTTTCGCCTTCATAAGAGAGAGCCGAAACTACAAATTTCATATCAGGGAAACTTTCGGTAATTTCCTTTGTCACATCGTATACACGCTTCATACCTACTCTGCCGTCCTCAGGAGATTTCACCGCATAGGGTCTGTTGGTATGAGGTATAAGATATGGATTACCGATAGTGAGATTGACAAGCTCTATACCTTTTTCACAGAGCTTTGCAATAATTGCCTTGGTTTCCGTAAGATCGATTTCCTCTTTTTCGTTGACACCAAAGCCGTAACCGTAAGGGAAGCAGTCACACGCATTCATTCTTGTTGTAACAAACGCCCTGTCACCTACTGCATTTTTAACCGCATCAATACAGTCGAAATACAGTCTTGTTCGGTTTTGAAGATTTCCGCCGTATTCACCCTCACGCTCATAAGCACTTAAAAGTTCATTGAAAAGGTAACCGTGACAGCACTTTACATCCATACCGTCAAAGCCGGCTTCAAGAGCCAACTCAGCCGCCTTTGCGTACATAGCGGGTATTTTGGCAAGGTACTCATCAGAAGCAACAACAAAGGGCTGAGCTTCCTTGCCCTTTTCCCATAATGAGTTTCTGTAAGCAACTATAGGCTCAGGGCTGCCGTGGGGTTTGCTGTATCTTCCGCTGTGAGTAAGCTGAACAATCATTATAGGCTCAAAGCCGTGAAGTTCCTTTGATTTTTTCTTGATCTCACTGACTAAATGTTTAAAGCTTTCTGCAGTATTTTCATTTATATAAAGCTGCCGTGGATTTGCTCTGCCCTCATTACATACAGCAGTAGCCTCAAACCAGATTATACCAGGTGCACCCTCGGCAAAGCGCATATATCTGCGAAAAGTCAATTCATCTACAGCACCTTCTGCTGTGCCGTCGCAGCCTTCCATCGGCTGAAAAAGCACACGGCTGTTGACTTTTCTGCCGTATACGCTGATTTTATCTGAAAGAGAAATTTTCATTCTATCATTCCTTTTTCTTTTATTACAGATTATTTTAACATTTTAAAGAAATAAATACAATAACAAAACAGGATTTTATATTGTTTTAATGAAACAAATGTGATAAACTATGAAAAAGCTGCATATCGTAGAAAAATATATCTTCTACATATAAAAAGGCAAGGTGGAAACAAAATGAAAATTGCACTTTTCGGAACAAGTCAGGCACAGTTTTCAAAGGTCTATACAGATGAAGTATTAAATAAGCTCAGCGGATACGGTGAGCTTTCAGAAAAAATAGGCAGAAAAAACTTAAAAGAAAATGCCGATTTTCTATCCGACTGTGAAATAGCCTTTGCCACCTGGGGAATGCCTAAGTTTACTAAGGAAGAAATCAAAAAATATATGCCGAAGCTCAAAGCTGTTTTTTATTCTGCAGGTACGGTACAATACTTCGCAAAGCCTTTTCTCGAAAGCGGAGTCAGGGTTTTCAGTGCCTTTGCCGCTAATGCCGTCCCCGTTGCCGAATATACCTTTGCACAAATATCCCTGGCCTCAAAAGGCTATTTTCAGGCATCAAAGTATTACCGTATTCTTTTCCCGCACTCATTTGGTTTAACCAACTCTTTTCCGGGCAATTTCAGTTGCAAGGTCGGACTTGTGGGACTTGGCGCAATCGGACAGATGGTTGCAAAAAAGCTTATGGAGCTCGATGTTGAGGTTTATGCCTATGACCCGTTTGTAAAAAAAGAAAAAGCCGAAGAACTCGGAGTAAAGCTTATAGGGCTTGAAGAGCTTTTCAGCGAGTGCGATGTTATCAGTAATCACCTTGCTAATAAGCCTGAGCTCGAAAATGTATTCAATTATAAGCTTTTCAGAAAAATGAAAAAACACTCCACCTTTATTAATACAGGCAGAGGCGCACAGGTAGCAGAGTATTCTCTTGCACTCTCACTTATTCTTCACCCCTCAAGAACCTTTGTTGCCGATGTTCTTAAAAGAGAGTATTTTCCTTACATCAACCCCCTTTTCTGGTGTCCCAACGCTGTACTTACACCTCACATTGCAGGCAGTACAGGCAAAGAACCTCAGAGAATGGCATACTATATGATGGAGGAAATGGAGCTTTTCCTTAAAGGAGAAGAAACGAAATATGAGGTCACTCTTGAGACATTAAAGACAATGGCATAAAAGAATTCCGCCTGTTTTTCATTAAAATTTCAACCGAACAACAATACCGATACCCTTGAGGTGCCGGTATTGTTTTCGTATACAACAAAGCCGTCGTGGAGAATCCCCGACGGCAATTACTATTTGTTCAGTTAAATCTTAATAATAAGTTACACCACATTCGCAGTACTGCTTTATTCTGAATGATTTGCAGAAGAAGCGGTTATTAAACCGGGATGTCGAAATGCTATCGCAATCACTGGCAAGGGATTCATCAGTGTCCCCTAACTCATATACAAAGCTGCAGTCACACTTGACTCCGTCAGTAAGTGCTGTCTTTTTGCAAACAACTGCACAGGTGTCTCTAGTTCGTAGCTATACTTTCCTCAACTGCCTTCTCAGCCTGAGCTTTTGCAATTTCAAGAGCCTTAAGGTCAATTTTTCCTGCTTTGATTCTATAGAAGCTGAATGCAAATAGGAATACAACCATTCCGATAAGGAAGTACTGGTCGCCTGCTTCGAGGGTTGTGAAGAGCGAAACGCTGATAAGCAGGTCTGCGATAATCGCAAGTACGATAGTAATATTGAATGCAATTTTCGGCATATGGAAAAAGCTGTTTTTCCATGCATCGGGATATTTTTTGAGAAGCTTGAACATAAGACAGTTGTTGATGAGATTGAGAATCATAACAGGAATCATCATAAGCGAAATAAGATCATCAAGGCCCATATCAACAAACACCGGAACAACTGCAACTATGTAAAGGACAAGCATCATAACCCAAGGGTATCCTCTTTTGTTTTTCTTGCCGAGTACAGCAGGAAGCCAGCCGTCATCAATAGTGGCAAGCATAGGATGCTGAACGCCTGCAATAGCGCCATAAAGAGATGTTGCGATAGCGAAGCAAGCACCGCCAAGAGTAAATATAACGTAAATAGCATACGGGAAAATCTTTTCTGCAACAACACCAAGGTTTTTATCTGCAACCTGTTCAATGGGAAGAACGCCTGCCGTTACGATAGCGATGAATACGTAAACTATCATAACCACAAAGGATGCAATAAGAATAGCCTTGGGAAGAGAGCGTTTGGGATCCTTGGCATCGGGTGTCATTTCAATTGGTCTAGTTGCACCCTGGCAGGCGAAGCTCATCATAGCTACAGCCATAATGAACCCGAAGGGTCCGTCACTGAAATAACCTTCTGAGAAGGGGTTAGCAGTTGAAAAATCAACCTTTGGAAGACCTGCAAAGATGTAGACAAGAAGTGAAATAATAAGTACTCCTACCATAGCAAGATTAAACTTCGCCATAAACTTGCCGCCCATAAAGGTTGTGGCAAAGAAAAGGGTTATAATACCAATGGCGATAAATTTACCGTACGGCTCAATCTGAGGGAAGATAATTGAAGCATATTCCACAATTGAAAGGCCGTACATAGCGAAGGCAAGACCTGAGAAAATACTTGAAATAGCAGTAACACCTACTAAAAGCGGTGGCTGAAGAAGTGCCGACTGGCTGTAATTGCCGCCGGGCAGTACAAACATACCTGACATAAGGGTTTTATAGGCATAAGCAAAAAGTACCACTATACAAGCCACTACAAGAGCAAGTGTGATCGAACGGCCCGTAAATCCGATTGCCGTGCCCATTGAAACAAATATACCTGAGCCGATGCAGTTACCGATACCGTAGCAGGAAAGCTCGGCAACGCTTAATTTTCTTTTTCCTTCTGTTTTAACCTTTTCACTCATTTTAACATCTCCTTACTTTTTGAGTATCTTTATAATGTCTTTGATCGCAGGGAAATCTGTCATAGTCTTTGCATAATGTGCATATGTAACTGTCATATCTTTGTCAACAGCAACAAATGCGCAGAGCTGATTTTCTCTCGGGCCTTCTGTTTTTTCAGCGGGTTCCAAGGCAGAGTTTATAGATTCTATCATATCTAAATTCAGAAGCTTATACACATTCTTACCTATTACAAGCTCAATAATTTTGTCTCCTGCAAGCATGTTTACTATGCCGTCTGCTTCGAATACGTTATACTTATCATAAAGCTCAAATTTCGGATCTGCGATAAGCTCAAAGGGATATTTTTTCTGGTTTGCCGCAAGAGTATAAGCCTCGTTCTGCATAATAAATTTAATGTCGTATCCCATAGCCTTGAAAACGGGATAAGAAGCAGTGAAGGAGGCCAAAAGCACCTTGCAAAGCTCACAGTCATAAAATCTTGAGAATATGATAAATGTTTTTCTGTCGCCGTCAAGTGTCTTTTCTGTTCCGTCAGATAATGTGTAAACAAAGTTTTCAAGCTTATCTCCGACGGCGAGTGTTTTATGATATGGTTTACCGTTTTCTTCCCATACTTTGCGTACTTCTTCAACGGCGCTCTTAAAGCGCAGAAGAGCTTTTTCAATTGTAACCTTAGCGCAAGCGAGGTTGATTCTCTGGAAGCCTCTGCCGAGAGTACCGAACATTTCACCGTTGTCGAGATACAGACCTGCATCCTCTAACATTTCACGAAGCTCAACATGAGTCATACCAAGCCCTCTCATATCAAGCCACTGAAGATATGTACCTTCAAGAGGATAAACTTTAACCTCCGGAAAATGCTCAGCCATAAAGTTTTCTACCAACATAGCGTTTTCGTGTACCACGGTAAGCAGTTCATCGAGCCAGTCCTCGCACTCATTATATGCAGCTATACATGCAGGGTAAGCAAAAATATTAAGTCCCATCTGCATATTGAAGAGTGAACAGGCAGTAGCTTTTGCACGTACCTTGGCATTGGGGATTATGATGTTGGAGCCTTGAAGACCTGCAAGGTTGAATGTTTTACTCGGTGCGGTGCATACAGCGATATTATCTAGCACAAAGTCGCCCACATTTGACATAACCGTATGCTCATATCCGGGCATTATCAAATCGTGATGAATCTCATCATCTATGATAAAGACATTATTACGGCAGCAGATTTCAGCTACCTTTTTCATTTCGTCCTTTGTCCATACTCTGCCCACGGGATTGTGGGGGTTACAGAAAAGAAGAGCGCTTGCCTTTTTACATTTCTTTTCAAGATCAGCGTAGTCAATTTCATATCTGCCACCCATGTCGATAAGCTCGCTGTAAACAATCTTTCTGCTTTTGGCAAGTACTGCCATATCAAAAGGATAATATACAGGTGTGAGAATGATTACTCCGTCACCGGCCTTTGTAGTAGCCTGAATGAGAATTGCCAGAGCATCAACAACACCGGGAGTATTTATAATCCATTCCTTTTTCACATCAAAACTATGTCTGCGCTTCATCCAGGAAATAACTGCGTCATAGTATTCGTCAGTCGGACTTGTGTAGCCTAAAACAGAAGTTTCTGCCGTTTTCTTAATAGCATCGACTATCTGCGGTGCAGGATAAAATTCCATATCAGCTACAGAAAGGGGCACAAATTCGGGCGAAGCGTTTTTAGCACCGTTCCACTTGTTACTGCCGCAGCCTCTGCGGTCGGGTATGCTTGTAAAATCGTACTTCATATGTTTTCTCCTTAAGCTTATGATTTACTTTATTATGATAGCATTTTAAATTGACAAAGTCAAATAAATCTGCTATATTTTTTATACAACAGTACAGAAGGAGAACTTTATGAAAACCGTAATTTCCATACCTCAGATGGGTACTGACCTGTTCAGAAAATATATGAAAAGCAAGTATGTGAAGAGTCTTGAACAAGCCGGCGCAACCGTCAGATGGATTGAGCTTGATGATACTGAAAAAGCAATCAGAGAAACTCTTTCCTGTGACGGACTTCTTCTTCCGGGCGGAGCTGATATCGAACCCTCTCTTTACGGTAGAGAAAGAGAAGAAAAATGCGGCAAACCCAATGAACTGAGAGACAAAAACGAATTTGCAATATTCAGAGCATTTGCGCAGACGAACAAGCCTATTTTCTGCATATGCAGAGGCTTTCAGCTTCTCAATGTCGCGTACGGTGGCACTCTTCACCAGGATATCACAGATATAAAAAAATCCAACCATTCAGATTTCCTCAAAAGGGCTAAGAAAGCCCACAGAATAGCCGTAAAAGAGAATACGAAGCTTTATAATATTTTCGGTAAAAACGAAGCTGGAGTCAATAGTCTTCACCATCAGGCTGTAGAAAATGTTGGCGAAAATCTCATCGTTTCTGCTGTCAGTGAAGACGGCTTTGTTGAAGCTCTTGAACTCAGGGGACACCCTTTCTGCATTGGTGTACAGTGGCACCCTGAGCATATGAGTAAAAATGATCCTCTCCAGCAAAAACTTTTCGATGAGTTTGTAAAAAACTGCAAAGATTGAATATAAAAATTGTCCCGTCAGGATTACAAGGTTGCTGTTTTCCTGACGGGATTATTGGTTTATGTATTCAACTTACCTCTCCTACTTCAAGGTCTGAAAGCATTTCGTATTAAAAGTAATCAAGTGCTTTATGTGTGGCTTTATGATAATTCTGATACAGATTCCGAAGTGCAAGTTCAGCTTTTCTGTTGTTGAATTTTATTTCGTGCTGGTTGGTGAGAGTACCTCTGTGAAGCTCAAGATAAAGCTCACCGCGGTATGTGTTAGGATTGACACAGGTGCTTTCAAGCTCCTTCATAAAGTCGCTTACGCTTGTGTGATATATTTTCGGGACACATCAGCAAATGCGTAACGGAGAATGCTATCAAGGTTACGAACCAAGAGGAATACATCAGCCGTTACAACAGCTTAGTTGAGCGTTATGAAAAGCTGCAAAGCCGATGTGATGCCTTACAGAAGAAAAAGGAACGAAGACTCATACAAGTTGATAGGCTCAGTGGGTTTATGTTTACGGTACGGGAGCTTGACCTGCTGAACCTTGAGTTCAATGAGGTGCTGTGGCATACAACCGTTGATAATGTTACGGTGTATGGGGATGGGAGGATGGTGTGGAGGTTCAGGAATGGGGTGGAGGTAATAACCTGAAAGTTATATAAACTTATCAAAGCAACGGTGATAAAACCGTTGCTTTTTTGCTTTGGTTAGGTGATATAATAATTTTGACAAATAATAATTTATTCGGTTCATTCTCGTTATACTCTTTTCTATCAGACATTATCTGCCTGATATTGAGAGGGTGATAATTTGCAAACCCTTTTAAAAACAGCATTAAAATTACGTATCGTTGAAAAGCCCGATAGTTCTGCAACCTCGGTTATTGTATGCGTGTTTTTTTTCAGCAACTTTTTTGCATAATCAAGACGGTGCTCGTTGACGATATCGGACACGCTTTTGTGAAAAATATTTTTGAAAACAGCTGAGGTATAGGAATAACTGTACCCCAGATACTCGGCAATATTACCGAGAGAAATTTGCTCCTTGAAATGCTCTTGAATATATATCATAATTCTTGCGGCTATATCGTTATCGGTATTGTCGCTATTTACTTTTGTACCGTTTTTGTTAACAACAGAGCATAGCCTATATAGAATTGCTTTTTTTGAAAAAACATCGCCATTTGTCAGCGCATTTATATTTTCTTTATCAAAACTGATAACAGGATTAATCAGAGTTTTACCTCTTACTGCTTCGGCAAAGTCGGCAAGGTAATCCACTGAAAAAATCACAATGAACACTTTGCTGTTTTTCGGTGTTTCATAATAGTGAATTTCATAAGGTAAAATCCATATGCATTCGCCTTCATTCACCTTGACTCTTCTGTCGCTGAATACAGTATCTATGCTTCCTTCTGTAACAAAAAGTATTTCAAAGGAACTCTGACAGTGGGGAATACAGAGGATATTGTCGTATTCAAGTGTGGTATAGTAATTTGTTTTGCTATGTTTTTCTTCAAATAACATCATATCACCAAATCGTAAAATATTACCATAATTGTATAAGATATTTCTTGATAAATCAAGGTACAATGCGATATTCTTTATGTATAGACAATAAATTATTTCTATAAGGAGAATGCTATGGAACCGAATAAAAAGGATTATCCGCAATTTGCAGGCGGTACCGCTGCAATTTACGAGGAATGCATTACAAACACAATCGATGATTTTCGTCTTGCTCCTGCCGTGCAAAACAGAGCAAAAAGCATTGAATTAATCGAAATTACCGATAACGGTATCATTATTACTTTCGGCACACAGGCAAAGCAAAGCAGTCTTTGTTATACACACGCAACAAGACTTTATCTGTATAGTCCTTGTGAGCCGACTGTTGAACATCTTTATATGCACATTGAGTTTTGGACAGACAGTATTTTTAGAATTGTGTTTTCGAATGAGAAGATAATAAAAGACCCTTATTCAAAACTCCCTAAGGATATGAAAATGCTGATTGCCGAGCGTGAAAAGGTAAACTTTACATTTAACAACAACACTCTTTCTACAAAAGAGATTGATCTTCACATTGACGACAAAACAGGCACGGTAAGTGGAAATTACAAGAATGCAGAAGTGTTCTATTCACAGGTAAAATCAGAATTCAAACCCGATAATATCTATGACACTGCCGTCAGCGAAAGGAACGGAAAATATGCCTGCTTTGAGGCTCTGTCACTTGATAATGACGAAATTATCTACGGTCTTGGTGAGCGCTTTGACAGTGTTGTACGTAACGGAAGGACGGTTGATTTTGTAAACAAAGACGCCGTTGGAACAACCTGCAACAGAACATATATGAACATTCCGTTTTATCTTTCAACAAAGAACTACGGACTGTTTCTCAATTCTGCTGCTGAAACTGACTGGCAGATTGCCACAAAGGACACAGGCACTGTTCAGTTTGCCGTAAAGGATAGTCAGATGGACTATTTTATAATTGCGGGCAAAACACCGAAGGAAATTATTAAAGGATACTGTCATTTAACAGGCTTTGCAAAGCTGCCGCCTTTGTGGTCTTTTGGTTTGTGGATGAGCCGCAACAGTTATACCTCTTGGAACATCGCACAGCAGATTGCTAACGAGGCAAGAGAAAATGACGTACCTTGCGATGTCATACATCTTGATACTGCGTGGTTTACGGAAGACTGGAACTGTGATTTAAAGTTTTCAGAGGAACGCTTCCCTAATCCGAAGGAACATATCAGCCAACTCAACAAGCAGGGCTTTAAGGTTTCACTCTGGCAGTATAACTTTATTCCGCCGAGAGAGAATAACACGCACTACGCCGAAGCTCTCAAAAACGGATACCTTGTTACCGATAAAAACGGTAATCCGTATATTCAACCCAAGGGCTGTAAGGGAAGTTGGACGGATGATACGACAGTTGATTTTACCAATCCTGATGCACGTAAATGGTACGGTGAGAAAATCAAGGGCTTGTTTGATCTGGGCGCAAGCGTTATGAAAACAGATTTCGGTGAGGGCGTACCGGATGACGGAATTTATCACAGTGTTGACGGAAAACTGTTTCACAATCTCTATTCGCTTGTGTATAACGCAACGGTTTTCAATGCGTCAGGCGAAAATATTGTGTGGGCGAGAAGCGGAACGGCAGGTTCTCAGCGCTTTCCGCTTCAGTGGGGCGGAGACAGTCAGTGCACTTTTGAAGCACTTGCAGGAACACTGCGAGGTGCTCTGTCTGTCGGTATGAGCGGTATTCCGTTCTGGTCTCATGATATCGGCGGCTTTATAGGTCTGCCGAGTGATGAGTTATACATCCGCTGGGCTCAGATGGGTCTTTTTTCATCGCATTCACGCTGTCACGGTGTAGGCAACAACACTCACCGTGAGCCGTGGAATTTTTCAAAGGAAGCACTGGATATTTTCAGATACTATGATAAACTGCGTTACTCGCTTATGCCATATATTTATGAGCAGGCAGAGAAATGCACACAGACAGGACTTCCGATGATGAGAGCACTTTACCTTGAATATCCTGATGACAGAACTGTAAGATACATAGACGATGAATACCTGTTCGGCGATAACCTTCTGATTGCTCCCGTTCTCAAACCAATGAGCAAAAGTAAAACAAGAGAGTTATATTTACCAAAGGGTATATGGTTCGACTACTTTACCAAAGAAAAGATCGTTTCAGACGGCAAGTGGATAACAAGAGAAATCGACTTGAAAACTATGCCGATTTATATTAAGGAAGGCACTATTTTAAATTACTGCTCTGCTGACACTACCCTTGCAAACGGAATGGGTAAAATTGTAAAAACAGAAAAATGGGTATAAGATGAGCCGCCGAATTTAGGCGGCTTAATTGCTTGGTTGGTATTATTAGTTAATTTAAATTTATCGAATTGATTATTAATTCAACCTTTCAACGATACCCCACAATTTAACGATTACCCACCCAAAAATTCATCAACCTCACCCCCACACACATAAAAACAGCGTTGCAGACGGTAGTGCATCTACCTAAACTGCAACGCTTTATTTTATAACACCTTATAGCACAAAGAAAAACCTCAACAAAACAACGATACCACCGTCGATAGAATTGTATCAACAGTGGTATTGATTTTGTGGTTCTACGCATATTTTGATACAATGCAACGATTTTTGAGGGCGTTGCATTATACAGTACAATGATTCTTTTATCCGTATATACATTTCACCACTTCAAAATAAGCATCAATATTCTCCCACTTTGCCGTAGCGGGTATATCACAGCCCGACGAAATCATAAAGTTCGGGTAAGCCTTACATTCATCACAGAGAGCCTTCACGCTCTCTTTTATTTTTTCTGGTGTTGATGTAGTGAAAAGCACAGGATCGATGTTACCCATAACAAGAGAATCCTTTGGCATTTCGGGAAGCATTTTTGTAAGGGGTACTGCATTACCGAAATGATAAATATCAGCACCGTAGGTTTTAATCTCAGCAGTCATATCACCGATTGCATTGCCGCAGTTGTGGTAACAGATTACAAAATCATCATCGTTTACTGCATCGAAAATCTCTTTTACGAAGGGTACAGAAAACTCTGCGTTGAGCTTTGGTGAAAGCAGACCTGCCGCAGGCTCTGCCATAATAACACCGTCAGCGCCTGCAGCCTTAAAGGCTTTTATGTAGCCGATGATAAACTCCGTAGCCTTTGAAAGCAGAATTTTAACCTCATCAGGGCTGTCATAGCACTCCATCATAAGCTCCGTCATATCAAAAAGTCTGCCTGCAAGAGAGTAAGGTCCGATAACACCGCAGAAAACAGGAATATCTGTAATTTCTCTCTTAGCTTGTCTTATACCCTCAATGCAAACTGAAGTTCTGCCCGTACCCACAGTCGGTACAACTATGCTTTCTGCATCGAAAATGTCATCAATTATGCCTTTTCTTACAGTCGGCACATCATCGTCCTTGAACATAATTCTGCAACCGAAGGCCTCTGCTTCAACGGATAAATCCATCATATTAAGGCTCGCTCCGATGTTGCATCTGTCAGCTATTGCCTTCATACCCCTGACCTGCATTTCGGGACTGTCAAGAAGCTCTTTGACGGTAATACCGAGTAGCTGTGTGGACGGGAATGAAAGAATAGGGATTGTTTTCTCTTTATTCTCTATAATCTTTTTTACTGTCGGTTTCATAGGCTTAATCCTTTTTGAAAAACGAAAGTGCAAGGTCTGCCGCTGTTGCGGCATCGGGAGCATATCCGTCAGCGCCCACCTGCTCAGCAAACTCTGCATTAACGGGAGCACCGCCAATCATTACCTTAACGCTGTCACGCAGTCCCGCCTCTTTGAGAGTATCAACAATATCCTTATGATATTCCATAGTGGTTGTAAGAAGTGATGAAAGGGCAACAATCTCAGCGCCACTTTCTTTTACGGCTTCAACCACCTGCTCGGCTGAAATATCGGTACCAAGGTCAATGCACTCGATACCCACACCCTCAAGCATCATTTTTACGAGATTCTTGCCGATATCGTGAAGGTCGCCCTG
>JAZSGK010000244.1:0-2822 GCA_045532695.1 Acutalibacteraceae bacterium
CCCACTATTTCCTCTACGGTTTCTTCTGCTGTCTTGCCCTCGCAGTCAACGGTTATATCCGCATACATATTATATAGGGGAGTTCTCTCATCGTAAAGCTCTCTGAGAGTTGTGCCGTTTTTCATCGCAACACCTCTTGTGTGGATATTGCCGATGCGCTTTTCGATTTCCCCGAGAGACAGGCGCAGATAAATTACCGTACCGTCTTTTTTTAGGTGCGCCATAGCCTCATCACCGTAAACGGCACTTCCGCCCGTTGCCACAACGCTCATACGGTAGTCCTGAGAAAGTATAACATCATTTTCAATTTTAAGGAAAGCGTCGGTGCCTTCCTTTTCTATTATATTACAAAGTCCGCAACCGTACTCACTCTGGATAATCAGGTCAGTATCAACAAAGCTCCTGAGCAGGGATTTTGCAAGGAGTACACCGATAGTGCTTTTGCCGACGGCAGGCATACCGATAAGAACTATGTTACTTTTCATTATATATACACTTCCTTCTGAGGCTTTTAAGTATCATAACACAAACTGAATATAAAGGCAAGCTGTCCGGGCCCGGGCGAGCATGTGTCGGCGATTAAATATAATGCCGGCGAGAAAGACAGATAAAAATTATTATGTTTAGTGTAAAAATGTTGACACAGAAGGGTTTTAGGTATAAACTTTATAAAGAATAAAGAGAAAGGTGCGGAATTGTTATGGCGATGAAGAAAAGAATACTCAGCCTGATACTTGCAGTTGTGATTTGTTTTACTGCATTACCTGTTGCGTATGCGGCAGACACTACAAAGGCAAAAGAGGATAAAATTGTAGCAAACTATTACATATATATTATGGAAACGGATATTCACCCGGTAGGTCATATGTGGGTATATCTCGAAAATCTCACTGATAAGCCCATGAAGGTGGGACTTTACACAGTGCCTGCCCATAAAGGAATGTCTGTAGGCGTATTTGCAAGAAAAGACGGACTCGGTATCTATTATAATGTAGAGGCTTATGTACAGACGGTGTACGGTATGGAAAATCAGATATGCCTTAAAGATGAGCTTACTGCAGAAAAGGTGAAAGATGTATCAGACGCACTTATCAACTTCCCCAACCATTGGGATCCCATTTTCAACTGTATGTACTTTGCTTTCAGAATATGGAATGCAGGCTGCAGCAGGGATAAAAAGCTCATACATCTTATATGGCCGCCTCTGGGTACTCTTCAGGTGAAAATGAGAACTCATTACTATGAGCTTCCTATGAAAGGCGTTACTGTTGATCAGGCCTTCAGACAGGTTGGCTCAGGCTCGAGAGCATATCTCAGACCTGCCGCCCTCAATAGTCTTGGCAGAATATAGCTTTATAACGGAGAGAATAATGATATGATTTCAAAGAAAGTTTTAAGTTTGCTTCTCGTGTTTGTAATATGCTTCACAGTTGTACCTGTGGCATTTGCCGAAGAAACAACGACAGAATACACAGAAGAAGTAACCACTGCTGCGATAACTACTACCGAGGTGACAACGGAAGCTGAAACTACCGCACCCGACAGTGATACAACAACCACCGAACCACCTACTACCGAAGAACCAACCACAGAGGAACCTACTACAGAGGAACCAACTACCGAGGAACCTACTACAGAAGAGCCCACGACAGAAGATGACGCAGGAGAAACTCCCGAGGAAAGCAAGCCCCTGAGGGATAAGGATATAGTCGCCAATTTTTATGTGTATCTTGATGAGTCAAGTGTTCATCCGATGGGACACACCTGGGTTTATGTAGAAAACCTCACTGATCAGGAGCTCACAGTGGGTCTTTATAAGCTTCAGCCGGGGGAGGGTGTATCCGTCGGCCTGTTCAAGAGAAAAGACGGTTGGACAATATACTATAATATAGAAGCTTATTCACAGACTGTCTACGGTATGGAAGGACAGATTTCTCTTAAAGAGGAGCTCACTCTCAGAGAGCTGCGCCGCGTATCAAACGCTATTATTTACTACCCAAACCATTGGGATCCCATATTCAATTGTATGTTCTTTTCTTACATTGTGTGGGACGTAGCTTCCTTTAAAATTCTTCTGCCGCTGCTATTCCCGATTATAGGCAAAATTCAGATGCTGATTTACCCCCATGAATTTGATGTACCTATGAAGCCTGTTACGAAAGAGCAGACCTTCAGACAGTCAGGCATGGCAGGCTGGGCAAAGCTTGTACCTGCTTCGGACAAGGTTTTGGGCCCGGTATAATATAGTACAATAAATTAAACTCCCGACTTTGCCATTTAGCATTGGTCGGGAGTTGCTGCCTGTAAGTGGGTGCGGCGGCTCCATAGGCGAAGCGTGAGCTTCGCCTCAAGGGAGACCATTTCAGGTCTACCTTGTAAAACCGCTTTGCGGTTTTAATGGAGCCGCTTCCCATTTTTTTGCACAGACCTTCTGCGATACAGCAAATATAGTTTCATTCTGCGGTAAAAGAGTCGTTTTTCGGCAGAGTACGACGCAATTCCGCATTCCGAATTCCGCATTCCGAATTTAATACGCTCTTTCGGGTGTTTGCAAGTGTTTTAAACCGTTAAAACAGCAAAGCGATAAAGGCATATATAGTGCCTGAAGCCCCTAAAACACTACATTTTGGGGCAATTTGTGAACAAAATAAAAATCTGCATTTTTCACAAACTTTTTTTCAAAAAATCGTTGACATTCACCAAAGCATAGTGTATAATAGCTCTCGTATGTTAAGGATAGTAGGGTATAACTATGTCTTGACAGACCACAATGATATGCGATGACGCGGGAGGTGGCTGCCCTTGGAGGCAGGGAATTTCCG
>JAZSGK010000132.1:0-2880 GCA_045532695.1 Acutalibacteraceae bacterium
TGAAAGTTTCGCAAGAGATAATTCGTGTCCAAACGATTTTACAGAAGAATTTGTAAAACTATTGAAGGAGGTGTGATGCATTGAAAAAACTCGACTTATATTGGAAAAGCGACCGTAGTTGGTGGGAATTTAAAAATCATATACCGGTTATAAAAAAAGATGCACCACCTGAAGCTCAAAAGAGTTACGAGAGATACTTAAAGCAAATTAATGAAAATCATTAACAGATTCTTACTGCACAAATGAACCTTTATTTCAAAGGCACCCACAGAAATGTAGGTGCTTTTCTTATACCCAAAAAGGAGTTGATAAAATGAATTGTCCTTATGCAGTGAATAGGCAGATAACAACACAAACTGTCCTGGAATACAACGATGAAGGACAGCAAAAGAGTTGGACAGAATATCAAAGCAACACAGCGCAGTTCGTGAATTGCCTTGAAAAAGAATGTGGAGCATATAACCCTGAAACGGGTAGATGCGAATATAAATGTTGACTTAAGCACCTTTAACCGGGTGCTTTTTTCATATCCAAATTACCTGCACAGGCATATAAACGTGCAATGTCCGATGAGCGGTGCCCGACAACACCGGCTTTATAAATCAATCTGTCGTTTAAAATCGGACAGGAAGGAAAAGTATGAAAATACTTGAAAAACTCCGGGGCGGTCAGACTTTGACTTTTGAACAGTTCACCGAAGCTCTCGGCAGAGTACAAAAAAAATAATGATTTGCCGCTTTTTATTGACATGTGTTTCCTTTGCTGTTAAAATATTCTAAAATAACCTTTCAGGAGAAAAACTATGCAAAAAAAAAATACATTTGCACTCCGTCCGCCTATGGGCTGGAACAGCTGGGACTGCTACGGCGCCGCTGTAAACGAAGAACAGCTTCTCGGCAACGCTGAGTATGTGAGAGATAACCTTAAGGAATACGGTTGGGAATATATAGTCTGCGATATCCAATGGTATGAGCCTAAGGCTACATCTAACTTCTATAATAACTTCACCGAGCTTTGTATGGACGAGTATTCACGTCTTATCCCCGCTGTTAACCGTTTCCCCTCAAGTGCAAACGGAGTGGGCTTCAAGGCCATTGCTGATAAAATCCACGCTATGGGACTCAAGTTCGGTATTCACATTATGAGAGGTATCCCCCGCCAGGCTGTGCATCAGAACACATCTGTCAAGGGCACTTCAAAAACTGCACGTGACATTGCATCCGGCTTTTCCGTTTGTGCATGGAATACCGATATGTACGGTGTTAAGCATTGGGAAGAAGGTGCTCAGGAATACTATAACAGCCTTTTTGAGCTTTATGCTTCCTGGGGTGTTGACTTCGTCAAGGTTGACGACATTGCCAACACCGAGTTCAAGCCTCACGATCCTTACAGTGCAAGAGGCGAAATCGAGCTTATCCGTAATGCCATAGATAACTGTGGCAGAGATATGGTACTCTCCCTCTCCCCCGGTCCTGCTGTTATAAGTGAAGCCTTCCACCTTTCACAGAACGCTAATATGTGGCGTATGACAGGTGACTTCTGGGATCATTGGGATAAGCTTCTGAATATGTTCGAGCGCTGTGAGAAATGGGCTGACCACGTTAAAGTCGGCTCATGGCCCGACTGTGATATGCTCCCCTTAGGTAAGATAAGCAAAAACTGCTCCTGCCTTGGCGACAGAGACAGATACACTAACTTCACTCCCGATGAGCAGAAAACTATGCTCACTCTCTGGTCAATCTTCCGTTCGCCTCTTATCTTAGGAGGTGAGCTCAGAGAAAACAGACCCGAAGACTTAGAGGTTATCACTAACAGAGATATTCTCGAAATCAATCAGTATTCAAGCGAAAACAGACAGCTCAGACGAAACAGAAACGAAGCTGTGTGGACTTGCCTAGACAAAGACGGCAACAGAGTTATCGCCCTCTTTAACACCTCGGATGAAGAAAGAGAAATATCCCTGGATCTTAAAAAATTCGGATTTGACGGTGAATTTACCGCTACTGAGCTCTGGACTAAGGAAACCTCAAAGGTTACCGATACTGTATCTGCAGTCATCGCTCCTCACGCTACGGCAGTGTACCGTCTGGTGAAGTAATGACAGGTATAGTTGATGTCGGCGGCGGTATGAGAGGTGTCTATTCCTCAGGGCTATATGACCGTCTCCTTGATGAAAATGTAAGTATCCCCTACTGTCTCGGTGTATCCGCAGGCAGTGCAAACCTCATAACCTATATAGCAGGTCAGAGAGGCCGTACCCTCGAGTTTTACAGAGAATATCCCCGACGTAAAGAGTATATGAGCTTCGGCAATTTTCTTAAAAGCGGCTCTTATCTCGGTCTTGACTATATTTACAGCACCCTCAGCAACGAGGGCGGTGAAAATCCTCTTGATTTTCCGTCGGCGATGAAATCGGACATCATATTTTTGGCTACTGCTACAAGAGCGTCTGACGGCAAGGGTGTGTTTTTCACTAAAGATGATATGAGACAGAACGATTACAGTATTCTTAAGGCAAGCTGCTGTCTGCCCGGTGTCTGTAAGCCTGTCTCTCTTGGCGATAACCTGTATTTCGACGGCGGTATCGCAGAGCCTATTCCTATTGAAAAGGCTTTCGCTGATGGTTGTGACAAGGTTATATTGGTATTGACCAAGCCTCGAAAGGAATACTGTGAGCCTATGTTTGCCACAAAAGTTTTAGCTTCGAGAATAAGGAAGTATCCTCCTGTGTTTTCTCTGATGAAGACTCTGCACACACGCTGCAGCGAGATTATCACTAAAGCTGAAGCATTGGAAAAAGAAGGCAAGCTACTTATAATCGAGCCCAAGGACTGTTTCGGTATGAACACTCTCACAACTGACCCCGAGCCTATAATGAAG
>JAZSGK010000033.1:0-3612 GCA_045532695.1 Acutalibacteraceae bacterium
TGAAGTATAAATACATAATCTGGGACTGGAACGGCACAATACTTGATGACCTGCAGATAAATTTTGAAGTGGAAAACACCCTTCTTTCAAGGCGTGGCAGAATGCTCATAAAAGACCTTGAGGAATATCAGGAAAAGTTTCAGTTTCCCATTATAAAGTTCTACGAAAGCCTTGACTTCGACCTTGAAAACGAAAAGTTCGAGGACATTGCAAGGGAATATGTATTGGAGTTCGACGAAAGATTTTATGAGCTTGAGATTTTTCCCGACGCTGAAAGTGTCATAAGGGAGTTTAAATATAAGGGCATTGAGCAGATAATTCTTTCCCAGACGGAGCAGAGATGGCTCGAGAAGCAGGTGAGGGTACACGATGTAGATTATCTTTTTACAGAGCTTTTAGGTGCCAGAGATATCTATGTCAAAGGCAAGGTTGGCATTGCCCTTGCGTGGCTTACGCAGAATGACATTGACCCTGCTCAGGTGCTTATGATCGGCGATACTCTCCACGATTTTGAGGTTGCGGAGAATATAGGCTGTGACTGTATTCTTATTGCAAGGGGACATCAGTCAAAGGAAAGGCTTCTTGAGACAGGTGCACCTGTCCTTGACAGCATAGAAGAACTCAGAAGGATGGTAATATAAATGAAAAAGATAGTTATTGCTCCCGATTCTTTCAAGGGTACCTTGTCATCACTTGAGGTCTGCGAGCTGGTTAAAAAGTCACTGCTCGAAGAAAATGACGACCTTGAAATCGTCTCACTTCCCATTGCCGACGGCGGTGAGGGAATGACAGAAAGCTTTATGTGTGCTGTTGAGGACAGCGAAAAAGTCTGTCTCAGGGCAAAGAGTCCTCTTGGCAGAGATATAGATGTTTACTACGCCATAATCCACGGTGACACTGCCGTAATCGAAATGGCAATGGCATCGGGTATCACCATAGAAAAAGAAAACGATGCAATGAGGGCATCAACCTACGGTACGGGTGAGATTATAAAAAATGCCCTCGATAAAGGCATAAGAAAATTCTTCATCGGCATAGGCGGAAGTGCTACAACTGACGGCGGTATCGGCTGTACCTCTGCTCTCGGCGGAAAATTTACGGACAAAGACGGAAATGAAGTAGCTCTTTGCGGTGAGGGACTTTCCGATATAGTCAGCATTGATTTATCCTATCTCGATGAAAGAATAAAGGAAAGCGAAATAACCGTACTCTGCGACGTTAAAAATCCCCTTTACGGCAAAAACGGTGCCGCTTACATATACGGTCCCCAGAAGGGAGCAAGCGAAAAGCAGGTAGAGACACTCGACTCGGGCCTTAAGAACCTTGCAGGTATATCGGCAGAGTACCTGAAAAAAGACTTCTCACATTATGAGGGCACAGGTGCCGCAGGCGGTCTCGGCTTCGCACTTGTTGCCTTTCTCGGCGGCAAGCTCAAGGGCGGTATCGACCACATACTTGATATGCTCGACTTTAATGAGAAGGTAAAAGATGCTGACCTTGTAATAACGGGAGAGGGCAAAATGGACTCTCAGAGCCTTATGGGTAAGCTTCCATTCGGTGTGGCAAAGAGATGCGCGCATACGAGAGTTGCCGCTGTAGTCGGTCTCAACACAGCCGACGAAAAGCTCATCAATGATCTAGGCATCGCTCAGGTGGTTGAAACTAACCCCGACCACCTGCCATTTGAACAGATTAAAGCCACCGCTAAGGAAGATCTGATTGCGGCTGCGAAAAAAATTATCATTTAAATTCGGAAAAATTGAGTCTTACTATTGATTTATTTTCAATTTTATGGCTTAATATAAGGTGATGTAAAAAATAATAATTAAGGAGTTACCAAAATGGCACAGATCAAAAGATTAAAGTATTTTGTAGACGGTCAGTGGCTCGACTCAAAGACCGAAAAGTATATGCCCGTTTACAACCCCAGCACAGGCGAGGTTATCGCTGAAACACCCTGCTGTACTTCAGAAGAGGTTGAGGCTGCTATTCAGTCAGCTAAGGCTGCTTTCCCCGCATGGTCAAATACACCTGTTATGAAGAGAGTTCAGGTTCTCTATAAATTCCGCGAGCTTCTCGTTGAGCATATGGACGAGCTTGCAGAGCTCTGCGCAACAGAACACGGTAAGGTTCTCTCAGAAGCTAAGGGCGATATCCTCAAGGTTAAAGAGCCCGTTGAGCTTGCACTCAGCGCTCCCTCACTTACAATGGGCGACGCTATGAGAGATACATCAAACGGCTATGACACAACTCTCTATTATGAGCCCGTCGGTGTTTTCGCAGGTATCGTACCCTTCAACTTCCCCGGTATGATTCCTATGGGCTGGATGGTTCCCTGCTGCATCGCTTGCGGTAACACAATCGTTCTTAAGCTTGCTTCAATGACTCCCATGACAGCTATGAGACTTAACGAGCTCCTTTACGAAGCAGGTCTTCCCAAGGGCGTTGTTAACCTTGTAACCTGCTCAAGAGTTGAAGCTGACATCTTCCTCAAGCACCCCGATGTTAAGGGTATCACCTTCGTTGGTTCAACAAAGGTTGGTCTTCACGTATACAAAGAAGCTTCAGCAACAGGCAAGAGAGTTCAGGCTCTCTGCGAAGCTAAGAACCATGCACTTGTACTCGAAGACGCTGCTCTCGAAAGATCAGCAAGAGGTATCATCAACTCCTCATTCGGTTGTGCAGGTGAAAGATGTATGGCTCTTCCCGTAGTTGTTGCTCAGGAAAGCATTGCAGATAAGCTCGTTGCTCTTCTCAAGCAGTACGCTTCAGAGCTTAAGCTCGGCCCCGCATACTGCCCCGAATCAACTCTCGGCCCCGTTGTAACAGCTGAGCATAAGGCAAGCGTTATCAACTGGATCAACAAGGGTATCGAAGAGGGTGCAACTCTCGTTCTCGACGGTAGAGATGCTAAGGTTGAAGGCTATGAAAACGGCTTCTATGTAGGCCCCACAATTCTTGACAACGTTACAGAAGAAATGTCTGTAGGTACTCAGGAAATCTTTGGCCCCGTGCTCTGCATCAAGAGAGTAAAGAACTTCGAAGAGGGTCTTGCTCTTATGAACCGCAATCCCTTTGCTAACGGCTCAGTTATCTTCACACAGAACGGCTACTATGCAAGAGAATTCGCAAAGAGAACAGACGGCGGTATGGTTGGTGTTAACGTTGGTATCCCCGTACCCGTTGGCGTATTCCCCTTCACAGGCCACAAGCTTTCATTCTTCGGTAATCTCCACTGCCTCGGTAAGGATGCATTCCGTTTCTTCACAGAGACAAAGGCCGTTACAACACGCTGGTTTGACGAAGAAGAAATGAAAGCCACAACCGTTGATACCTGGGACGGCTCAGTAGGCGGCGGCATCTGATTAATTCGGAATTATGAATTCGGAATTGCGGGATAGTTTTGTGTAAGAAACAACTCTCTGCCCGCAAAGTTTACAGTTCAATAATTAAAGCGGTAGGTTTGTCCTGCCGCTTTTTTTGTGTTAGAGACAGTACCAAAAAGATATAACAATACCCCCTACATATAAAACAGACTAAAGTTTTTATATCATTGGTCCATATTGTGAGGATAGCTGTTGATTGTGTATAGCCGGGCTGTTTATTGAAGCA
>JAZSGK010000133.1:0-25713 GCA_045532695.1 Acutalibacteraceae bacterium
TCAAGAATAGCAGCAGTAGTTCTGCCGATAGCAACACCTGAACCGTTAAGTGTGTGCACAAGCTGTGCCTTATCCTTGGGACCGTTCTTATATCTGATTGAAGCACGTCTTGCCTGGAAATCTTCGAAGTTTGAGCAGGAGCTGATTTCAACATATCTGCCGTATGAAGGCATCCATACTTCAATATCGTAAGTCTTAGCTGATGAGAAACCAATATCGCCGGTTGTAAGAGCAACAACTCTGTAGGGAAGACCTAAAAGCTGAAGCACTCTTTCTGCGTCATTCGTAAGTTTTTCAAGCTCAGCGTAACTTTCTTCGGGCTTTGCAAACTTAACAAGCTCAACCTTATTGAACTGATGCTGTCTGATAAGACCTCTTGTATCTCTGCCGGCTGAACCAGCCTCTGCTCTGAAGCAAGCTGAATACGCGCAGAAGCTCATAGGAAGCTGTGAGCCATCCATAATATCATCACGGTACATATTTGTTACGGGTACCTCTGCCGTAGGAATAAGGAAGTAGTCATTAGTAAGCTTGAATGCATCTTCTTCAAACTTGGGAAGCTGACCTGTACCTGTCATTGAAGCTCTGTTAACCATAAAGGGAGGGAAAACTTCTGTGTAGCCGTGTTCTGTATGAGTATTGAGGAAGAAGTTGATGATAGCTCTTTCAAGTCTTGCGCCGAGTCCTCTGTAGAAATGGAAACGTGCACCTGTTACCTTTGCAGCTGTTTCAGGATCGAGAATACCGAGATCGGCACCGATATCCCAATGTGCCTTTGCTTCAAAATCGAAGTTTCTGGGCTCACCCCAACGGCGTACCTCAACATTTTCGCTGTCATCTTTACCGACGGGTGTTGTATCTGAGGGTACATTGGGAAATTCGTACATCATTGTCTTCTGCTTGGCAGCAAGCTCTGCCTTATCTGCATCAAGAGCCTTAACCTCTTCTTTGATAGCGTTCATACGGGTCATAATCTCGCTGATATCACCGCCCTCTTTCTTGATCTGAGGGATTTTCTTGCTTGCAGCATTCTGCTCTGCCTTAAGAGCATCAGCCTTCTGTGTAAGCTCTCTTACCTGCTTATCAATTGCAAGGATTTCATCGACAACAGCATCCATATCCTTGTTTCTGGTTTTCATTGCTGCCTTTACTTTGTCGGGATTTTCTCTTATAAGTTTAATATCTAACATTTTTATTTACTCCTTTTAATTATCTTGAAAGAGCCTCTAACAAGCTCTGTAAGTCTTCTTTACTGAAAAATTCTATTTCAATTGAGCCCTTATTGCCCCTTGAAACATTGATTTTTGCCTTTCTGCCCAGTTCTTCACGAATTGCGATCTCGCATTCATCGTAGTACGGGTCTCTCTTTGAATTTTTCTTTACAATTTCATTCTTCGGCTTAAGCAATGTTTTAACTATTCTTTCAGTTTCACGCACACTTAATTCCTTTTGTGAAATTTCTTCAGCTAATTTTATAATTAATTTCTCATCTGTCAAAGGAATAAGAGTTCTTGCATGACCTGATGAAATTATTCCCTGTTTAACCATATCCAATACGGTCTCGGGCAAAGAGAGAAGTCTCAGTGCATTTGCTACTGCAGGACGTGACTTACCAACCTTTTCTGCAGCCTGCTCCTGAGTAAATGAATAGGTATCCATAAGCAGCTTAAAGCCCTCGGCTTCTTCGATGGGATTGAGGTCCTCTCGCTGTAAATTTTCGATAAGGGCCAACTCCATAGCTTCCTCATCATTCATTTCTCTTACAACTACAGGTACCTGAGTAAGTCCTGCCATACGCGAAGCACGCCATCTTCTTTCGCCGGCAATAAGCTGATAACCGCCATCACTTAAAGGGCGTACCAACAAAGGCTGAATAACACCGTGCATAGCAATGCTGTCAGCAAGCTCCTTGAGAGCTTCCTCGTTGAAATTCTTTCTGGGCTGATCTCTGTTGGGCTCAATATCATTGATATTTATGAGTTTATCACCGTTTTCTTCAGTGGAGTTATCAATAAAAAGTGCATCGAGACCTTTACCAAGGCCTGCCTTCTTTTTCGGGGCCATAATATCCTCCTTTTTTATCCTCTCGGACGTTTATTATTCTTTTTCAGAAATTCTTTAGTAAAATCCACATAAGCTATGCTGCCCTTTGAAGACTTATCATAATAGAGTACCGGCTGACCAAAGCTCGGAGCCTCAGAAAGTCTTACATTACGTGGAATAACGGTTGAATAAACCTTCTGCGGGAAGAAGCGTTTTACTTCGTTTACAACCTGCTGGGTAAGGTTCAGTCTGCCGTCGTACATAGTAAGAAGTACCCCCTCAAGCTCAATAAGTGGGTTATACAAACGTTTTACCTGCCTTATGGTATTCATAAGCTGTGAAAGGCCTTCAAGAGCGTAGTATTCGCACTGTATCGGCACGAGTACGCTGTCGGCACAAGCCAGAACATTGATGGTTATAAGTCCTAATGACGGCGGACAGTCGATAATAATAAAATCATACTTTTCTTTGAGGGGCGCAAGAGCATTCTTAATGCGTGAATCTCTGCCCTGCATATCAACAAGCTCCAACTCTGCACCTGCAAGATCAATATTTGACGGAAGTAAATCAAGCTTTTTGAAGGGAGTCTCAATCAGAATCTCTTCAGCTTTAACACCCGCAACAATCATATCATAGGTTGATTTTTCAACGTCCTTTTTATTTACACCAAGGCCGCTTGTGGCATTACCCTGAGGGTCAACGTCAACTAAAAGCGTCTTATAACCGAGACTTCCTATAGAAGCTGCAAGGTTGACAGATGTTGTTGTCTTGCCAACGCCGCCTTTCTGATTAACAATAGCTATGGTTTTTCCCATAATTCTTACCTTTCTGCTCAAAATAGCTTTTATAAGGTTCATTATATCATAGTATTTACTATTTTTAAAGTCTTAAAAGAGATTTTTTTCAAAAATTACACTGTTTCACGTGAAACTACGAAGAAAACCACCCGGAAAGGGTGGTTTCTCCATGGGGTGTGAAAGAGAAAGATATGATTATATGGAATCACTGCAATGCAGTGTAGCCACCTATGAGGATGCTTTTTGTTTATCAGGAAGCTTATACATTAGTTTTTTGGGTATTTCTATTCTATATATGTAGCTTTCCCCTGTATCCTCCCGTTTTATGTCTGCTCCGATACCGGATTTTTTCATTGTATCAACTGCACTGTTTATAGTATTAAGAAATATCTTTACATCACTGAACATTCTTTTTGTCTGACGTCTGGGACTATCCTTTTTACAGATCATCTCATCAATCAATTCTTCTGTCTGTGTCACATTTAGTTTTTTCTCTATTATTCTGTCAAGAACAGGCAGAACTTCGTCTTTTTCTAACTTCAGCAGAGCTCTGGCATGTCGCTCAGTTAGACCTTTTTCCATAAGCTTATTTCTTGCTTCTTCCGGTAAAGAAAGCAATCTGAGTTTATTTGATACCGTTGACGGTGCCTTACCAAGTCGTCTTGCAGCCTCTTCCTGTGAAAGTCCATATTCACTCATGAGCCTGTCTATGGCAAGAGCTTCCTCAAAATAACTGAGATTCTGCCGTTGCAAATTCTCTATAAGGGCAAAAACTGCCGATTTCATATTATTTACTTCTACTACTATACAAGGTATAGACACTAAACCTGCAAGTTTTGATGCTCTCAGGCGTCTTTCACCCGATATAAGTTCATATCCTTTTTCAGTTTGTCTTACAGTAATGGGCTGCAGAATACCATTCATTCTTATACTTATAGCCAGATTTACCAATTCTTCCTGATCAAACAGCTGTCTGGGTTGGTTTGGATTAGGATAAATCTGATCATTCGGTATAAGAAGCACCTGACCTGCGGTTCTGGGCTTTTCACTTATCATAGTTAATACCTCCGTTTAGCTAAAGAGATATTAAAACCTCTCTTCGCATAGATAATATCACAGCGAAGAGAGGTTGTCCACAAAATTCGTTTTACAATATTCTTATGTTTTCTGCAAGTAATATCCTTATTTTATAGGATTCTTTGCGATTTTTGCCGAAGAACGGGGATATTTCGCAGGAGTTGACGAAATCTTTTTGACATTAATTATAGTTCGTTCACCGCAATCCAATAATTCAAAGGTATCTTGCTTAATAATCTGTCCTCCTAAAATATGTATGGCTTTCTTTCCATCAGCAATTTCTTCCTGCGCTTTTGCACTTTTCATAGGAATAAAGCTACCGCCCACTTTAACGAAAGGCAAGCAGTATTCTGCCAGATCTCTGAGGTTTGTTACAGCCCTTGCAGTAGAAAAATCATACTTTTCTCTGAACTTCTTGTTCTGCCCTGCTTCTTCAGCTCTTGAATGTACCACATTTGCCTTTAATCCAATCGCTTCTAATATATTTTCTATTACCATGAGTCTTTTCTTAGTGCTATCCATAAGTGTTATATCAAGATCAGGACGGGCTATAAGCATTGCGAGACCGGGAAAACCGGCTCCGGTACCTACATCAATAACTTTTGAACTTTCAGGAATATCTACATAATTAAAAATAGTCAGGGAATCAAGAAAATGCTTGATTGTTACACCTTCCGGGTCAGTTATGGCTGTAAGATTTATCTTTTCATTCCATTCTACAAGAAGCTTACCATATATATCAAAACGTTCCAATGCTTGTTCATCAAGTTTCACGTGAAACATTTCAGCCTTTTCCTTTAATAAAGCCTTTAAAATAAAGGGTTCTGCCATTTTATCACTTCCTTTTTGCGAGATAAATAAGAAGTACAGATATATCTGCCGGGCTTACGCCACTTATTCTTGAAGCCTGCCCAAGATTTGCAGGCTTTACTTTATTGAGTTTTTCCTGTGCTTCCATTCTGAGTCCTACTATTTCGGCATAATCTATATCCTGACTCAGTTTCTTAACTTCAAGGCGCCTCATTTCTTCAACAAGAGATAACTGCTGCTTGATATATCCGTCATATTTAATGCTGATTTCAACCTGTTCAAAGACATCTCTGGGTAAATCAGGGCGATCTTTATCAAAATCTTTAAGTGCTTCATAGTTGAGTTGCGGTCTTTTAAGGAGTTCTTTTAACCTGCAACCTGTTGACATAGGCGATGTTTCACGTGAAACAAGCATATCATTGAGCTCTTTTGTGGGCGGAATGCTGACTTTAGACACTCTTTCCAGTTCTTCTTCTATTAATCTTAGCTTTGTTTGAAGCCTTTGATACTTTTCTTCACCAACAAGACCTATCTTATATCCGTATTCAGTAAGTCTTATGTCCGCATTGTCCTGACGCAGAATAAGTCTGTATTCTGAGCGCGAAGTCATCATTCTATAAGGATCTGAACAGCCTTTAGTCACCAGATCGTCTATAAGAGTACCTATATAAGAAGATGCTCTGTCAAGAATAAGCGGTTCTTTACCCATAATCTTCTGAACAGCATTGATGCCGGCTATGAGGCCCTGAGCCGCTGCTTCTTCATATCCGCTTGAACCATTGAACTGACCTGCGCCAAAAAGTCCCTTATAATCTTTGAATTCAAGGCTTGCATTAAGAGCAAGAGGATCAACACAGTCATATTCTATAGCGTAAGCAGTTCTCATTACCTGTACATTTTCAAGACCGGGGATTGTTCTGAGGAACTTGAGCTGCACATCTTCAGGTAAAGATGATGACATTCCCTGAAGGTACATTTCTTCCGTATTCTCACCGCAAGGCTCAATAAAGAGCTGATGACGGGGCTTTTCAGAGAATCTGACAATCTTGTCTTCAATAGATGGGCAGTATCTTGGACCGACACCGTCAATTTTTCCGCTATAAAGAGGAGAGCGGTGAATATTTTCCATTATAATACGCTTTGTTTCGTCATTTGTATAGCTTATATAGCAGGGGAGTTTGTTTTCAGGAGTGTATTCGCCGTCAAAAGAAAACGGAACTACAACCTCGTCGCCGTCTTGTCTTTCGAGATTTGTAAAGTCTATACTTCTTCTGTTTACTCTCGAGGGGGTACCGGTTTTGAATCTGCGGGTAGGCACGCCTAAATTTTTGAGTGCCCTTGCAAGATCACATGAGGCAAACATGCCATCAGGTCCGCCATCATATGATACATCACCGACATATATCTTACCTGCCAGGAAAGTACCAGTTGCAAGGATAACACATTTTGCATTGTATATAGCTTCAAGGCGGGTGATAATCTGCCAGGTACCGTCATTATTCTGAGTAAGGTCAGTAACTTCAGCCTGAACAAGCTCCAGGTTTTCCTGTTTTTCCATTATGTGCTTCATATATTCGCTGTATCTGCGTCTGTCTATCTGAGCACGAAGTGAGTGGACAGCAGGACCCTTACTGAGATTAAGTATACGGCTCTGCAGTGTATTAGCGTCAGCTGCTTTTCCCATCTCACCGCCGAGAGCATCGATCTCACGTACAAGGTGTCCCTTAGATGTACCGCCGATTGAAGGGTTGCAGGGCATATTGCCGACCCAGTCCATATTTATAGTAAAGACTCCGACCTGCACACCGAGTCTTGCAGCGGCAAGACCGGCTTCGATACCTGCATGGCCTGCACCTATAACTATTACATCGTAATCCTTTGCAAAATATTTCATAAAAATCCTAACCTTTGTTTCGTCTTGATTTTTCAACATTAAGTCAACTCATTGTTGAAAAAGTCGTTTTATAACACGTAAAATCATTTGATGGATTTTTTGAAAACGACCTTATGTATTATAAAATAATTTCTATTCAACAGAAATAAAAATGTGAGATTTATTCACATTATCAGGGTGCTATATTTCTATATTAGATTTATAATACCCTTTATTATTCTGATTTAGATTAATAAATTAAATCAATCAATTCTGTCGGGTAATTTACTATATATTCGGCATTGTGAGCCCTGAACTCATCTTCACTGCCAAAACCCCATAGTGCTCCACAGCATTTTATGCCTGCTTCGTGAGCACCGTCAATGTCGAAGCATCTGTCGCCGACCATCAGTACCTTACTTTTATCAGTTGCACCCATATCCTTCATTGCCTGAGCAATAAGACCTGCTTTGGTTGAGTGTTTGCTGTTATCAGACTTAACACCGACAATAACATCAAACAGATCGGTTATCTCGAGATAGTCAGCCACAGCATAGATAAGTCTTTCCGGTTTTGATGAGGCAATGCCCACCTTGATGTTATTTTTTTTGAGAGAATATATGAGATCCTTAAGTCCGTCGTATACCTGTGACTCGTATATTCCTTTTTCGCTGTATCTTTCACGGTACTTCTTTACATATAAATCGACCTTGTCTTCGCTGATACCGTAAAAAGTTGTGTAGCTGTAATAGACCGGGGGACCGATAAACTTTGTAAGGTCACTGAGGTCAGGAGCCTCATCTCCCATAGCAGTAAAAGAATACTGGAGACTTCTGAGTATACCTTCACCCGTATCTGCAACAGTGCCGTCAAAATCGAAAATCACATAATCAAAATTTGCCATACAAAACTCAGCCGATTCATACTCTGACAAATCGGCTTTCCTCACATCTTTTCTTTATTCGCTGACAATATTCTTTCTGTCAGCTGTCTTTTTCATAAAAGAATCAACTTTAATTGTAAATCTCTCGTGGGTACCCTTACCGATTACTCCGGCATTGTCATAAGAAACAACATCGAAGCTTGCCTTTCTGCCGTCAAAGGCAGTGAGAGTGGCAACGGTACGCACAGGTGCACCTAAGCTTGTAGCAGCAAGGTGCTGAATATTAACCATGGTACCAACGGTTGAAATACCTTCGGGTAAAAACTGCTGACAAAGCTCAGCTGAAGCCTGCTCCATAAGTGCAATCATATAAGGTGTTGCAAGGACAGGAAGACTTCCGCTTTTCATACTTTCAGCGGTCATATTATCTTCGACAGTAACATTTATTTCATGTACTGTGCCCACTTCCATTTTTATTTCCATATTTATAAACCTCTTTTAACCGAATCTTTTAACAAAGTCAAATACCTTTGCTCTGTTTTCATCGAGTACAATATTACTCTCACCGTAAACTGCAGTCTGAACTCTCTGAGCCGCAAGGGGAAAATCCATAAATACAACGGAGGCACTTCCCACGTATCCCGTCTTGAACACATCAGGATCACTAAGAGTAAACTGAGTAATCTCATAGTTTATCCAGCCCTTTGCAAGAGCCTGGGCAGCATAAGAGAGAATCTGTGACTTGGTAAGATCTGTTTTTACATAAGCAAAAAGTGCATCAAGAGTGTTGTTGAGCTGACTAAGGGATGCATTCTTTGCACTCTGAATAAGAGACGTTATAACCTGTCTCTGTCTTCTTGTACGGCTGACGTCACTGTCATAGTCACTCTTTCTGATTCTTGCAAAAACAAGTGCCTGCTTACCTGTAAGCTTGACAGCGTCGCCTGCCTCAATATGAAAATCTGGGTTAGTCTTGTTTATATAATTTGCCTCATACTCCTGAACGGGGACTGTGATACCGCCGAGAGCGTCAATAATATCTCTGAATGACGAAAAGTCAACAGCAACATAGTAGTCTATATCTATTTTGAAGTTTTTCTCAATGGTATCAATGAGTGCATCGGGGCCACCGTGGAAATATGATGAATTTATTTTTGCATAGCGGTCTCTTCCGCCCACATTCATATAGCACCATGAATCACGGAAGAAAGAGCACATACTGATTTTCTCTGTCTTTTTGTTGAGTGATACAAGTATCAGTGAGTCAGAATTACCGCCGTACTGCAAAGCATTTTTTGAATCAAGTCCTACAAGAAGCACATTGATTACATTCTTGCTGGAATAGAGCTCACCGCCGTTATTTGCCCACTGATAAAGGAAATCGTTGAGAGAGCCTGCCGAATCTATAGCGTCCATAATAGCAAGCTCTTCTTCATCATAAATAACTTCCTGTGTGATTTCATTTCCGGTGTTTCCTAAATCGTCACCTGTACTCATAAGGTCAAGCTTTTCAGTTATATAACCCATACCTGCAGTAATAAGGCAAAGCATCACCACAAGCAGAAAATAAAAGTTTTTGGCTCTTCTTTTTTTATCTTTCCAAAGAAATGCCGCAACGGGATTAACTTTTTTTGATTTCTTCTCCTTAACGTGCATTGTTTCACTTCTTTCTTTTTATAAAAAGCCACGAAAGCCAATTTTTATTATCTTCTTTATCTTCAAATAAAGCTTAAAAATCGGCTTTCCATTTTCTTATTATTCCTGAGGAGTTTCTTCCTTTACTTCTTCATCTGCTGTTTCTATTTCAGCTGTTTCTTCCTCATCACTTGATGATACTGCAGTGGCGGATACGAGCTTTTCACCCTCGCTGACTCTCATAACGCGTACACCCTTGGATGTACGTGAAACTGTGCTTATCTGAGAAGCCTTGATACGGATAATAATACCGTCGGAGGAAATGAGAATTATATCGTTTTCGTCACTTACAAGAAGCACTGAAGCAACCTCACCGTATTTTTCGGTGTGGTAGTTGAGAACACCCTTACCGGCTCTTGTCTGAACACGGTATTCGTCATGGTTGCTGAGACGGCCGAGACCTGTCTCTGAAACTGTAAGAATTTTCTTGCTGTCATCCTGATTTTCGGGAATTACGCACATACCCACAACTTCGTCATTGGCTTTAAGCTCAATAGCCTTTACACCGCGGGCAGTTCTGCCGATGGGACGGCAATCGTTTTCATTGAAGCGGATACTCATACCGCCTCTTGTTGCAACGAGTATGTCATCGTTGCCGTCTGTGAGACGTACCCACGCGAGCTCATCGTCTTCGTCAAGATTAATAGCAATTATACCGCTCTTACGGATATTCTTATACTGTTCGAGGTCAGTTCTCTTAATGATACCCTTCTTTGTAACCATGCAGAGATACTTGATATCTTCACCGCCGAAGTCGGGTACTCTTATCATTGAGCTGACCTTTTCATCAGCTTCAAGAGGAAGAAGATTTACTACATTCATACCCTTAGACTGCTTGCTGCCTTCGGGAATCTCATAACCCTTGATTCTGTAGGTCTTACCCTTAGTGGTAAAGAACATAATGAAGTCGTGGCTGGAGCAGGTGAACATTGTTTCTGCAACGTCCTCTTCTCTTCTTGTCATACCCTTAACGCCTCTGCCGCCTCTGTTCTGAAGTGAGTAAACCTCAACGGGCTGACGCTTGATATAACCGAGAGTTGTGAGAGTATATACACATTCCTCTTCGGGAATAAGGTCTTCAATATCAACATCACCGCTTACAGCAGCAATTTCTGTTCTTCTGTCATCAGAGAACTTGTCTCTTACAACCATTGCTTCTTCTTTTACAATCTGAAGTACCTTGCCATCTGATTGGAGAATTTCCATATATTCGGCAATCTTAATCTTGAGAGCACCGAGTTCATCTTCAATCTTTGTTCTTTCAAGGCCCGTCAGCTGTCCGAGTCTCATCTTGACAATAGCATCAGCCTGGATATCTGTGAGACCGAAGCGGTCAATAAGAGCCTGCTTACCTTCGCTCTGATCCTTTGAAGCACGGAGAATTGCAATAACTTCATCGATAAAGTCAAGAGCAGTCATAAGACCTTCTAAAATGTGAGCTCTTTCCTGAGCTTTTTTAAGGTCATATCTTGTTCTTCTTACAATAACTTCCTTCTGATGAGCTATGTAATGGTCAAGAATCTGCTTGAGTGTGAGAATCTTGGGTTCGCCACCAACAAGAGCAAGAAGGATAATACCATAAGAAATCTGAAGCTGAGTGAATGAGAAAAGCTGATTGAGCACAACCTGAGCGTTTGCATCACGCTTAAGGTCAATTACAAGACGCATACCCTCTCTGTTTGAGTAGTCGTTGATATCTGCGATACCTTCGATTTTCTTATCCTTTACAAGGTCGGCAATAGCTTCAATAAGTCTGCGCTTATTTACCTGATAGGGAAGCTCGGAAACAACAATCTGATATCTGCCGTTCTTACCTTCGACTATTTCAGTTCTTGCGCGCACAACAATCTTGCCTCTGCCGGTGCCGTAAGCAGCTCTGATACCGGCTCTGCCCATAACGATACCTGCTGTGGGGAAGTCGGGACCCTTGATAAACTGCATAAGGTCTTCAAGAGAAGCATCGGGATTGTCGATATAGTGACACATACCGTCAATAACCTCACCTAAATTGTGAGGGGGAATGTTTGTAGCCATACCTACAGCGATACCTGTTGAGCCGTTTACGAGAATATTCGGGAAACGTGAGGGTAAAACTGTGGGCTCCTTAAGACGGTCATCGTAGTTTGGAGCAAAGTCAACGGTATCCTTGTCGATGTCTGTGAGCATTTCCATTGATACCTTGCTCATCTTACTTTCAGTATAACGGTAAGCAGCAGGGGGGTCACCGTCTACTGAGCCGAAGTTGCCGTGACCGTCAACGAGGATATATCTTGTTGAGAACTTCTGTGCAAGACGAACCATAGCATCATAAACAGATGCGTCACCGTGAGGATGGTATGAACCGAGCACGCTACCTACTGTGTCGGCGCATTTACGGTATGCCTTTTCAGGATAAAGTCCGTTTTCGTGCATAGTGTAGAGAATACGTCTGTGAACAGGCTTCAGACCGTCTCTTACATCGGGAAGAGCACGGGAAGTGATAACAGACATTGAGTAGTCAAGGAATGACTTTCTCATTTCCCTGTTCAGGTCAACATCAATAATTGTTTGATTTTCGTAATTTAAATTTTCCATTTTATCACCATCTTTTTCAGGTTATATGTCAGTTTCCGAGTTTCTGATATTTATTTTTAAAAAGATTTTCTATAAGGTTACTTATCATCGTATATTTTTCATTATCAAGGACTGCTTTCGGGATAATCAGCAAACTGTTATCTTTAAAAGCGAAATAGATATTCTCTGTGCTCTCTAAAATATTCTGCACCACATCAAATCCGTAGTGCTTTTCGCTGTAGCTTCTTACTGCTTCATTGGGTATATAATTTATTACAAGATGGTCGCCGTAAAAATCTACATTCATCATACGCCTGAGAAGCTTTGAATTTTTTCTTGTTTTATGAGAAAACTCTCTGCTCACCATCTGAGGAATTAAAATTGAAAGTGCGAAATATACAAGAGCCGAGATTATGAAAAGACTATCCATAAAAAGACATGCAGCAACAATAAGGATAAAAGGAAGAAGCATTCTTTTCATCGATAAAATAACTGAGCCTTTAAAAACTATCTTTTCGTAATCGCTGTAATCTTTTTCTGTAAGTGCATAGGAAAGTGAAAAGTATTTCATTACTTATTACCTCCCTCATAGCTATATTTTCCGCCGATGTTTCTTCTGAGAATGGAAGTAAACTCATTGTAGCCGCCTTTTGATACACTGCTTTTCTGTATTGAGAGGGGAATTGCGGCAGTGTCCGTAATAATTGTCAGTATGTCTGCCTGCTCATAGCAAAAAACAATATCGCTGTAGTAATATATTGCTCTTGTGTAACCTGTGCCGTATTCCATACGGTCTTCATAAAGAACAATCTGCTTGTCTTCCTTCTGAGTATTTGTAAGAGCCATCTGCTTTACATAGGTGTTATTCACTACCATATAAATAAGCACAAATGTAAGAATAAGCATTACTGTAAAGGAACTGAGATAAGTAAATATTCCGTCTTCTGTGAAAAGTCCCAGAATGAGATTTACTGCAAGAAGTATAACTGCAGAAATACCGCCTATTTTTAAAAATGCACTGATATTAAAAACACCGAATTTTTTTTGCCATATCTCTACTGACTTCTGCAGAGCATAGGGGTTATCCCTGTAAACTATTCCGTATGGTGTCATATCATCAAGTCCTTATAATTAAACGTCAAGATTCTGAACGTACTTAGCGTTCTTTTCAATAAATTCACGGCGGGGTTCAACCTTGTCGCCCATAAGAATTGAGAAGGTTTCGTCAGCCGCAATTGCATCTTCAAGAGTAACACGAAGCATAATTCTGTTTTCGGGGTTCATAGTTGTTTCCCAAAGCTGCTCGGGGTCCATTTCACCAAGACCTTTGTAACGCTGAATATCAGCACCGGGCATTTCTGCCATAATTCTGTCTCTCTCTTCATCAGAGTAAGCATATTCGTGCTTTTTACCTTTGCTGAGCTTATAAAGAGGCGGCTGAGCGATATAAACATAACCACCGTCAATAAGAGGTCTCATATATCTGAAGAAGAATGTAAGAAGAAGTGTTCTGATGTGGGCACCGTCAACGTCGGCATCGGCCATAATAACAACTTTATGGTATCTGAGCTTTTCAACGTCAAAATCTTCGTTGAAGCCTGCACCGAGAGCTGTTACAACAGGAAGAAGCTTTTCGTTTGAAATAACCTTATCGGGTCTTGACTTTTCAACGTTGAGCATCTTACCCCAGAGAGGAAGAATAGCCTGAATTGTTCTGTCTCTGCCTTCCTTAGCAGAGCCGCCTGCCGAGTCACCCTCTACGATGTAAATTTCTGTCTTTGAGGGGTCTTTTTCTGTGCAGTCAGCAAGCTTACCGGGAAGTGAGTTGCTTTCAAGAGGAGACTTTCTTCTTGCAGCTTCTCTTGCACGTCTTGCAGCTTCTCTTGCTCTTGAAGCGTCAAGTGATTTTGAAACAATTGCCTTTGCAACTGAAGGATTTTCTTCAAAGAAGTCTGAAAGCTTTCTGTAAACTGTGTTGCTTACAAGCTTTGTCATTTCCGTGTTACCCAGCTTGCCCTTTGTCTGTCCTTCAAACTGAGCTTCTGTCAGCTTAACTGAAATAACAGCAACAAGACCTTCACGGCAGTCTTCACCTGTAAGCTTTGTACCAGCATCCTTAAGGAAGCCGTATTTTTTGCCGTATTCGTTGAATACCTTTGTAAGAGCTGTCTTGAAGCCTGTTTCGTGAGTACCGCCGTCAACAGTATTTACATTATTGGCATAGGAGAAAATTCTCTCTTTATAGCCGTCATTATACATAAGAGCAATTTCGGCACTCTTATCACCGTCTACACTTGAGAAGTGAATAACCTTTTCGTGGATAGGTGTAAGACCGTAGCTTTCGCCTATATGCTCAACGAAGGATCCGATACCGCCTTCATAGCAGAAATAATCCTCTACTATATTATCTTCGTCACGTCTGTCTGTAAGAGTGATAGCAAGACCTGCGTTGAGGAAAGCAGACTCACGAAGATGTGTTTTGAGAGTTTCGTAGTCGTATTCTGTTGTTTCCTGGAAAATAAGTGCATCGGGCTTGAATTTTACAAAGGTACCTGTAAGATCTGTGTCACCGATAACAGTAAGATCAGTCTTGATATTACCTCTTTCAAATCTCTGATGGTGTACGTGGCCGTTCTGTGATACTTCAACTTCCATCCATTCGGAAAGAGCATTAACAACAGATGAACCAACACCGTGAAGACCGCCTGATACTTTATAACCGCTGCCGCCGAATTTACCGCCGGCGTGAAGTACTGTAAGTACAACGGTTACTGCAGGAAGACCCTGCTGCTCATTGATACCGACAGGGATACCACGGCCGTTATCTCTTACGGTAATAACATTGCCGGGTAAAATTACAACCTCAATATGAGTACAGTAGCCTGCAAGAGCCTCGTCAATTGAGTTGTCGACGATTTCATATACAAGATGGTGAACACCTCTGGGGCCTGTTGAACCGATATACATACCGGGTCTCTTTCTTACAGCCTCAAGACCTTCGAGCACCTGAATGGCATCTGCATTATACTCCTCTGTTACTACAGTATCCATTGTCTCGATTATTTCTTCTACTGTGGTAATTTCTTGATTTTCAGCGTTAGCCTTGATTTCATCCATGGCTAATACCTCCGTTTCGTTATTTTCAAATTGGTCTTTTATTATTAATATTTCATTTCCTGAGTTCTCTTTAAAAGAGTAGCACAGGATATCTGTGAAAGATATATCTTAAAATCATTTTCTTTATCGCTGCAGACTATGAAAGATTTAGGGAGCTCGTTTGATACTGTCTGTACCCTGCCGTCTTTTTCTGCCTTTGATAAATAATTTCTTGTGTTCTTTGATACGGTAGTACCGTCAAGGTCGAATATACCTATAATTTCATCGTGTACTATAACCGTATTCTGTCCTAAGTGAAGATACATACTATTTCACCTTTTATTTTATAATTTTTCCGCCTTTAAGCTCTATCTTTTTACCTGATTTAAGATTTTTTACTGTTGACGGATCACAGCAGGTAATAAACACCTGCCAGTCTTTTATATGATTTAGTATATAATTCTGTCTTGTTTCATCAAGCTCACTCATAACATCGTCAAGAAGTGCAACAGGCTGCTCGGAAGAAAAGCTCTTTATAACCGCCGCTTCACCTAATTTAAGTGAAAGTGCAGCAGAGCGCTGCTGACCCTGGGAGCCGTAATTTCTTGCAGAAAGACCGTCAATTTTAATTTCAAGGTCATCTCTGTGAGGACCCACAGAAGTAAAGCCTGTAGTCAGGTCATTTTTTCTTGAAAGATAAAGCTGATTTTTTATACTTTCATAAAGTTCCTGCTTTGTATCTCCTGCAATTACAGTCTGCTGTAAATAGGAAATATCAAGCTTTTCCTTGCCTGATGACAGACCGTCATATATATCCTGAGAATAAAGACTCAGCTTATTTATATATCCGAGTCTTTGTCTTACAATCTCTGAAGCAAAGAAAGCAATTCTGTCTTCCCATATATCAAGAGTATCATAAAGCTCAGAATGAAATACTATATCCTTTAAAAGAATATTTCTCTGAGCTACTGCCTTATTGTAGTTAGAAAGTGTAACAGCATATTTAGGCTTGAGCTGACTTATGGCAATATCGAGAAATCTTCTTCTTTCATAAGGACCTTCTTTAACTAAAGACAGATGAACCGGTGAAAACACAACAGATAAAAAGTTACCCATTATCTGACCTGATGTTTTCTTTATTCCGTTGAGAGTGAATTTTTTACCCTCGCATATTTCAAGATGTGCCTGCTGTTCTCTTTCAAAAGCAGTAAAATCCATATCAAGGATAGATTTTGCACTGTTGAAGTTTATTAGCTCACTGTCTTTTGAGCCTCTGAAGGATCTGCAGCCTGTAAAAAGCCATATACTTTCAAGAAGATTAGTCTTTCCCTGAGCATTCTGTCCATAAATAATATTTACACTGTCACAGGGAGTCAGCTCGCACTTTTCAATGTTTCTGAAATTTTTAACCTGGAGATAATTTACATTCATTTTTAATTACTCCGAAATTATTTTACTATTTCATAGATAACTCTTTCATATTCAAAGGTATCACCGGGAATAAGCTTCTTACCTCTTGAAATACAAATTTCACCGTTTACCTTTACAAGTGAATCCTGAATTATCCATTTTGCCTGACCGCCCGTTGAAACCGCATTTGAAAGCTTCAATGCCGCATCAAGTCTTATATTTTCTGTTGTAATAGTTACCGGTACTCTTTTTTTCTCGGCAACCTTGACTTTGACTATTTTCATTTATATCAACTCTTTAGTTAGATTCTGATGGGAAGAATAAGGAAGAAGAAGCTGTCTCCTTCTAAGGGTGTGATAATAATAGGCTGATTTGATGAGCCCATTTCAATTTTAATCTCATCATTATCACAAACCTTAAGTGCGTCAAGAACGAATCTGTTATTGAAGCCGATTTCAAGATTGTTACCCTCAATATCAGCAGCGAGCTTATCGCTTGCAGTACCGATAGCGGTAACTGATGAGAATTTCATAATTCCGTTTTCAATTACACAGCGGACAGGGCTTGACTTATCGGTAATAATAAGTGATGTTCTTTCTATACATTCAATAAGGCTTCTTGTAGGAACAATTACTCTTGTTGAGTGAGTCATGGGAATAGCAGCCTTATAGTCGATGAACTTACCTTCAAGAAGTCTCGAAATAATTTCGTATTCCTTATATTTAAAAATAATGTGTCTGTCGCCGATATATATAACTATCTGAGTATCATCGTCGCCTGCAAGCTTTGTTATTTCATTAAGGGTTTTTGCAGGCACTACAAATTCAAGTGTTTTACCGCTTGCTTCTTCATTTTCATAAAGGAAGTCTACGTTTTCTCTTCTTATTGCAAGTCTTGCACCGTCAACGGCAACAAGCACAATCTTTCCGTCACTTACTTCAAACTTAACACCGGTATGTACGGGGTTTCTTTCACTTGTAGAAACAGAGAAGATAGTCTTCTTTATCATATCCTTGATTGTCCCGAGCTCGAGAGTAATTGAAGTATACTTATTGATTGAGGGAAGCTCAGGATAGTCATCGGCAGAAGTACCGATAAGTGAATATTCTGTTTCACCGCTTTTTATTTTGCTGATGTTTCTGTCATCACAGTCGATAGTAACAACATCATCGGGAAGCATTCTCATAATATCGCAAAGATTCTTTGCATTGAGAACTATTTTACCCTGAGAAGAAACCTCAGCGTCAAGAGTTGCAACTGAACCTACTTCAAGGTCGTAGCCTGTAAGAGTGATTGAATTTTCCTTAGCATCAATAAGAATGCCCTCAAGAGCAGGTATTGTTGACTTGTTTGAAACTGTTCTTTGAATGTTTAAACATGCTTTTGCAAGTTCCGCACTGTTACACTGAATTTTCATGCTTAATCCTCCGAAAAATCATAAAATAATATAATTAAAAAATAGTAGTAGTAGTAGGGGCTGTGGAAAATATGGAAAACACGTAAACTGCTATATTTCAAGCACTTCTGAGCCATATTTTTTCTGTTAAAACTTTTGTTTAAAATTTTATCTTTTAAACACCGTCATTTTTGTGATGTTTAATGTGTTGATAAATGTGTGTGGAATGTTAAATAAAATGTTGATAAAAATCAGCTTTCGTTGATATTTTTTATAATATCATCAACGGTAGATTTAAGGGCTACATCTTTTTCAAGCTTGCCCTTGATTTCCTTTAATGCGTATATGATGGTTGAGTGGTGCTTATTGCCGAATTCTGAACCAATAGCCTTAAGTGAAAGACCTGTTACCTGGTCAACAATATAAATTGCAACCTGTCTTGCCTGTGAGATATTGGCGTTTCTCTTATCTGAGCGGATATCTGCTGCACTAACATTGAAGGTTCGTGAAACCTCGTTAATGATATTTTCAACTGTAACGGGAAGTGGCTGAGAATCATTGATGATATCGCTGATAGCTCTCTTTGCAAGAGAGAGATTGATTTTAATTCCCTCAACGTCCTGATAAGCCTTGATTCTCTTGATGATGCCTTCAATCTGTCTTATGTTCTTTTTGATATTGTCGGCAATAAATTTTATTACATCGTCGGAAAGCTCAATCTCATGGTCGAGTGCTTTCTTTTTTACGATTGCCATTCTTGTTTCAAGTGTGGGCGGCTGAATATCAGCTATAAGACCCATTTCAAAGCGGGTACGAAGTCTCTCTTCGAGTGTCATCATTTCCTTTGGAGGACGGTCAGATGTGAGAACAATCTGGGAGCCGTTTGATGTAAGAGCATTAAAGGTATGGAAGAACTCCTCCTGTACCTGATCGCCTCGTGAAATAAACTGCACGTCATCAACTAAAAGAACATCACAGCTTCTGTATTTTTCATGGAAGACATGAGTGTTATGGTTTCCTATATGATGTACAAGGTCATTTGTAAAATGTTCGGCACTTGTATAAATGATGTCGGCATTGGGATTGTTCTTTTTTATCTCATCCATAATAGCCATAAGAAGATGAGTTTTACCCAAGCCCGAATGTCCGTAGATAAACAGAGGGTTATATGTTTTGCCCGGGTCCTTTGCAACATTCATAGCTGCGGCATAGGCAAATTTATTTGAGGGACCTGTAATAAAGTTGTTGAAGGTGTAGTCATATTCGTCTTCGGCATCTTCTTTGCTGTTACCGTCAGAGGAAAGATTTTTTTTCTGTTCGTCGGGTACCACGAAATCGACATTTACATGGAAGCCGAAAATTGACTCAAGGGTAGAATGAATGATTCCCAGAAATTTATCGATGACAATACCCTTTTTAAATTCGTTGATTGAAAGATAAACCGTATCGTTTTTGAAAGAAACAAACTCAAGAGGACGAAGCCATACATTGTAGGCAACTTCCGTTACATTTTTCTGCAGTTCCTGCTGAACTAATTCCCAGATTTCGTTGAAAGAATCCATATATTTACCTCCTTTTTAATTTGCAACAGCAGTATGATTAATTTTACAATTTATAGTATTATTTATTATTATATATATAATTAATACTAAAAAACAAAATGATAACACTACCTCATAATATTTCACTTTCTATTCTATCATATTTTTTTACTCGGTGCAAGTGTTTTTATAACAAATAACTGACAATATGTTGAAAAGAATTTCATTTTATTTTATTCAGGTTGATTTTGCTTAAGATTAAAGGTATAATACTATAAAAAAGACCTTACGGGTGAAAAATAATGAAGTATGAAATAAAGGAAAATGATATAGTTGTTTACGGCACTGACTGTCTCAATATTGAGCTCTGCGTTTTTTGCGGTCAGGCTTTCAGATGGAAAAAGAATGAAGACGGTTCTTTTCACGGTATAGTTGACGGTAAAGTGACAAATATTATTCAGACACAGAATGAAATAATATTCAGAAATACATCAGCAGAAGATTTTGAAAACCTCTGGAAGGACTATTTCGATTTTACCTCTGATTATAAAAAATACTGTGGGATACTCAGTGCAGACGAAAATATAAAAAAGGCCTGCGAAGAATATTACGGTATAAGAATTCTTCATCAGAAGCCCTGGGAGGCACTTTGCTCTTTTATAATTTCTCAGAATAACAACATTCCGAGAATTATGGGTATCATCGACAGACTCTGTGAGACCTTCGGAGAAAAAATCGGAGAAAAAGATTATTCTTTTCCCTCCTATGAGAGCCTTAAAAATGTTACGGCAGAGGATCTTGCACCCTTGCGTGCAGGCTTCAGAAATAAATATATAGTTGACGCTGTACAGAAGCTCTGCAGCGGTGAAATTGACCTTGAAAAAATTAAAGAAATGCCCATTGAAGAAGCACGTATTGAGCTTATGAAAATCAAGGGTGTGGGTGCAAAAGTTGCCGAGTGCACACTTCTTTACGGCTTCGGCAGGAAAGAAGCGTTTCCCGTTGATGTATGGGTAAAAAAAATAATGGCAGAGATGTACCCTGCCGGATTACCCGCATGCTGCAAGAACATTGAGGGCATTGCTCAGCAGTATCTTTTCCACTGGAGAAGAAATTCAGATTTATTTAAAGATAAGGAATGATAATATGACTAAGAAACAGCGAGGTGCACTTTGTGTTGAGGCACTTGAAAAGGAATATCCCGATGCTCTTTGCTCACTCGATTATAAAGACCCGTTACAGCTTATTATTGCTGTGCGCCTTTCGGCCCAGTGTACCGATGAAAGAGTAAACAAGGTTACACCTGCACTTTTTGAAAAATATCCCGACCTCGAAAGCTTCTGCAATGCTGATGTTGCAGATATTGAGAGACTTGTTTACTCCTGCGGTTTTTATAAGACGAAGGCAAATGATATAAAAGAAATGGCAATAATGATAAGAGATGTTTTCGGCGGCAGAGTACCGGACACTATAGAAAAGCTCACATCTCTTCCCGGTGTCGGCAGAAAAACCGCCAATCTCATTATGGGTGATGTATATAAACAGCCGGCTATTGTTGCAGATACACATCTTATAAGAATAACAAACCTTATCGGTCTTGTCGAAACCAAAGACCCGAAGAAGGTTGAGCTTGAGCTCAAAAAAATTATCGCAGGTGACAAGAGCAACGATTTCTGTCACAGAATGGTCCTTCACGGCAGAGCTGTCTGTATTGCGAGAAGACCCCAGTGCCATAAATGCTGCATAAAAGAATACTGCAAAACAGGCAGTAAAAAATAATTAGGCTTTACACATTTAATCTTTTGTGATATTATAGTGACGAAAATTGACCCTCTGAGGTAAATTTTTATGTTGTATTAAGTTTTCAGTTTAAAATAAATGTAAAATTTAAAGGACTGTAATATACTATGAATAAAAGATATCTGAGAGAAAAGATTATTCTCTATCTCTTTAAAACACTCATAACTGTTTTAATAACAGGCTCTATGTTTTTACTTTGGTATTTCTATTACAATCCGAAAATAAATCTGCCATTCTTTGAAAAGGGTCACTACCTTATGACAGTTGTTTTTATGGTTATATACCTTGTTTTTACAAAGGTGTACGGCGGATTTATGGTGGGTACGGCAGGTGTCATTGACCTGATATTCTCACAGGTTATAGCGGTTGGCTTTACCGTTGCCAGCTCCTATGCCATATTCACACTTCTAAGCTATAAGCTTGTAAATCCGGTACCCCTTATAATTTTCTTTGTTGTGTTCAGCATAATTGTTGCTCTGTGGAGCTATTTTTCGGATAAGGTATATTTCAGACTGCACAAGGCGAAAAAGACTATAGTTATCTTCGGCAACAAAGAGTCTTATGAATCCCTTAAGGGTGTAAAAGGTATGACAAAGCGTTTTGATGTCACTGAGATATATGACAGTGAAAAGACAACTCTTGAGTTTCTCTTTGAAAAAATCAAAGGCTTTGATGCAGTCTTTATGTGTGGCGTACCCTCAGATTACAGAAATGAAATTCTCAAATACTGCATAGCAAAGGGAATTGCCTGCTATGTCAAGCCAAAAATTTCCGATACTATTCTTCGCGGCGGCAAGACTATCCAGATGATGAATGTACCCGTTTACCGCTGCAAAAGAGGCGAAACAGATCTTATATATATTGCAATGAAGCGCTTCTTTGATATTGTGCTTTCCCTTATCGCTATTGTAATCTCTTCACCCTTTATGCTTGTAACTGCTGCGGCTATAAAGATTTATGACGGCGGGAAGGTATTCTACCGTCAGGTGAGACTTACAAAAGACGGCAAAGAATTTGAGGTTATCAAATTCAGAAGTATGATTCAGGATGCAGAAAAAGACGGTGTTGCAAGACTTGCAAAAGACGGCGACGACAGAATTACTCCCGTAGGTAAGATAATAAGAATGCTCCGTCTCGATGAGCTTCCTCAGCTTTTCAATATTCTCAAGGGTGATATGTCTTTTGTAGGTCCCAGACCCGAAAGACCTGAAATCGCCAAGCAGTACGAAAAGGATATGCCCGAGTTTGCTCTTAGACTTCAGGTAAAGGCAGGTCTTACAGGCTACGCTCAGGTTTACGGTAAATATAATACACCGCCATATGACAAGGTTCAGATGGACCTTATGTATGTTGCAAATCAGTCGCTTATAGAAGACCTTAAGCTTATGCTTATGACCTTCAAGATTCTCTTCATCCCTTCAAGTACCGAAGGTGTAAGTGCTGATCAGACAACAGCTCAGAAAGAAAACAATGAATAACATAAAATAAGGCGGACTATGTTCGCCTTTATTTAATCATCCTTAAGGAGAAGAATATGGATTACTACTATAACCGCTATGCGGATCCCGGATATTTCATAAAAAAGGATGCTCAGAGAAAAGAAATAAAAATTCTCGGACTTTTTGTGGGAATGGCACTCATAGGTCAGATTGTGCTGCAGTATATTTTTTCTTTTGCCGTTGATATTGCAGGTCTGACAGATAAATATCTGACTGACGGTGTATTTCAGAACGGTATAGACATCATAATAACACTCATAAGCTTTCTTCTGCCTTTCTTTTTTGCAGGTAAATATATGAAAAGGATCTCAAAGGTAAATGAGCCCGTAGCTCTGGGAAAGCCTATTGATGCTCTGTCATTTATCTTCGCAGTTATTGCCGGCATCGGCTTTTGCATGTTTGCAAATATTGTAACGTCATATCTTACAATATTTATCGGTGCCTTCGGGCTTGAGCTGTCTTCACCGGATATTCCGATGCCGGCAGGTGTTGCAGGAGTAACGACAACAGTAATAAGAGTTGCAGTTGTAGCCGCCGTAAGCGAAGAGATTACCCTGAGAGGCTATGTCATGGGAAATCTACGGAAATACGGTGATAAGTTTGCTTTACTTGCTTCTGCTCTTGTTTTTGCAGTTATGCACGGAAATCTTGTTCAGGCACCGTTTGCATTGATTGCAGGTTTCGGGCTCGGATATCTCAGCATTAAAACAGGCACAATATGGACAGGTATTGCCATTCATGCCGCAAACAACCTTATTTCAGTTATTGTTTCATACGCCGTTGATTTTCTGCCCGAAGAAACAGTAAATGCTCTTTATTCTACTGTTCTTTACGGATTTATTGTCCTGGGTGTTATCGCCTTCCGTTTTTTAAGAAAAAGGACAGCAGATACGAAGCTCAGAGAAGAAAATGTATATTTAACAATGACCGAAAAAACAAAAGCATTCTTTTTAAATCCCGCAATGATTGCTGCTTTATGCTATATGCTTTATATTACAATGCAGTTTGTCGGGTTCGGATTTTCTGAACAGTAAAAGAGGAAAAATTATGTCACACTCAGAATTTATGTCGGAAGCTCTGGTTTTGGCAAAAAACGCCGAAAAACACGGAGATGTTCCTGTCGGAGCTGTAATCGTTTACAGGGATAAAATCATCGCAAAAGGGCAAAATAAGCGCGAAGAGGACAAAAATTCTCTTCTGCACGCTGAAATAGAAGCAATTGACGGCGCCTGCAGTCATCTCGGGAGCAAATATCTTACAGATTGCACACTGTATGTAACCTTAGAGCCGTGCCCTATGTGTACGGGTGCAATCATTAACTCGCGCATTGAGAGAGTTGTTTTCGGCGCCTATGACGAAAAGGCAGGCTGTATGGGGACTCTCACTGATATGACGTCGCTGCCGTTTAATCATAAGCCTGAAATTATCGGCGGGTATATGGAAAAAGAGTGCAGTGAGGTGCTGAGTAAGTTTTTTGAGAAAATAAGAAAATAAGCAAACAAGTAAAGTTCTTTTGATTACTTTTCTTACAAGAAAAGTTACGCCTGTCCGGCGAGGACATACGAAAAACAGTGCTTTTTTGTAAGAAAAAATAAAAAAAGAAAAAAAATAAAAAAACTTTCAAAAAAGGCTTGACAATTGAGAAATCTTATAATATAATATGCAAGCACCAATCGAGGTGCGGTTATGTGGCGGTATAGCTCAGTTGGCTAGAGCATTCGGTTCATACCCGGAGTGTCGTAGGTTCAAGTCCCACTGCCGCTACCAACTTTTAAAGATAAAGAGTGCGTGATAACGTGTCCGCCTCTTTCACATATATGGCCCGATGGTCAAGCGGTTAAGACATCGCCCTTTCACGGCGGGAACACGGGTTCGATTCCCGTTCGGGTCACCAAAAAAACCAAGTCAGTTGACTTGGTTTTTTCATTTATGTCCGAAGTTGCCTTACGGCAAATGAAGTGCGCACAATGATGCTGCTGTGTAAGTGAAATATTTATTACTGTTTACACCACCAAAGCAATCCTCGAAACGATATGTCCGATAACATCTTTTACATCTGCATTTTCATCTATACCTCCCCAGAAGACTTTTGCTGTCGGGGAGGGATTTTTTCTTGCCTCGGCTATGGCAAAGAGAATTTCTCTTTCCACTTCCTCGGGAGTCGTGTCATATCTGCATGCTATTTCATTATAAATTCTTTTCATGGTTTATTTCCTTTCTTGTGTTTAATTGCAAGTTTGTTATACCATATCTTGTGTGTCGAAATAAGTTGAACTAGCGAAAGAAAAGAATAAAATTGATTTTTGCGGTAAAAAAAGTAAATTAGATGTCACTCTTTAAAAAATAATATCGCATTTTAATACAGAAAGGTGAAAGCAAGTATATCAGAGAGAAAGCTGTAATATTCGGCTCGGTGGCTCCGTCGCCGTAAACGGCGCGAGGGTGCCCTGAAGGCACCCTCGGAAAGCACCTGTGAGGTGCTTTCACGGAGCCACCTTCTACTTTTAACATCAGACTTACAGTGAGCGTCAGGACTCATCCACCGCAAGGTGGCAAGACTCTTCCACCACTGCGTGGTTCCTCTTTTCCTCCGGAAACGGGCACCCCTTTGTCTGCGTTGCAGACATTTCCCCTGACAGGGGAATAACCTATGAGGGAAGGCTTTGTTGAACTTCAAGTTTCGCCAGTAGCATACTGACTATCTCAGATAAACAAAAAGCGGCGGGAAAAGAGTTATTTTTACATCAACACTTTCCCGCGCCGTCAATAGTATTAAATTATGAAACCATAAACTTAATTTGTTTGCCCTCGCCGGGCAGGTATTGCTTTTTTGTAAAAAATCAATCAAAAAACTTTGCTTGCTTCTCAATATAGAACTTTTGAAAGTATGAAGCAAGTCCAGAGCGCAATAACGAAAAGGCCTTCTGCAGGAATTGCAAGTTTCGTGTAGGGACACTTCCAACCCTTGTCAACAAAAAGGAAAATTGTTCTCGTAACAAATACAGTGGTCGAAAAGAAAAGTCCGCCGACAAGTGAATGAACAGGTGTGCCCGTAGCATAAGTGAGATAAAGAAGAAATGCGCCTAAGGCAAAGGATATACCACCGTAATAAACACGGATTTCAGTTTTACCTGCATTGTCAACAGGCTTTACCGAAAAGCTCTCAGCATTTTTAATGGGACTGATGATAAATACAATGGCCATACCAAAAAAGTATAGTGCGAGACCGATTACAGCAAC
>JAZSGK010000136.1:0-33964 GCA_045532695.1 Acutalibacteraceae bacterium
TTCTCAAACTGAGCACGGCACTCAAGAATCTGATCGCTTACTCTTTTTGCAATGTCCTCACAGCCCTTCATAGCAATAATGCCGAGACGGCCCTGAGGAATAGTGTCAAGATACTCCGTTAATGAAATGGACATAAATAATGTACCCCCTGATTTTTTACTTCTTGGTATAATTATTTCATTGTATTTATATTTTACAGTATTCTACAAAGTTTTCAAGTCATTTAGGATAAATATTGCCATAGAATTATGGAAAACATTTTGGCTATATTTTGTGCATTATTACAAAAAGCACCCTAAATGTAGCAGTTATCTACAGTTATAACAAGGAGATAGGAAGAATCTTCCTCCTGTATCCTGCGTATGATTTCATCTTTCAACTCTTTTTCCGTGAGCTTAAATCTGTGCGGTACAACAACATCGAAAATCATATTTGTGTGTGTCGGGCCCTCAACAACACGGAAATCGTGTATAGTGAGACTCTCATCGAGCTCTTTTACCTTTTTGTGCACAAGCTGATAGTACCCCTCAACCTTTTTGTCATTTGTTACAATGGGATCCATATGTATAACAAGTTCAACGCCGAATTTGTCTTTTACATTCTTTTCTATGGTATCGATAGTATCGTGGGCTTTCAGCATATCACCGTCAGCGGCAATTTCCGTATGTACGCTGGCAAACATTCTTGTTTCACCGTATGAGTGAATAACAAGGTCATGTATACCTAAAATCTCCTCGTGGGACATAATATACTCAACCAGCTCGTCAACAAGCTCCTTTGAAGGCGGTCTTCCGAGAATAATGCCGATGGATTCTTTGAGTATGCCGAAGCCTGCGTAAAGGATAAACACAGATACAACAATACCCATATAGCCGTCAATGGGAATGTCTGTAAAGAGCGAAAGCACAAGAGCTATAAGTGTTACCGATGTTGCAGTGATATCCCCGATGCTGTCGGTGAACACTGCCGTCATAGCTGCCGAGTCGATTTTCTTGCCGAGATAACGGTTGAAGAGTGCCAGCCAGAGCTTACCGCCGATTGAAAGAAGAAGCACAATTACCGCAGGTACCGAGAAAACAACTGCCTCGGGATTTTTGATCTTTTCAATTGACGATTTTATAAGCTCATAACCCATAAGCTCAACTATGAATCCTACAATAAGTGCTGCAACATATTCAATTCTGCCGTGACCGAAGGGATGCTCCTTATCAGGCTTCATATTTGCCATTTTAAAGCTGACAAGTGTGATAATACAGGAAACACTGTCGCTGAAATTATTGATAGCGTCGGCTGTAATTGCGATACTGTTGGTAAGAGTACCGATAAGATATTTGGCAAGGGCAAGGATTATATTTACTATTATTCCCGTAATACTGCCAAGGTATCCGTATTTTTCTCGTACCGATGCATTTTTTGTATTCTTGTAATCTTTTATAAAGAGTCTTACTAAAAGCTCAGACAATTTAATTCATCTCCGATTATTTGTTGATAATATGTACATCAAGCTGGTTGAAGGGAATGCAGATACCGTTTTTGTCGAGGGCAATCTTAACATTTTCCTGCATTGAGAAGTATACATCCCAGTATTTGTCAACCTTACACCATACTCTTGCAGTAAGGCTGATAGCACTTGCATCGTGGGAATTTACATAAACCTCGGGAAGAGGATCCTTGAAAATATCAGGATTTGAAAGGGCCACTTCCTTGATAACAGCCTTTGCCTTCTCGATGTTGTCGCTGTAGCTGATAGAGAATGAGAAGTCAACTCGTCTCATATTTTCAGCCGAATAGTTTATTATGTGGTTTGTAGTGATGTGAGAGTTGGGAATAACAATTCTCTTATTATCAGGTGTGATGATTACAGTATTCATAAAGCGGATATCTGCAACCGAGCCCGAAACGCCGTTGAGCTCGACAAAGTCACCTGTTTTAAATGGGTGATTCATAAGAATCTGAATACCGCTTGCAAACTGAGCAACCGTTGACTGAAGACCGAGACCGGCAGTTACACCTGCAGCACCGACTGCGGCAACAAGTGAGCCGACATTTATAAACATTGAAGCGGCACCCATAATGAAAACGAAGTTGATGGCAACTGAAACTATTCTCTTTATGAAGTTATAAACCGAAGGGTCAACCTTTCTTGCCTGAAGAGTCTTTACAACGAGCTTTCTTGCAAGTCTTGAAAGAAGATATCCTACAACAACAAGGACAATTGCGATGACTATTGTAGGAAGTTTTTCCATAAACTTCTCAAAAAGCTGAAGACTGTCAAGATATTCAACGATATTGTTGAAAGCAGTGGGCACATCATTGAACTGACCGTTTTCATCAAGCAAGGGATTGCTTGTTGTTGTGTCGTCGATGATCTGCTGAGCCTGAGTGTCCGATGTAAGTAAGTAGAATCTGAGTTTGTTTAACATCTGTTTTTCCTCCTGAAAAAATATTCAATATATAATAACATATTCTGATAAGTTTTGCAACGAATTACCTTCAATATCTTGACAAAAATACGGGAAAAACGTATAATATGAAATTGAAATTCAGTTTCAAATTGAGGTGTAACAATGTCTAAATCTACATATAATACCAGACAAAAGCAGGTTATCTATGAGTTTCTGATGAATAACACACATAATCTTCTCACCTGTGATGAAATATCCTATGCACTCAAGGAATCGGGTAATCCCGTGGGCAAGGCAACTCTTTACCGCTTCCTCGACTCTCTTGTTTCCTCGGGGGACGCGAGAAAGGTTATTGATGAGGGTAAAAAAAGTGCCGCATATCAGCTTCTTGATAAGGAAATGAACTGCGAGGGTCATATGCATCTTAAGTGCACCTGCTGCGGTAGCTTTGTGCACCTGGGCTGTGATTTTATGCACTCGGTAGGTGAGCATATATTAGAGCATCATCAGTTCAAAATAGATAACTCAAAGACACTCATTTACGGCATATGCAGTAAATGCAGTGAGAAAGGAGAAAGATAAATGTCATATATCAGCTGTAAAAATGTTTATCTGAAATATGAAAATACAAGTGTCGTTGAAGATCTCAGCTTTAATGTTGAAGCGGGGGACTACCTTTGCATTGTCGGTGAAAACGGCAGCGGTAAAAGTACCCTTATAAAATCTATCCTCGGACTCAAGGAAACGGCAAGCGGACATCTTCATTTCGGTGACGGCGTCACTGGTAAAAATATCGGATATCTCCCTCAGCAGACAACGGCTCAGATGGACTTCCCTGCAAGTGTATATGAGGTTGTGCTTTCAGGCTGCATCGGCAGAAAAGGCGGAAGTATATTCTTTTCAAAAGAACAGAAAAAGCTTGCCGGTGACAATATGCAGAAGCTTGATATACTTTCTCTTAAAAACAAATGCTACCGTGAGCTTTCGGGCGGTCAGCAGCAGAGGGTTCTTCTTGCAAGGGCTCTGTGTGCCGCAGATAAAATGATACTTCTTGATGAGCCGGTGACAGGTCTTGACCCGGTTGTAACGGCAGAGTTCTACTCACTTCTGAAAAAGATAAACAAACAGTACGGTATAACCGTAATTATGGTCTCTCACGATCTTTTTGCCGCAGTGAATAATGCAAGTCACATACTCCACCTTAAAAAGACAGACAGCTTTTTCGGAACAACGGCAGAGTATCTTGAAAGCGACACATATAAAAGGTTTTCGGGAGGTGAAAACCATGGCTGAGGCTGTTAGTCTCCTGTTTTCGCAGGAATTTCTCATCCGTGCACTTGTTGTGGGTGTGCTTATTTCTCTTTGCTGTGCACTTCTTGGTGTTAGCCTTGTGCTCAAACGTTTCTCAATGATTGGTGACGGTCTTTCACATGTGGGCTTCGGCGCTATGGCTATCGGTGCCGCCGCAGGTGTAGCTCCGCTGTATTTCGCTTTACCTATTGTAATAGCAGCCGCTTTTCTCCTGCTTCGTATGAGTGAAAAAGGAAAAATCAAGGGTGATGCGGCTATAGCCCTCATTTCTACCGGTGCTCTTGCAGTCGGTGTTATGGTAACTTCAATGACAACGGGTATGAATGTCGATATCTATAACTATATGTTCGGCAGTATCCTTACAATGAGTGAGGGCGATGTTGTTATCAGCTCAGTGCTGAGCCTTTGTGTCATTGCACTTTTTGCAGTTTTTTATCACGAGATTTTTGCTGTAACCTTTGACGAAAACTTTGCAAAAGCTACGGGTACAAGGGCATCGGCATATAATATGCTCATTGCGGCTCTGACTGCCGTAACTATTGTTATCGGTATGAAAATGATGGGCGCACTGCTCATTTCATCGCTTATTATTTTCCCGACAGTTTCATCAATGAGACTGTGTAAAAGCTTCAGAAATGTAGTTTTGTTCTCTTCGCTTATATCTGTATTCTGCTTCCTTTCAGGTCTTATACTCTCAATAAAATACGAAGCACCTACGGGAGCTAGTGTAGTGTGTATAAACATTTTCCTTTTAGGAGTGCTGTCTCTTATCAGGCAGATTAAACTGTCCAACCTTAAAAAATCTTCAGGGTACCTTGCCATAGCTGTGACGGCTGTGCTTTCATCAGCAGTGTTCATTTTCGCTATGGTTTACGGTGATGCTTACACCTATGAAAAAGATAAAACCTCAATTGTTGCAACAACATTTGCACCCTATGATTTTGCAAGGCAGATAGCAGGTGATTCGGCAGATGTGACAATGCTGCTTTCACCCGGAGAAGAAAGCCACACATATGAGCCTACTCCCGGTGATATTATGAAAATTCAGCAGTGCGATCTGTTTATTTACGGTGGCGGTGAATCGGAAAAATGGGTGGACAGTATACTCAGCTCACTAGATGAAAATGTAAGAACCGTAAAAATGATGGAGGCAGTCGAGCTCTGCGAAGAGGAGCATGACCACAGTGAACACGAAGAGCACAGTCACGAGGAAGAATATGACGAGCATGTATGGACTTCGCCTCTCAATGCGATTGAGATTGTGAAAGCCATTTCCTCTGAATTGCAGAAAGCTGACGCTGAAAACGCTGAAATTTATGCTGAAAATACAGATAAATATGTTTCTGTGCTCTCAAAACTTGACTCTGAAATTGAAAATATGATAAATAATTCAGCGAAAAAGGCAATTGTTATTGGTGACCGTTTTCCACTAATGTATTTTACAAAGAGATACTCACTTTCCTATGATTCGGCTTTCCCGGGTTGCTCAGCGCAGACAGAAGCTAATCCTGCAACGATGGCAAGACTTATTGACAAGATAAGAGAAGAAGATATACCGGTGGTATTCAAGGTGGATTTGTCTAAGGGCTCCGTTGCTCAGACTATAAGTGAAGCTACGGGAGCGAAGGTTGCAACACTTTATTCCTGCCACGTAATTTCTGCTGAGAATTTTGCTGCCGGCGAAACATATTATTCTCTTATGCACAGAAATTTCGAAGCACTCAGAATTGCTTTGAATTAACAGTTAACATTTGAATCTTACAGTTGAATTTAAGATGCAGTTGTAGTATAATAAAAAGAATTAACAAACACGAAGGATGAATATATATAATGACAGCTAATTTAGTATATAAGTCAATACCGACTCTTGCACTGCGTGGTGTAACGGTTTTTCCGACACTGAGATTTCACTTTGAGGTTGCAAGACCCAAGTCGGTCAAGGCTGTTGATATGGCAATGCTCGATGATCAGAGACTCTTTCTTGTCACTCAGCGTGATGTAAATGTCCAGGATCCAAAAATATCTGAGCTCTATAAAACAGGTGTAATTGCTACTATCAAACAGATAACAAAGGATAAAGAAAACGGTACCTACAAGGTGATTGTCGAAGCTGAGCACAGAGCAGTAATCACAAAAGTCCTTGAGACAGAGGAATGTTTTATCTGCGATGTCAAAGAAGTCAAGCCCTATTACGGCAATACCGACGCTAACCTTATTGATGCGGGTACAAGAAGAATTAAAGACCGCTTCGCTGAGTATTTAGGTATGACGGAAGCCGAGCCCTCGGAATACACAAGCAGAATTTTCACAACAGAAAACCCCGACAAGCTCTGTGATGAGGTTGCAAATGTAATGCTCACAAAGTATGAGGACAGACAGCTTATTCTTGATGAACTCAATATTCTGAGACGTCTTGAAACTCTTAATCTGCTTCTGAGCAAAGAGCTCGATGTGCTTCAGTATGAAATAGAAATTGAAAAGCGTACAGAAGCTCAGATGGACAAAAACCAGAAGGAATACTACCTCCGCGAAAAAATGAGAGCTATCTCTCTTGAACTTGGTGAAGATGAAGAACCTCTTGAAGAGGTGGCAAAATATAAGGAAAGAATTAAAAAACTTGAATGCGGCGATGAAGTAAAGGACAAGCTTCTCTATGAGGCTTCGAAGCTTTCAAAACTGCAGTCGGGCAGCGCAGATGCGAGTGTTGTCAGAGTTTATCTTGATACAGCTCTCGGTGTGCCTTTCGGTGAATATACGGAAGATAACTATGATCTTGTAAAAGCTCAGAAAAAGCTCGACGATGACCACTTCGGTATGAAAACCGTAAAGGAAAGATTTATTGAAATGCTCGCAGTCAAAGCAAGAACTCAGAATATTAAAGGACAGATTATCTGCCTTGTAGGTCCTCCGGGTGTCGGTAAAACATCGATTGTACGCTCTGTAGCAGAAACTATGGGCAGAAAGTATAGCCGTCTCGCTCTCGGCGGTGTCAGCGACGAAGCTGAAATCAGAGGTCACAGAAAGACATATATCGGCTCTATGCCCGGCAGAATTATAGCTTCTCTGACTCAGGCGAAGACAATGAATCCAATTATTCTCCTTGACGAAGTTGATAAGCTCGGTTCAAGCTATAAGGGCGATCCCTCATCAGCATTACTTGAAGTTCTCGATCCTGAGCAGAATAACACCTTCAGAGATAATTATCTCGAGTTCCCTGTTGATTTGAGTAAGGTATTATTCATTACAACGGCAAACGATGCTTCGGCTATTCCGGCACCTCTTTACGACAGAATGGAAATCATAGAGCTTCCCGGGTACACTGCCGAAGAAAAACTGATGATAGCTAAAAACCATCTTATTAAAAAGCAGATGAAAATGCACGAGCTTACTGGCTCACATGTGCGTTTCAGCGATAAATCCATAAAATTCCTTATTGACGGTTATACACGTGAAGCAGGTGTCCGCAGACTTGAACAGGTAATTGCTTCAATTCTACGTAAGTGTGTGGTTAAGCTTGAAAGCGAAGAGACAAAGCGTATCAGCATTACACCTGAGCTTATCAAGGAGCTTCTCGGCCCCGAAAAGTATCTTCCCGAAACCATCGAAAAAGAAGACCTTGTGGGTGTGGTCAACGGACTTGCTTATTCTGCTGCAGGAGGTTGTATAACTCAGATAGAGGTTGCTGTTATGCCCGGTACGGGTAAGCTTGAGCTCACAGGCTCACTTGGCGATGTAATGAAAGAATCGGCTAAAACTGCTGTAACATTTGTCAGAAGTGTAGGCGAAAAATACGGCATTGACAATAAGGTGTGGAGCGAAAAGGATATTCATATTCACGCTCCCGAAGGTGCAATCCCTAAAGACGGTCCATCTGCAGGCATTACAATGGCAACTGCCGTGCTTTCAGCCCTCGGCGGCTTCAGGGTAGACAGATATGTCACTATGACCGGTGAAATCAGCCTTACAGGCAGAGTTATGAGAATAGGCGGTCTAAGAGAAAAAAGTATGGCAGCGTACAAATCAGGTGCCAAGAAAGTTATTATTCCCGCAGAAAATATGCCTGATTTATGGGATATCGACGAAAAGGTAAGAGATAGTCTCGAGTTTATTCCCGTCTCAAAAGCTCAGGAGGTATTTGAAAAAGCCTTCAAGTGGGATAAGACTTTTGATATGTCAGCCAAATCAACTGTAAAGTTCTCACACAGAGGAAATATGCAGCCACCGATAAAGAAGGGGAGGGAAAAGCATAATGAAGTTTGATAATGCTCAGTTTGAGACATCCTTCGGTGTAGCAAAGCAGCTTATGCCGTCAGATATGCCCGAGGTAGCTTTTTCAGGCAGATCAAATGTCGGTAAAAGCTCGCTCCTCAACAGATTAATGAACCGCAAATCCCTGGCGAGAGTAAGCTCTATGCCCGGTAAAACAGTAACAATTAATTTCTTCAGGCTTGATTCCTGCCGTCTTGTTGACTTGCCCGGTTACGGCTATGCCAAGGTTTCTCATGATGAGAAAAAACGTTGGTCAGAGCTTATGGAGACATATTTCTCCTCAGGCAGAGATATCCGTCTCGTTGTGCAGCTTATTGATATGAGACATGCTCCCTCACAGCAGGATATTGACATGATTGAATATATGGTAGAATGCGGTATTCCCTTTGTATTAGCTCTGACAAAAGCAGATAAGCTCAATAAGGCTGAGAGAATGAAGCAACTCGAAGAGATTTGCGGTATCGTGACAAAATACGGCAACATTCCCGTTGTACCCTTCTCAGCGACCAAGGGTGACGGTACCGAAGAGCTCCGTGGCCTTATTGAAAAATTCGTAAACAATAAACAGTGAAAAGAGGTTGACTATGAAGAACATCTTAGCTGAAAAAATGAAGAAAAGTCCTGTAATTGCCGGGGTGAAAGACCCTGACAGAATAGATGAAGCACTTGATTCCTCTTGCGAGATAATCTTTCTTTTGTGCGGTAACATCTTTAATCTCAAGGATATGGTGAGAAAAATCAAAGCTAAAAACAAGATGGTATTTATTCATGTTGACCTGCTTGACGGTTTTTCAAAAGACGCTGTTGCACTTAAATATATTTATGAAGAAATCGGCCCCGACGGTATTATTTCTACCAAAAACAGTCAGCTCAAAGCCGCTAAAAGTCTCGGTTTTATGACAGTGCAGAGAATATTCATCATCGACTCGCTTTCCATTGATACGGCTATCAAAGCTTCTCAGATGATAAATCCCGATGCCATTGAAATAATGCCGGGCATTATGCCGAAGATTACAAAGAAAATGAGCGATGAGCTTGATGTACCCGTTATTGCAGGAGGTCTCATAAGCGATAAGGACGAAATAGAAAAAGCTCTTGCAAACGGTGCTCAGGGTGCATCAACTTCATCTAAAACACTTTGGAGGTAATCTTATGATGACTATAAGAAAATATCAGGAAAAAGACAAAGAGCTCCTCAGAGAAATCTGTATCAAAACCTCGAGACTGCCCATAGAAAGCGAGGCTCAGAGACAGTTCCTTTACCTTATGTATAATGATTACTATACAGAGGTTGAGGGCGAAAACTGCTTTGTTGCAGTCGACGAAAACGATGTTGCAGTGGGATATATTTTATGTGCTGAGAATTTCTCGAAATATTCGAAGGTTTTCAGAAAATTCTATCTGCCCGAAATCAAAAAGCTCGGAATGAATTTTTATTTTATGGCCATAGGTGAAATGGCGGCGCATCTGCTTTACAGCAAGAAATATCCTGCGCACCTTCATATTGACATACTTGATGTCTGTCAGGGTCAGGGTGTCGGTACCAGGCTTATGAATGAACTCAAAAATCATCTGAAAAGCAAAAATGTACCTGCATTGATGCTTTCCTGTGGCGGCGACAACACAATGGCTGTAAAGTTTTATAAAAAAAATCATTTTAAGGTTGTTAAAAATCTTGCAGGCAGTTACATAATGGGTATTGATTTATAATTTTTTGCATAATGATATAATTTTTGTCAACAATAATCTCAAAAGGAGTTGAGATTTAAAATGCTTGACAAAATTGCATTAGTATTAACAATTATCGGCGGCATTAACTGGGGACTTATCGGTATATTTCAGTTTGACCTTGTAGCCTGGATTTTTGGCGGACAGGACGCCATTATCAGCCGTATTATTTACACTGTTATCGCCCTTGCGGCTATCTGGTGTATTTCTATTCTTTTTGTTTCCCGTGAAGAGGCAAAAAGCTGAAAGTTTAAAATTTATCTGCGGAGTGCTCTGACTTGTAGGTGAGGGTGCTCTGTTTTTTTATGCTGTCAGAGGGAGCTTATTCAGAAAGTGGGATGAAGAGGGTGGTCGCGGCTCCACAACCGAACTGTGTTCGGTACGGCGACTTTGTCACCGTAAAATCGCTTTGCGATTTCAGTGGAGCCGCGAGCCTGCCCGTCACCGCTTGCTTACAAGTATCCGTCAAAGAAAAAATTTAATCAAACCACCGAGTTAAATTCAAAGGATTTATCTTCCCAAAGTTGTGATATTTTATTGATTTTTATTTGTGAAGAGAGTATAATAAATAAGATTATAAAGTTTTTTGGAGGCAATTGAAATGGATATAAAAGAACTGTGCTTTTCTCTTGGTGAAAAGAACGGTACATCAGGAGATGAAACAGGCGCCTGCGAATATGCAAAAGAGCTTCTCAGTGAATATATGACAGCGAAAACCGATATTCTGGGTAATGTTGTCGGTACCATGGGTGACAAAGGTGTTCATATTTTACTTGATGCTCATATCGATCAGATAGGACTTGTTGTAAGATATATTGACGACAAGGGCTTCCTCCTTGTTGATAAAGTCGGCGGACCTGACCTCAGAGTCCTCACAGGTGCCGAGGTTACAGTACACGGCAAGCAGGAACTTTTCGGTGTTGTTTCTTCCGTACCGCCTCATCTTCAGAAGGGTGACAGCAAAAATGAGAGTCTTGACCTTAAGACAATGGCTGTAGATATCGGTATGAGTAAGGAGTCAGCAGAAAAGCTTGTGAGTATAGGTGACAGAATTACACTCAGAAATACTCAGCTTGAGCTCCTTGGCGATAAGATAGTTTCCCCTTCTTTCGATGACAGATGCTGTATAGCTGTTATTCTCAGAACTCTTGAGCTTACAAAGAATAAACTTAACAACATTAAAGTAAGCGTGCTTTTCTCCGCTCAGGAGGAAACAAGCGGCAGCGGCGCAAAGACCGGTTCATTCTCACTGATGCCTGACTATGCAATCGCTCTTGATGTCGGCTTCGGTGATGATCCCTATACAGATAAGACTCAGACTATAGCACTCGGCAAAGGACCCTCAATCGGTATCAGTCCGACTCTTGACAGAGAATTCACAAAAGAGCTTAAAGAGCTTTGCAAGGCTAAGGATATCCCGTTTCAGCACGATGTTATGGGCGGCAGAACCGGTACCTATGCCGATTCCATCAACAACACAGGCCGCGGCATAAAGACAGCACTTATATCTGTTCCCCTTCGCTATATGCATACGGGCTGCGAAGTTATTTCACTTACAGATATCGAAAACACTGCAAAGCTTTTAGCTGAATATCTTCTCAAAAAGGAGAGTGAATGCAATGCTTAATGAGCTTAAAAATCTTTGTCTTATTGACGGCATTTCCGGTGACGAGGGCAGAGTAAGAGAATACATCATTTCAAAAATTAAAGACAAATGTAATTACACAGTTGACCCGATGGGCAATTTACTTGCGTTTAAAAAAGGTAAAAAAGAGCCGAAAAACAGGGTTATGCTTTCTGCACATATGGACGAAGTAGGTTTCATCGTGACTTATATCTGCGACAACGGTTTTCTCAAGTTTACCAATGTCGGCGGTATTGATCCTAAAATTGCAGTGGGCAGAGCTGTTCGTGTAGGTGAGAATGATATCAAAGGTATAATCGGCAATAAGGCAGTTCACCTATGCCACGGTGAAGAAGAAAATACAGTACCGAAACTTGATAAACTTTATATCGACATCGGCGCAAAGGATAAAGAAGAAGCCGAAAAATATGTAAGTGTCGGTGACAGCGTTCACTTTATATCGGATTATGTAGAATTCGGTGAAAACAAAATCAAAGCCAAGGCAATCGATGACCGCTTCGGCTGTGCAATTATGCTTAAGATGATTGAAAGTGACCTTGAATACGACACCCACTTTGCATTTCTTGTTCAGGAGGAGGTTGGTTGCAGAGGTGCCGGTGCGGCTGTATTCAGCATAAGACCTGATTATGCTATTGTCCTTGAAGCAACAACCGCTTCTGATATTTCAGGTGTCAGCGACGAAGACAGAGTCTGTGTTCAGGGCAAGGGTGCTGTAGTGTCATTTATGGACAGATCTACTGTATACAACAGAGACCTCTTCAAGGGTGCATTCGCTCTTGCTAAAGAGAAGAATATCCCTATTCAGACAAAGACAACAGTCGCAGGCGGTAACGATGCAGGCGCAATTCATAAGGCCTGCTCAGGTGTTTATACTGTTGCTGTTTCACTGCCTTGCAGATATATTCATTCGGGTACTTCTGTCGGTGATAAAAGAGATATGCAGGCATGCTATGATTTAGCTGTAGCCCTCAGTGAGGAATACGCAAATGCTTAAGGCGGCAACGGAAAAAGACCTTGAAGCAATACTTGAATTCTGCGACGGTGACTTACTCGGCACCAGAATAGGCTGCTACTGTCTTGCATACGGCTTTGACAGAGATTTTATGAGTGTCTGGATTGATGATTCATACGGAAAAATCAACACGGTTATTGCGAAGTTTTATGACAGCATTACTCTTAGGTCTTCTGCTGAGGACCCTACCGAGATTGCCGGGTTTATCAGTATGATTGGTTATTTGTCCCTTGAAACAGATGCTGATACCTGCCGTAAATTCTGCTTGAGTGCTGACAGCGTGAAGAAAGCTTACATCTATAAGGGCAAAACCTGCGAAAGAACAGCTGAAGATATTTCCGAGGAAAACTACAAGGCACTTTACAGCCTTGTCAGCGAAAACATACCGGGATCCTTCAAAAACAGTAAGGAAGCGTATCTGTCATTTCTTTCGGATTTCACATTCAGAAAGCGAAGAGGACTTGCAAGGAGTAAGGGTATTGTTTCAGACGGAAAGCTCGTTTCCTGCGTTATTACATCAGCAGAGACCGAAAGCTGTGCGCTTCTCAGCGCTGTTGCAAGCGATAAGAGTGTTCGTGGAATGGGCTACGGAAAAAAGACAGTGCTCTCTGCAATTAATGAGCTGAAAAATGAGAACAAAGAAGTCTTTGTAATTGCGCTCAACGAGTCCGCCGAAAGCTTTTATGAGCATATCGGCTTTGAGTATTACGGAGACATTTGCCATATTGAAAGGAAATAAGATGTTTAGATTTGATCCGAGAATAGAAGATTTATCAAAAAAAGCACTTGAAAGTGCTAAGGAAAACTTTAATTATATTGACGAAATCACCGAGTATAATCAGCAGAAAATGCTCAGGGCGTTTATTGATAAGGGCGTTACCGAAGCTATGTTTGCTGAAAGCACAGGCTACGGCTACGGTGACAGAGGCAGAGAGATAGTCGATGAGGTTTTTGCTCAGGCTGTAGGTGCCGAGGACTCAATTGTGAGGCACAACTTCACCTGCGGCACTCATACACTGACTGTTGCTCTTTTCGGCGTACTTCGCCCGGGTGATACAATGCTCTCAGTAACAGGCAGACCCTATGATACAATTCAGCCTGTTATCGGACTTAAGAAAGACAGCAATATGGGCTCACTTAAGGATTACGGTATAAAATACGATGAGATTGAGCTTAAGGATGAAAGACTCGACTATGAGGCAATAGAGGAGCGTCTTAAGAAGGGCGACGTTAGAATGGTATACATTCAGCGCTCAAGAGGTTATCTTCTTCGTCCGTCTCTTTCTGTTGCTGAGATTAAAAAAGTAGTTGATATAACAAAGAGGGTCAGCAATGCAATGGTAATGGTTGACAACTGCTACGGTGAATGGGTTGAAAAGCTCGAGCCCACAGATGTCGGTGCAGACCTTATGGCAGGCTCGCTCATAAAGAATCCCGGTGGAGGAATTGCCAAGACCGGCGGATATATCGCAGGTAAAAAGGAATATGTTGACATGTGTGCCTACAGACTCACAACTCCGGGCCTTGGCAGAGAAGTCGGTGCCACTCTCGGTCACTCAAGAGAGCTTTTCCTCGGCATATTCAACGCCCCCCATGTTGTGGGTGAAGCACTTAAGGTAGCTTGCTTCACAGCTGCACTTTTCGAGCTTATGGGCTTTGAGACAACACCGATGAAGAATGAGACAAGACACGATATTATTCAGGCTGTTAAGCTTCTTAACAGAGAAAAGCTTATTGCATTTTGTCAGGGAATCCAGAAGGGTTCACCTATAGATTCCTTTGTTGTACCCGAGCCTTGGCCAATGCCCGGATATGATAATGACGTTATTATGGCAGCAGGCGCCTTTACTATGGGTTCATCAATTGAGCTCTCTGCCGATGCACCTTTACGTGAGCCCTATGCAGTCTGGCTTCAGGGTGGACTTAATTTCCATAGCGGCAAGGTTTCCGTTATGTACGCAGCCGAAAATGTACTGAAAGTTCTCGATAAAGAAGGTAATAACGATGAATGATTTCAAAGGCTTTGACCCCAACGGTTTTATGCTCCTTGAGATGAACAAATTCAACGATTCAAGAGATTTCTATGAAAGTGTCAAGGAAGATATTAAAAAAATGTCCATCACACCTATGAGACAGCTTTGCAGTGATCTGAGTGATGAGCTTTACAGAATTGATCCGAAAATGAATCTTGTTCCCACAAAGATGGTTTCAAGAGTCAGACGTGACACAAGATACTCAAAGAATAAGCAGATGTACCGCAGTAATATCTGGTGTATGTTTATGAGAGACAAGCATCAGTGGGAAAACTTCCCTTGTATGTGGTTCGAGTTTTTTCCTGACGGCTACAGTTACGGCGTGGCGATGTTCCGTTTTGATGCGACAGGTCTTGAGGCTTTCAGAAAAAAGCTCATTGAAAAACCGAAGCAGTTTAAAAAAGCTCTTACAGGTATCGAAATTACGGGTGCTGAGCTTTATATGGACTCATTCAAGAAGGATAAGCCCGGCATCGACAAGGTTGACCCGAAGCTCAGAGCTTATTATAATGCTAAGAATTTCGGTTTTACACATTACAGTACGGATATGTCAAAGCTTATTGACGGTTCAATTAAAGAAGAACTCACTTATGCAGTAAGAGCATTCGAGCCTATGTATAAATTCTTAAGCGAAATTACAGATGAACTTGTAGCAAAAGGAGAATAATTATGGAAAATCTTTATAAGAAACTTAAAAGCGGTTCAGATATCAGAGGTACAGCTGCCGACGGTGTTGAGGGTGAAGCAATAGAGCTTACCGATAAGGCGGTATTCGACCTTACAGTCGGCTTTTGCAAGTGGCTTAAGGAGAATGGCTACGAGGGAGAAAAGGTAGCTGTCGGCCACGATTCGAGAATATCTGCCCTTCGTATCAAGAATCAGGTTATCGCCGCATTAGGGGAGTACGGTTATAAAATCTATGACTGCAGTTATGCTTCTACTCCTGCTATGTTTATGACAACTGTATATCTGGACTGCATCGCAAGTGTGCAGATTACAGCAAGCCATCACCCTTTTAATAAAAACGGTCTGAAGTTCTTTACAAAAGACGGCGGTCTCAACGGTGAAGATATTGAAAGAATAACTGTTCTTGCTTCAGAAGAATATGAAAAAAACGGCAATGTACCTGATGTTGAAGCTATTGAATATATGTCAATTTACTCGGCAGGTCTTCGTAAAATGATCTGTGATGAGCTCGGTACAACAGAAGATGCAAAGCCCCTCAGCGGATATAAAATTGTTGTTGATGCGGGTAACGGTGTCGGCGGATTCTATGCTGAAGATGTTCTCGCACCTCTGGGTGCCGATGTGTCGGGAAGTCAGTTCCTTGATATGGACGGTATGTTCCCCAATCACGCTCCGAACCCTGAAAACAAGGAAGCTATGAAAAGCATCTGTCAGGCTACTGTAAGTGCCGGTGCAGATCTCGGTATAATTTTTGACACTGATGTGGACAGAGCGGGCTGTGTTGATAAAAACGGCAATGAAATTAACCGCAACCGTCTTGTGGCTCTTGCTTCAATTATCGCTCTTGAAAACAACGAGGGCGGAACTATCGTAACAGACAGTGTCACATCAACAGGTCTTACAGAGTTTATAAATAATGATCTCGGCGGTGTACACTACCGCTTCAAGAGAGGCTACAGAAATGTTATAAATGAACAGCTCAGACTTGGTGCCGAAGGTATAAACTGTCCTTTGGCAATGGAAACCTCAGGTCATGCCGCTTTCAGAGATAACTACTATCTCGATGACGGTGCTTATCTTATGACAAAGATTATTGTTAAAATGGCTCAGATGGGCAAAGAGGGTAAGACTCTGGATTCTCTTATTGCAAATCTTAAAGACCCGAAAGAAGAAGCAGAGCTTCGTTTTAAAATCAAGTGCGATGATTTCAGAGCATACGGCAACAAGGTTATCGATGATCTTCAGAAGTACGCTGTTGAAGAAGAAGGTATGCGAATTGCTGATGATAACCGCGAGGGTATCAGAATTTACTTTGATGCTGAAGATGAAAAAGGCTGGCTTCTTCTCAGACTTAGCGTTCATGACCCTATTATGCCTCTCAACATCGAAAGTGATGCCGAGGGCGGTGTAAGAAAAATCGCAGAAAAGTTTAAGGTCTTTTTAAGCGGGTATGATATGCTCGACATTCAGCCGATAATCAACTTCCTGGCATAAGTATTATCACTAGTTTTAAGAAAGGAGCAGAATATGAAAAAGTACGCTGTATTTGTAATCTTAGTGTCTCTTGTTGCACTGCTCGGCTTTGCATTTGTCAGCACCTACTTCCGACCTGTGGATTCTCTCATAAGACCGCCTCAGGCAGAGGGCGAAAACTATTCTATTCAGCTCGCTTTCAAAGAAGCTGTTGGTGATGATGTCCTTCTGAAGCAACCCGTCAGCGGCAGCTACAGAAGTGCATATACATTCATTGATCTTACGGGTGACAAAGACGATGAAGTCATCGTTTTTTACTCCAAAAGAGATGAGCTCGGCATTGTCCGTATGAATGTTCTTGATAAAGCCGGGGGAGAATGGGTGAGTATTGCTGACTTTCAGAGTGTACACAATGATATTCAGGAAATTGACTTTGCCGACCTCAACGGTGACGGAACAAAGGAAATTATTGTAGGTTGGACTGTTTTCGGAGAAAGCTATTCAAAGCTTATGACAGTTTACCGTATCGGCAGAGAAAACGCCGACATAATTATTGAACCTGTTTACGCCGGTTATTATTCGACCTTTAAAATTTCAGATATTGACTGCGACGGTAACAATGACATTCTTTCCATGAAGTACGCTACTGCGGGTAATACGGCAGAGTATACAGCCGCTCTTTTGTCTTACGGTAAAAACGGAATCAGCGAAAGAGGATCCTTTGTCCTTGATAATTCAATTTCTTCTGTTGCTGCCGTTAACTTTGACTTTTCTGAAAGCGAAAATATAAAAAGGGTTTACGTCGATGCTTATAAGGTCGATGGCGGTATGACTACAGACTGCTTCTTCTGGAAGACTCAGAAAAACGATTTTGAGCGTTACTACGCTGCAGGTACAACGGTTGGCGCTGTTTCCTCAAGAATTTCTTCGGTTTTGTGCAGCGATATTAATTCTGACGGAATAATCGAAGTGCCGACTGAAAGGTTTCTTCCGAATATAAGTGATACGGATAATTCATCACCTAACGTAATGAGAAACGGTTATCTCGGTCAGAGCCTTATTAACTGGGTTACTGTCAGTGAATCATCGGTGGATACAGTAGAAAGTCATATTATTATGTCTCAGTACGGCTACAGTTTTAAATTCAGCGAAAAGTGGCTCGGTAAGGTTTCTGTAATCAATGACCCTCAGAAGGGTGTACTTACTTTCTGGTCAGTCGACATTGTAAACGGTGTACCCGTAAGAGACAGGAAGCTGTTTTCTATTATGACGCTGACAGATATTGATCTTGAGACTATCGGTGAAATTTCGTTTTCCTATTCACAGATAACACAGCTTAAAGGTAAATACTACTACAGCCGTATTTTTGACGCAGGCGTAGAATACGGAATAACAAAAAAAGAAATCAAGCAGAGAATCATTGCGGGGTGAAAATTATGAAGACCATTCTTGTTGCAGAGGACGAGAGCTCCATCAGGGAGTTTATAACAATCAACCTCAGACTTGCAGGCTATGATATCATCGAGGCTTCAGACGGACTAAAGGCTATTGAAAAATTCAACGCCGACAGTCAGAATATTGATATCGCGGTTCTGGATATTATGATGCCCGGCTGTGACGGAATCGAAGTCTGTAAGCATATCAGAAGTAAAAACAGTAATACCGGAATAATTTTTCTTACAGCCAAGGCTCAGGAGCATGACAAGGTCAGCGGACTTATTTCCGGTGCTGATGATTATATTACAAAGCCTTTTTCAACAACTGAGCTTATTGCAAGAGTTGAGGCTCTTTACAGACGTGTAGCTTTCAGTAAAAATCTCATTAATACAACTGTCAGAGACAGTATAATTTTAGGTGAATTTGAGCTTGACCTTAAAAAGCATGTGCTGTATAAGCGTGGTGAGGAAATCGAGCTTACACAGATTGAATATCACATACTTGAATGTTTCTTCAATAAGCCTGAAGTGTCAATTGAAAGAGGGGCCTTTGTTGACTACGTATGGGGCGACAATTATTTCGGCGATGAAAAGGTTGTCGATGTGAATATCAGGCGACTTCGTCTCAAATTAGAGGATGACCCTTCTAACCCCGAGCATCTTATAACTGTCTGGGGTCAGGGATACAGATGGATAATATAAAATAAACGAAAGGAGAAAGAATATGAAAAACAGAGTCAAAGACAAGGCAAAAATAACATTCGGCAACACTGTCAAAGGCAGATGGATTAAAAATGTTCTTCTTGTTTTTACCGCTGTTATGTTTCTTTTCTCCTGCATTATTATATATTCTTCCTGCACCAGATATTTCAATTCAGCTGAGCTTACCATCAGAGCGAGAAACTCAAAGTCCGTCGATACCTTTTTCAGCGAATACAACAACGGCGATGCAGATACCTTCACGATGGGTGCTTACGAGTTTGTCGAGAATTTTCAGTACAGAGATATAATGGAGGTCTGGGTGCTTGATAAAAACGGTAAGCTTCTTGTTTCCTCCAGCGGGTTCAGTGAATCTTCATCATCAGACTGGGCGGACTATAACATAGCTCTTGAGGCTGAGGATAACATCGGTGTCAAACGTCTTAAGCTCTCTTCCGGTGAGCCGGTAACGGCTATGACCTATATTCTCAGAGATTCTTCAGGAAATAATTACGGTGCTATCAGATATCTTGTTTCTATGCAGGATATGTACGATCAGCTCTTTATGGTAATTATCATTGTTATTGCCTCTTTCTTTCTTGTTGTTGCACTTATGGCTATTTCAGGTATGTATTTCGTTTCTTCCATAGTTAATCCGGTTTCGGATATCTGTAAAATTACCGCCGAAATAGCAAAGGGTGATTTTACATCGAGAATTGATTATGACTATTACCACGATGAAATCGGCGAGCTTTGTATGTCTATAAACAACATGGCTCAGCAGCTAAGCGAAATAGACAAAATGAAAAATGACTTTATATCAACTGTTTCCCATGAAATCAGAACACCGATGACGGCGATCAAAGGTTGGGGCGAAACACTCAGAAGTGTAGGTAACGATCCTGCAATAATCAATAAAGGTCTTGATATTATTGTTGATGAAACAGACAGACTTTCGGCTATGGTTGAGGAATTACTTGACTTTTCCCGTATGCAGAACGGTAAAATCAGACTTGTAAATGAAGAAATTGATCTGCTTTATATAATCGAAAATGTATATGACATCTATAAGCAGAAAGCAGTTAATGAAAATATAAATCTGACTCTTGACCTGGACGGAAATACCGATATAAGAATTATCGGTGATAAGGACAGAATACGCCAGGTACTTATAAATATTCTAGATAATGCTATAAAATATACTCCTGAAAAGGGAAATATCAGTTTAACAGTTGCAAGAATTCAAAAATATGCTAAAATAGAAGTCTGCGACAGCGGTATTGGTATATCACAGAAGGATTTACCGCATATAAAAGAGAAATTCTATAAAGCAGATAACAATGTAAGAGGTACAGGCATCGGGCTTGCTCTTGCAGACGAAATAATAAAAATGCATTCGGGTGAAATCAATATTTCAAGCGAGGTCTCAAAAGGCACTACTGTTGAAATAATTTTACCTGTGGTAGTTAAGGAGGACTAATATATGTCACAAAGCAAAGATAAGAAATTACATAAGACCTCAGTCGGCGGTCAGGCGCTTATTGAGGGCATTATGATGCAGGGACCCAAGGGTGCAGCTGTATCTGTAAGAACACCTGACGGTACAATTGACACAGAAATGGTTGATTTCAAGCACGCTAAGGATAAGTTCAAGCCTTTGGGATGGCCTCTTATAAGAGGTGTTGTTGCTTATGTCGAGTCAATGCTTTTCGGCTATAAATGTCTTATGATGTCTGCTGAAAAGTCTGGTCTTGAGGACTTGGAGGAAAGCGAAGAGAATATGTCCAAGCTCGACAAGTGGCTCAATGACCATATCAACAAGAAGGTTTTAGGCGTACTCACAGGTATAGCAAGTGTTGTTGGTATACTGCTTGCATTCTTGCTTTTCTTCTATCTGCCGACAATTGCAGTTGACTTCCTCAACAAGCTTTCAGGTGATGTTCTGACTAACTACAGAGCCCTTTTTGAAGGCATAATCAGAATGATAATATTTGTTGCGTATATTGCACTCGTATCCCTTATGAAGGATATCAGGCGTACTTTTATGTATCACGGTGCCGAGCATAAGACAATATTCTGCTATGAAAGCGGCTGTGAGCTTACAGTTGAGAACGTAAAGAAGCAGTCACGCTTCCATCCTCGCTGCGGCACAAGCTTCATCTTTGTAATTCTCATCATCAGCGTAATTATTTCTTCCGCTATTTCCGTAACCTGGCCTGAGCTTCGTGACCAGAGAATTCTCTGGATTGCCATTAAGGTACTTATTCTTCCGCTTATAACAGGCATAAGCTATGAGTTTATCAAGTACGCGGGCAGACATGACAACATATTTGTAAAAATTCTCTCCGCCCCGGGACTCTGGATGCAGAGACTCACCACCAAAGAACCCGATGATGATATGATAGAAGTAGCTCTCGCTTCATTCAAGGCTGTTATTACAGATAATCCCGAGGACGATGCAGTATGACACTCAGGGAAGCACTTATAGCCTTGAAAAACAAGCTGAATAATGTCGATGACGGCGAAATCGAAGCAAGGTATATCCTCGAAAAGGTCAGCGGTCTGAGTTACAGTGAAATGCTTTTTAGGTGCGATGAGGCAATTTCCGTGGAAAAGTATGCCGAAGCAATATATATGGCTGACAGACGCCTTGACGGTGAACCAATACAGTATATACTCGGTCAGTGGGATTTTATGGATTTCACTTTTAAAGTAGGTGAGGGTGTACTGATACCCAGACCCGAAACTGAGATACTTGTTGAGTACATTCTCGATGAAATCAAAAATATTGACAGACCTGTTGTATATGATTTATGCTCAGGCAGTGGCTGTATAGGTCTCAGCATAAAAAAGCTCCATAAAAGCGCTGAAGTTTTTCTTGTGGAAAAATCAGATAAAGCACTTGCTTACCTGAAGGAAAACTGCTATAGTATTTGCGGCGATTCTGAGGACGCGGCAGTGGTACAGGGCGATATACTTAAGATTTCGGATTTTTCCGATTTGCCTCCGGCTGACGTAATTGTCAGCAATCCTCCCTATATAAAAAGTGATGAAATCCCCACGCTTCAGAGTGAAGTTTTGCGTGAGCCGGTTATGGCTCTCGACGGGGGAGAGGACGGACTTGTTTTTTACCGTGTGCTCGTTAATGAATGGTCTGAGAAGCTTAAAACTGACGGCTTTATGGCTTTCGAATGCGGTGAAGACCAGGCTCAGGATATCTGCCGACTTTTCGATAAAATTGATTTTGACAGCAAGGTCATTTGTGACTATAATAATATTCAGAGAATCGTTACAGGAAGGAGAAAAGACAAATGATATTTGATTTAATCAGAAACGGACTTTCTTTAGAATTGGTAATCAATCTTTGTGTCCGTGTATTCATTATATTCTGTGTATTGCCCATACACGAATTCGCACATGGATTTGTGGCTTATAAATTAGGCGACAACACTGCAAGACTCAAGGGCAGACTTACAATGAATCCTCTTGCTCACGTTGATCCCTTCGGTGCTCTTATGGTTATTCTTGTGGGCTTCGGTTATGCAAAGCCTGTACCTGTTAATATCGGCAACTTCAAACGAGGTAAAAGAAAGCAGTATATGGCACTAACAGCCTTTGCAGGCCCCGTTTCAAACCTCGTTATGGCTACAATATTTACTTTCATTTATTGCTTTGTTTATTATAAGCTTCTTGGCGTAAATGAAAATATGTATTATCTTGCTCTTTTCTGCTCTATTGCAGCTCAGATCAACGTTTCGCTTGCGGTATTTAACCTTTTACCCATACCGCCCCTTGACGGCTCACGAATACTTAATGCATTTTTACCTGACAGAATCTATTTCAGGATTATGCAGTACGAAAGAATAATCGTTCTTGTTATATTTGCTCTCTTATTAATGAATATTCTCGACGGACCTATAGCATTTCTTACAGGTATCATTGAGTCACTTATTATAAAACTTTGCGAAATTCCCTTTGTATAATTAAGGAGATCTAATGGAAGTTATAAATTACAAATTAGATGTTTTTGAAGGCCCTCTTGACCTGCTTTTACATCTGATAAACAAACATAAACTTAATATCAACGATATTCCTATTTTCACTCTTGTTGAGCAGTATATCGACTATGTAAGACAAATGCAGGAATCTGATATGGAGGTCGCCAGTGATTTCCTCGAAATGGCGGCAAGACTTGTTTATATAAAGTCAGTGTCTCTTCTGCCTGTATATGAAGAAGCTGAGCAGCTGAAAAAAGAGCTTACAGGTGAGCTTATAGAATACCGCGACTGCAAGATTATGGCAGGCAAAATAGCTGAAACTGCCAACGGATTTGACTACTTCTATCGCAGTACAATGAAAATTGAGTCCAGTAAGAAATATGAGAGACTTCACGAGAGCGAAGACCTTTTCCGTAGCTACATTGCTGCAGTAGGCAAGGGAAAGAGAAAGCTTCCGCCGCCCATTGAAGCCTTTACAGCTATTGTTTCCAGGAAGATTGTTTCCGTATCTTCAAGAGTATCGGGCATAGTAAAAAAGCTTAAAAAAGGAGCAAAGCGTCAGTTCGGCGAGTTCTTTTCCGATGCATCATCACGCTCTGAAATGGTGGCAACCTTCCTTGCAATGCTCGAGCTTATCAAGGCCAACAAAATCAAGGCGTGGGGCAGCGGAGACAAGGTTATAGTTGAGCAGTGCGAAGAGGTTGAAGAGGACATCAGCTATATCATAAGTGAATTTTCTGACGGTGAAAACGAGGAGGAAACAGTAAATGAGCAACAGTGAATTAATCCCGATGCTTGAAGCAGTGCTTTTTGCAATGGGTGAACCTATAGAAATTGAGCGACTTTGTGTTGCTCTTGAGCTTGACGAAATTGTTGTAAGTGATGCACTTTCAAAGCTTCAGGAAAAATACGAAAGCGATGAATACGGCATCTGTCTTTTAAAGCTCGATAACAAATATCAGATCTGCACAAAGCAGAAATACGCCGATAACATAAGAAGTGTCATTGAAGTCAAGAAAAATGCACCCTTATCACAGGCAGCATTCGAAGTTCTTGCCATCATTGCATATAACCAGCCCGTTACCAAGGCTTTCGTTGAGCAGATAAGAGGCGTTGACTGCACAGGTGTAATTTCCTCTCTTTGTCAGAAATCGCTTATTGAAGAAAGAGGCAGACTTGACCTTCCCGGCAGGCCGCTTATTTACGGCACAACTGCTGAGTTTTTAAGATGCTTCTGCATTTCTTCTCTCGATGAGCTTCCTCCTTTACCTGAAAATCCTAGCGAGGCTCAGACGGAATCCGCAGAAAACGAAGAATTCGAAGAAACAAAAGTAAATTTTTCTGGAAATCAGTGAACAGTTTTTGAATAAACAGTTGACGAAACCTATTGTTTATTGTATTATTAAAAGAGATATAACGAAAGGGGTGAAAGGGTGACAGGATTTCAGATATTTTTGTGTGTTCTTCTCGGAATAATTGCGTTTTTTGTGCTTGTTCTTTCTATACCTGTCAAGGTGTCTTTATCGTTTGACGATAAGATTCATCTTACGGTGAAATATCTCTTTATAAAGCTGAATATTCTACCGACAGACCCCAATAAGCCCAAAAAAGAACCTAAGCCGAAGAAAGAACCCAAACCTAAAGAAGAAAAGCCGAAAGACGAGACTCCGAAAGAGAAAAAGCCTAACCCCATCCTCGAAATGGTAAAAGCAAACGGCTATGACGGTATGATGCTGGTCATTAAAAATCTCGGCAGGGTATTCGGTATATACGGCGGCAAGATATTTAAAAGTATAGTCTTTGATGAAATTGATGTTTATGTAAGCGTAGGCACAGGTGACGCCGCATCAACAGCTATTAAATACGGTGAAACCTGTCAGAAGATTTATCCCGTTTTCGGTTTCATCTGTTCTAATAATATTGTAAAGAAATATGATATTCTGGTTGAACCGGATTTTCTTGCAAACAAGACTCAGTCAGAGCTTTTTATCGACCTGAGCATTACAATCAGAAAAATCATAAACGCAACTTTTGCTATGGTATTCAGACTCCTCTTTTCCGTTGTACTCAGGTTTTTCCTCGGTGCGAAGAAAGGCAAAGAGAATACAGAGTCATCAGATACAAAACCGGCTGAGAATGTCGGAAAACAGTAAGGTAAATAATGAAAGGATGATATAATATGGCAGAAAAATCAGCAGGCGCAATTCTCGCTTCAACAATCGAAAAAATCCGTGACCTTGTAGACACAAGCACAATCATCGGTGAAGCTATTTACGCAGAAGGCGGCACAACAATTATCCCCGTTTCAAAGGTTACATACGGCTTTGCTTCAGGTGGCGCAGACTTCCCTTCAAAGGCTAACCAGGAGCTCTTTGGCGGTGGCGGCGGTGCAGGTGTTACAATCACACCCGTAGCTTTCCTTGTAATCAACAACGGTGACGTTACTCTCAAGCATATCACTGCTTATGATAATGCAGCTGAAAGAGTTGTTAACCTTGTACCCGAAATGTTCGACAAGGTAACAGGTCTTATGAATAAGACAAAGAAGGACGTTGTTATTCCCGACGCACCTATCGAGGAAGTATAATTTCTCTGAAATACTAATTTTAAATCAACCGCCTGCATATCATATAATCGGCAGGTGGTTGCTTTGTTACTGAAAAAACTGTGTTTAACCCTGATTTTTATTCTGTTTTTCTCTTTTTCGGCGTACTCTGCCGATGTGCCGTCTATCAGTGCATCAAGTGCAGTTCTTATCAACGCTGAAACCAAAGAGATTATATATGAGAAAAATGCTATTACTGAGCGGTCTATGGCGAGTACGACCAAGATAATGACGAGTATCCTTGCTATAGAATCAGGCAGACTGAACGAGGTTGTAACTGCTGAAAATATAAAAGCAGAGGGCACCTCAATCGGACTCAAAGACGGATATAGGCTTACCCTTGAAGCATTGGTCTGGGGTATGATGCTCGAATCAGGCAATGATGCGGCAAAATTAACGGCTGATTATTTAGGCGGCAGTGAAGAAAATTTTGCTGTGCTGATGAATAAAAAGGCTGCAGAAATCGGTATGTCGAATACTAATTTTATCACAGCGTCAGGTCTTGATGCAGAAGAACACTATTCTACAGCTTACGATATGGCACTTTTGGGCGCATATGCTGTCAGCAATCCTCAGTTTCGTGAAATATGCTCGTCAAAGACCAAAAGGGTTGAGTTTATTGAGCCGGATATTACGGTAACGTTTTCTAATCACAACAGACTGCTTTCATACTGTGAGGGCGTTTTCGGTATAAAGACCGGTTTCACCAAGAAAAGCGGACGCTGTCTTGTCAGTGCATGTGAAAGAGAAGGTACTGTGCTCGTTGCGGTCACTCTGAATGCAGGCGACGACTGGAATGACCACAAAAAGCTCTATGACTACGGTTACACGGTCTGCGAGAATGAAACTGCTTATGTGCATATACCCGACAGCGTAAAAGTTTATGGCGGCATTTGTGATAAGGTCAGTATTTGTATTGAAAGCAACCCTGTAAACGTCAGTCGTAAGACAGTAAGCAGCGTGACTCAGAAAGTATTTTTGCCGGAGTTTATATATGCACCAGTAAAAAAAGGTGACATACTAGGCAGAATCGAGCTTATTTCAGACGGCAAGGTTATTTTACAGCGCAGCATCATATCATCAGAAGATGTTATGTCTGCCGAGCCCTTGCCTGAAAAGAAAGGTATTTTCAGTAGAATTAAAGAAATATTCAATATACCGAAAGGATTTTAATATGGCAGAAGTCAGACTTCAGAAGTTTTTAGCCGAAAGCGGTGTTGCCTCAAGAAGAAAAAGCGAAGAGCTTATCGACCAGGGTAAAGTCAGGGTCAACGGCAGAGTCGCAATGATAGGCGACAAAATAGACCCTAAAAAAGACTCTGTTACCGTAAACGGCAAGAAAATAGTCAAAACAAAGACCTTTACTTATATTGTTCTTCATAAGCCCAGAGGTTTTATAACTACCATGAGCGATGAGATGGACAGAAAGTGTGTAGCTGAGCTTATTAAGGATGTACCGGGCAGAGTTTATCCCGTCGGCCGTCTCGACCGTGACAGTGAGGGTATGCTCCTTTTCACAAATGACGGTGCATTTGCCAACGCTATGACACATCCCACAAAGCATGTACCCAAGACTTACCGTGTAACCGTAAGACCTTCAATTAACGAAGAGCAGATCACAGCGCTTACTCAGGGTGTTATAATTGACGACAGAAAGACAGCACCTGCAGAAGTGAGAGTTATCACAAAAGAAGAGGGCAGAGTAGTCCTTGAAATTATCCTTTATGAAGGCAGAAACCGTCAGATAAGAAAGATGTGCGAAGAGGTTGGTCTTGAGGTTGCAAGACTTAAGAGAACCGCTATCGGCTCAATAAAGCTCGGTATGCTTAAGCAGGGCGACTGGCGTAATCTTACAGAAGACGAAGTAAGAAAGCTTATGATCGCCGCAGGTCTTGAAAGAAAGAAGAAATAAGATGATATTTTTCAAAAATACAGTAAGTGCTCACAGTGAAAATACAGTTTACTTTGAAGCATTTGAAAATGATGAATCAATCGGCAGATGTACTCTGATACTTGAGGAAAAATTTGCTCTCGTGTCTGAGGTTATATATAAAGACAAAGCACTTTATGCAGCTGAGGGACTTCTCAAAAGTGCCTACAACTATGCCTGCCTTAAAAATTACTATATGGGCAGATGCAGCGCAGAGGGTATTGACTCCTTACTTGAAAGAATGGGCTTTTATAAGAAAGACGGCGTATATGAAAATGACATACCGTCAATACTTATGGGAAGCTGCGGCAGCTGTAACAAATAAAAGATTTCTCAAACGGAGGAACTGAAATGATAAGAAGTATGACAGGCTTCGGAAGAGGCCAGGATATTTTAGACGGAATGAGTATTTCCGTTGAAATCAAAAGCGTAAATCACAGATATTTTGACTTTTCCTGCCGTGTGCCCAGAAGCTACGGATTTTTAGAGGAAAAGCTCAAGACATATGTTCAGTCTCTTGTTGCAAGAGGTAAGATTGAATGTTATGTGGGCATTGAAGCTCTCGAAATCGACGAATGCATTGTCAATGTAAACCATTCTCTTGCGGCAGGGTACATAGAAGCACTTAAGGAAATCAGCGAAAGATATAATCTTCCTGACGATATCACCGTCTCTTCTGTTGCTAAGTATCACGATATATTCTCAGTGCACAAAAGTGAGGCTGACGAAGAAAGAGTGTGGAATGCTGTCAGGACAGTTGCGGACAAGGCTATAGCTTCTTTTGTATCTATGAGAGAAAAAGAGGGTGAAAAGCTTAAGGCAGATATTCTTTCAAGATGCGATACTATCCTTGAGAATGTTGCTTTTATCGAAAAGCGTTCACCCGAAACCGTCAGGGAATATAATGATAAGCTCCTTGAGAGAATGAGAAGCGTTCTCGACGATGTGCAGGTTGATGAACAGAGAATTCTGACTGAGGCAGCTATTTATGCGGACAAGATTGCCGTTGCCGAGGAGACTGTAAGACTCAGAAGCCACATTGACCAGATGCACGAGTTTATGGAAAGCAAGACTGCAATCGGCAGAAAGATGGATTTCCTTATTCAGGAATTTAACCGTGAGGCAAATACAATCGGTTCAAAGGCACAGGATGTTGAAATAGCCAAAAAGGTAATCGACATCAAGGCTGAAATAGAAAAAATCAGAGAACAGGTTCAGAATATTGAATAAGGTGGGGTTGTTATGAAGCTAATAAATATCGGATTCGGTAACATGATCAACGCACAGCGCCTTGTGGCCATAGTCAGTCCCGATTCTGCGCCTATCAAAAGACTTATTCAGGAATGTAAAGAGCGTGGCACACTTATAGATGCTACACAGGGCAGACGCACGAGAGCTGTTATGATTATGGACAGCGATCACGTTATTCTTACATATCTTCAGTGTGAGACTGTTGCCAACCGTCTTGATTCCGATGCAGATATCGATGAGGAGGAATGTGCCGATGAATAATAAAGGCGTTCTTGTTGTTGTATCAGCTCCGTCAGGCTGCGGCAAAGATACAATAATTGCAGAAGTGCTCAAGAAATTTGATGACGCTTTCCTCTCAGTTTCAATGACTACAAGAGCCATGCGCCCCGGTGAAGTAGAGGGCGTCAACTACTATTTCGTTTCTCAGAATGAGTTCGAAGATAAAATTGATCAGGGCGAGATGCTTGAGTATGCCCGATACGGAAGCAACTATTACGGTACCCCTGCCGGTCCCGTCAGAGAGCTTCTTGACAAAGGAAAAACAGTTATACTTATAATTGAAGTCCAGGGTGCAGGTAATGTTAAGAGACTTTTCCCTGATGCCTGCACAATATTTATAATACCCCCGTCATTTGAAATTCTCGAAAACCGTCTTCGCGGCAGAGGTACAGATGACAATGCATCAATAATTAAACGTCTTGATATAGCCAGAGATGAACTTGCGAGAGCTCCCGAGTTTGATTATATCGTTGAAAACGATGCACTTGATGAAGCTGTAGAAGACATCATAACTATTATCAAAGCGGAAAAATTAAAAACAAATAAAATGAAAAATAAATTAAGTGAGGTAATCAACAATGCTTAATCCAGATTTAAGAGAATTACTCAAAAACAACACCAGCAGATATTCACTCGTAATTGCAGTAGCAAAGAGAGCAAGAACAATTGCTGAAGACCCCGTACTCAGTGAAAAATGCGGAACCGAAAAGCAGGTTTCATATGCACTTGAAGAATTCCTTGACGGTAAGCTTGAAATCAGTGAGCCCGAAGAAATCAGAAACATCTGACCAAAATATATGTAAGGAAGTGAAATGATATGGAACAGTCCGTTGCTTTGGTTGCGGTAGAAAATGTTGCATATCATTTTGACATTTTTTACAGCTATTCTATACCCGATGAACTGAAAAGCAAGGTTGAAAAGGGTATGAGAGTCCTTGTTCCCTTTGGCAGAAGCAAGGTGGCTAAAAGACAGGGTGTCATTTTCGGATTTACCGATAAACAGGACAGTATCAGATATAAGGATATTATCAATGTTTTAGACGATAAACCCTTCTTTTCAAAGGAAAATCTTGAACTTGCCGAATTTCTCAAGGACAGAACCTTCTGCACTTATTTTGAGGCAATCAAGGTTCAGTTTCCTGCAGGCTACGGCTTTAAGACTGATGTTAAATACTTTGCTGTTGCAACAAAACAAGCTCTGAATTTATCTGATACTGAAAAACAGGTCTATGACTATATGCTCACTCTGGAGGATTTTGCCGAAAAGGGACAGATTTATAATTCTCTGGGTCTTGATAAAGACTGTGGTATAATTGAAAAACTCATCGGCAAGGAGCTGGTTATAAAAAGCTACTCCGCCGAGAAAACTATGGATGATGCCAGCGTAAAAACGGCTTTGGCTGTTATTTCGAGAGAAGATGCTGAAAACCATAAGCTTACGCCTAAACAGGAAAGTGTAATGAATCTTCTCTGGGATATGGGACAGCTCAGCATCAAGGAAATCTGCTATTTCACAGGTGTCACTGCAGCTGTGGTGAATACGCTTTCAAAAAAAGGCTATATTCAGACCGAAGATGTAACTGTTTACAGGACCCCTGAGACGCAGCTCGTTGATAAAAAAGCTGATAAGCCTATTACTCTGACTGTTGCACAGAAAAAAGCCTATGATAATCTCATAAAGAAATACCGCAGCGGTGGAGGAGTCTCTCTGCTTTACGGTATTACAGGCAGCGGTAAGACGTCAGTGTTTCTGTCACTTATTGACGAGGTGATCAAAGAGGGTAAGCAGGTTATTGTTATGGTGCCCGAAATCTCCCTTACGCCTCAGATGATGGCTATTTTCAAGGGCAGATACGGCAGTGATATTGCAATTTTCCACAGCGCACTGTCCCAGGGTGAAAGACGTGACGAATACAAGAGAGTGCGTGACGGCAAGGTTAAAATTGTTGTCGGTACCCGTTCCGCAGTTTTTGCACCTTTTGACAATATCGGACTTATCGTTATCGACGAAGAGCAGGAGCACACCTATAAATCCGAGTCTTCACCAAAATATCACACCAAAGATGTGGCAAGGTACAGAGCAGGCAAGCATAAGGCTTTATTGCTTTTGTCATCGGCAACTCCTTCAATGGAAAGCTACGCTGCTGCAAAAAGAGGCAAATATGACCTTGAAATTCTCCCTGAAAGATACGGAGATGCGGTTTTGCCCGACGTCAGTGTGGTTGATATGAAAGCTGAAAGACAGGCGGGTAACAAGTATAATCTCAGCTCAGAACTTTTAGAGAGACTGGAGAAAAATCTTGAGGAGAAAAAGCAGTCTATTCTTCTTATTAACAGACGCGGATACAACACATTTGTTGCTTGCGACAGCTGCGGAAGCGTTGTAAACTGTCCCTCGTGCAGTATTTCTCTCACATATCACAGTGTCAACAACCGTCTTATGTGTCATTATTGCGGATATTCGGTCCCGTTTACGAAGGTTTGTCCCGAATGCGGTAAGGAAGACGTCAGATATGCAGGCTATGGTACACAGCGAATTGAAAAGGAATTAGAGGAGCTCCTACCCGAAGCCAGAATTCTGAGAATGGACACTGATTCGACCTCAACACGGTATTCCTTTGAGAAAAACATTGTTGAATTCGGTGAGGGTAAGTATGACATTATGCTCGGTACTCAGATGGTTGCCAAGGGGCTGAATTTTGAAAACGTTACCCTTGTCGGTGTTATAAATGCTGACCAACAGCTCAATAACGACGATTTCAAAAGTCAGGAGCGTACCTTTGATCTGCTGACGCAGGTTGTCGGCAGAAGTGGCAGAGGAAAGAACAAAGGCACTGCAGTTATTCAGACTATGACTCCTGAAAATCATATAATCAGGCTCTCTCAGCAGCAGGATTATGACGGCTTTTTCTCTAACGAAATTGTCATCAGAAAAGCTATGGTTTATCCGCCGTACTGCGATATGTGCAGTGTCTGCTTCGTCAGTGAAAATGAAATCAAGGCACTTAATGCCTCCCGCGAATTTCTTCAGGAGCTTAAGAGTACCACCGCTGAAAAATATAAAGATGTGAAAATTATTGTTCTCGGACCTATGCCGCCGAGACTTTCAAAGATAAACAACAAATACAGATACAGAATTATAATCAAATGTAAAAATAACAAACAATTCAGAAATATGCTAAGTGGGTTGCTTATATCCTTCGGCAAAAACAAAAAGTACAGTGATGTCAGTGTTATTGCCGATATCAACCCCGAAAATCTCATTTAACGGAGGAAGAAAATGGCTATAAGAAAAATTGTGACCTTAGGTGACGATGTTTTAAGAAAGACAAGCAGACCTGTAGTTAAGTTTGACGAAAAGCTCTGGCAGCTTCTCGATGATATGAAAGAGACAATGGTGAAGGCTGACGGTGTCGGTCTTGCGGCTGTTCAGGTTGGTGTCTTAAGACGTGCAATAGTTATTGACGTCGGTGACGGCCTCATTGAACTCATTAACCCGGAAATCATTGAAACCTCCGGTGAGCAGGAAGGTCAGGAGGGCTGTCTTTCGGTACCCGGCCGATTCGGCATTGTAAAGCGCCCGAATTATGTTAAGCTCAGAGCCCAGAACAGAAAGGGTCAGTGGAGACTTTACGAGGGTACAGAGCTGAAGGCAAGATGCTTCTGTCACGAAATTGCGCATCTTGACGGTCAGTTATATATTGATGTTGAAACAAGAGAGCTTACAGCTGATGAAATTTTAGCTGAAAGAAACGGAAAGGAAGACTGATTATGCGTATAGCTTTTATGGGTACTCCTGATTTTTCCGTTGACTGTCTCAAGGCTCTTGTGGCTTCAAAGCACGAAATAGTCGGTGTATTCTGTCAGCCTGATAAGCCTGTCGGCAGAAAGCAGGAGCTGACTCCGCCCGATGTCAAGGTTGAAGCTTTGAAACACGGCCTTAAAGTGTTTCAGCCTGTGTCCCTGAGAAACGGCAAGGGTACAGAAATCTTAGAAGAAATCAAGCCTGATCTTGTTGTAGTTGTGGCTTACGGTAAGATTTTACCTCACGATTTCCTCGAATATCCAAAATACGGCTGTATCAATATTCACGCTTCAATTCTGCCGAAATACAGAGGTGCCTCACCTATTCACTACGCTGTATTGAACGGTGACGAAGAAACCGGCGTAACTGCACAGCAGATGAATGACGGTGTTGATACAGGTGATATCTTACATATTAAGAAATGCCCCATCGGCATCAACGATACAACTGAAAGAATGTATGAGATTCTCGCTCCTTTAGGCGCTGAAACTCTTATGGAAACTATTGAAATGCTCGAAAAGGGTGAGCTCAATCCCGTAGTCCAGGACGAGAGCCAGGCTACTCACGTCGGTCTTCTCACAAGAGATATGAGCACCATAGACTGGAGCAGATCAGCTTTTGAGGTCCACAACAAAATCCGCGGACTTTATTCCTGGCCCGGCACTTCAACGTCCCTCAATGGCAAAACCTTGAAGATTCATTCAGCGGTTTTATCTGATAAAAAAGGAAATAATATACCCGGAGAAGTCATCGATTCAGACGGCAGACTTATTGTTTGCTGCGGTGACGGAAAATGTATTGAACTTAAAACAGTACAGCTTGAAGGTAAAAAACGTATGGAGGTTTCCGCTTTCCTTAACGGCTATCCCATTGAAAAAGGCACTGTTTTAGGTCAGTGAAAGAAGGTTAATTATGTTTTGGTATGACTACTATTATCTCGTTTTAGTGGTGCCTGCAATCCTCATAGCGATACTAGCTGAGATTAATGTGAAGGCAACCTACGGCAAAATGGCAAAAATTAACAATGCTAAACATCTGACCGGTGCTCAGGCGGCTGCAAAGGTCCTTGAATATTATGGCATTTATGATGTCAGAATTGAACCCGTCAGCGGCAAGCTTTCAGACCATTTCGACCCAAGATCAAATGTTATCAGACTTTCCCATGAAGTGTACTCAGGCACATCTATTGCTGCAGTCGGTATTGCCTGCCACGAGGCGGGACATGCTGCCCAGCACGCACAGAATTACATTCCCATCAAGGTGAGAAACGCCATATTACCTGTTGCAAATATCGGCTCGACTGTCGGATTTTATCTTGCAATATTCGGCTATTTTATCGGATTTGGTCCACTTGTTGATATCGGTGTTATACTTTTCGCATCTGTTACAGCGTTTCAG
>JAZSGK010000035.1:0-18344 GCA_045532695.1 Acutalibacteraceae bacterium
GCTCTGGGCTTCGTCTTTTTCTTTATGGCTCTCGGCAGTAAGAGAAGAGAGGACGAAACTATCCCCTGCAAAAACTCACTTTTTGAAAGAAATGCCGACAACATAAACCTTAAAACCGGCTATAAATGGTATGACACCGTATATAAGCAGGAGGTCACTATCAAAAACCGCAAGGGCAAAACCCTTCACGCTATGGAATTCCGCAACCCCGAAAACACCAATGTTTGGGCTGTTGTGCTCCACGGCTGGACCAACGTTAAAAGAGAATTATCAAGCTACGCTATGGAATACTATAACAGAGGCTTCAACGTACTCATTCCCGACCTTCGCGGCCATGGCAACAGCGAAAGCAAATTCGTATCAATGGGCTGGCTGGACAGACTCGATGTCACCGACTGGCTTTACAGCATAGCCGAAGAAAATCCCAAGGCTAAGATTATCATTCACGGCGTATCCATGGGCGGTGCCACTACAATGATGACAACAGGCGAAAAGCTCCCCGAAAATGTTGTACTCGCTGTCGAGGACTGCGGCTTTACGGGCGTAAAGGATATTTTAGCTGACCAGTGCGACAGAAAGTATCATCTTCCCTCAAAGGTCTTCATCCCCGTTGTATCATTGGTAAATAAGATTATGAACGGCTTCTTCCTGGGCGAAGCATCATGCATAAAGCAGCTGAAAAAGTCAAAGACTCCTACTCTCTTCATTCACGGTGATAAGGACAATTTCGTTTTACCCTCAAACCTTGACCCCGTATTCAATGCCTGTGCAGCACCCAAAGAGAAATACATAGTAAAAGGTGCAGAGCACGCACTTTCCTCACATTGGTTCCACGAAGAATACTGGCAGGTTGTGGATAAGTTCCTGAGCAAGTATCTTTACGATGTAAAAGCCTAATTTTAAACTACATATTATCGAAAGCATAGAAATTTTCTCTATGCTTTCTTTTTTTGCATCTGCATATTTCACCTGACCTGTGGCAAGATAACTACAAAACAGCAAGGCGGTGAGATTTTGCGTAAAAGCGGCATACTTTTACCTGTGTTTTCTCTTCCGGGTGATTACGGTATCGGTACATTCGGGAAAAGAGCCTTTGAGTTCGCGGATTTCCTTTCTGCTTCGGCACAGAGTCTCTGGCAGATACTCCCCCTGACACCTACCTCCTACGGCAACAGTCCCTATCAAAGTCCCAGCGTTTTTGCGGGAAACCCGTATTTCATCGACCCTGAAGTGCTTCTTGAATGGGGACTCATAACCAAAAGTCAGCTCAGTAACTTCAGAGCTGAAAACACCGGCTATGTTGACTACGCATATCTCTATAAAAACCGGCTGCCTCTGCTAAAAAAGGCGGCTTCGCACATCGGCGACAATGATACGGTCTACCTTGCCTTTCAGGAAAGAGAGAGCTTCTGGCTTGAAAAATATGCAGTCTTTACGGCACTTAAAGAAAGAAACGGTATGACCTCACACAAAAAATGGAAATACAAAAGTGCCTCGGATATAGCATCAGTCAAAGATGCGGCGGCTATTCACAGTAAAATTCAGTATATGTTTTTTACTCAATGGTTAAACTTCAAAAAATACGCCAATGATAAGGGCATCACTATTATCGGCGACCTGCCCATTTACCCTGCCGAGGACAGCAGTGACTACTATTTTTCCCCTGATATGTTTCTTGAGGGCACCCTTGCCGCCTGTCCGCCTGATGCTTTTAATATAAACGGACAGCTCTGGGGCAATCCCGTATATGATTGGGAGAAAATGCAGAAAAACGGCTTCAGCTGGTGGAAAGAGCGACTTAAGAATGCATCTGCACTCTATGACAGTATCCGCATCGACCACTTCAGAGGCTTCTATGAATACTACAGTGTAAAAGAGGGAATGAGCGCCAAAGACGGCAAATGGACAAAGGGTCCGGGACTGTCTTTCTGCCGTATGGTGAGAGAGAATTTTCCGAAGCTCGATATAATTGCAGAGGATTTAGGCTTTCTTACCGAGGACACAAGGAAGTTTTTCAAAGACAGTACCTTTGATGGTATGAAGGTTTTACTTTTTGCGTTTGACGAAAAGAACAGCGAATATCTGCCCCACAATCACATAAAAAACTGTGTTGTCTATACAAGCACTCATGATACACCTACGGTACTCGGATGGATTTGCCGAAGCGACAGCAATACCCTCACACGGGCTATGGACTATCTGGGTGCACCGTCTATATATACTCTCGGTGACTACTTCATAAGAGGTGCCTTTTCATCCGTTGCCGACAGAGCCGTTATTTCATTGCAGGACTGGCTCAAAATCGGCTGCGGCGGAAGAATAAATACTCCCGGTGTATCAGGAAAAAATTGGGAGTGGCGTATAAAAGACCGTGAACTGACAAAAAATCTTATAGAAAAAATCTTATCATACACCAAAATCTACAACAGAATTCCGGAGGAATAAAAATGAAAAAAATCACCAGTATTCTAAGTATTTTTGCCCTCATACTGACCTTCGCCGCCTGCGGAGGCAACGACGGCAAGGTAACCACCAATGACTATTCTTCTACCTCTGAGTCACAAAGCGATGTGCAGACTGCAAAGGGTGAGGTATATTTTCTCAACTTCAAGCCCGAGGTCAGCAAGGTATATGAAGAAATTGCAAAAGAATATGAAGCCGAAACAGGTGTAAGAGTCAAGGTTGTAACCGCTGCAAGCGACACCTACGAGCAGACTCTCACCTCGGAAATTGCCAAGAGCAATCCCCCGACTATATTTCAGATAAACGGTCCCGTAGGCTATCAGAGCTGGAAAACCTACTGCGCCGACTTAAAGGATACAAAGCTCTATTCCATTCTCACAGATAAGAGTCTCGCCATTACCTCAGAGGGCGGAGTATACGGTATTCCCTACGTTGTTGAGGCTTATGGCATTATCTATAACGAAGAAATAACCGACAAGTACTTTGCCCTTGACAGTAAGGCTACGGACTTCACTTCAATGGATCAGATAAATACCTTCGACAAGCTCAAAGCTATAGTCGAGGATATGACAAAAAATAAAGAGGCACTCGGTATCGACGGTGTATTTGCTTCTACATCATTTGCACCGGGCAACCAGTGGAGATGGAACACTCATCTTCTTAATATCCCCTATCATTACGAATTGGACGAGCTTGATAACTACGAAAACAGTACCCTTGCAGGTCTCAGCGACGAGGAATTCAAGTTCACACACAGCAAGAATTTCAAAAACATCTTCGACCTTTATCTTATGAATTCCGTTACAGACAAGAAGCTCTCAGGCTCAAAGAGTGTCGGCGATTCAATGGCTGAATTTGCTTTAGGCAAGGCAGCAATGGTACAGAACGGCTCATGGGCTTACAGTGAAATCAGCTCCACCGAGGGTAACACCGTAAAGGCAGATAAAATCAAGATGCTTCCCATTTATATGGGGCTTGATGACGAAACGGACCAGGGACTTTGCATAGGTACGGAAAACTATCTTGCTATCAACGCCAAGGCGACCGAAGAAAACAGAAAAGCTTCTGAGGATTTCCTTTACTGGCTCTTCTCATCTGAAAAAGGCAAGAGATATGTCAGCGAAGAATTAGGCTTCGTCACGCCTTTCAAGACTTTATCAGACGCATCACTGAAAGACCCTCTTGCCAACGAAGTTCTCTATTGGTCAAACAAAGAGGATATAGACTCAGTACCTTGGGCATTTACGGCTTTCCCGGGCATCGCATTCAAAGACGAGGTGAGCAGTGCACTCTTAGAATATGCACAAGGCTCTGCACCCTGGGAAGAGACAGCAGAAAAAATCAAAGAGGCTTATCAGAAGGCAAAGTCTCAGTAAGCTTGCAGGTTAGTGCGGCGGCTCCGCAGGCGAACTGCGTTCGCCCCCCGGCGACTTCGTCGCCGCAAATCGCCCTGTGGGCGATTTGGCGGAGCCGCCTCCCCCCTCTACCGCCAAGCTGAAATAAAAAAACTTTTGCCCTCAGGGCAAAAACTCCTCTCTCAAAGCGAATAACACTTTTCCGTCAGGCAAATAACACTCAGAAAGGCAGGCGTATATCAATGAAAAACAACCTGAAAAAATATTATGGTATATTTGCCCTGCCTACAACTCTCGCCTTTGCCGCAGTGTTTCTCATCCCCTTTATACTCGGCATATATCTTTCCTTCTGCGAGTTCACTACCGTCTCAGACAGCACCTTTACGGGAATAGAAAACTATATCAGAGCTTTTTCCGACAGCAACTTCAGAAACGCTCTGTGGTTTACGGTGAAATTCACCGTAGTGAGCGTTATAAGCGTAAACCTTATCGCCTTTTCACTTGCTCTTTTGCTGACAGGTAAAATAAGGGGCAGAAACTTCTTCCGTACTGTCTTTTTTATGCCAAACCTCATCGGTGGTATCGTTCTCGGCTATATATGGCAGCTGATTATCAACGGTGTACTCTCGTCATTGGGTGTCACTATAACCTACGACCCGTCTTACGGCTTCTGGGGACTTGTGGTACTGATGAACTGGCAGATGATAGGCTATATGATGATTATCTACATTGCAGGCATCGGCAACATACCCAAAGACTTAATCGATGCGGCAAAGGTAGACGGTGCGGGTCCGGTAGGAATACTCCGTCACGTGATTATACCTATGGTTATGCCCTCCGTGACTATCTGTCTGTTTCTAACTATCACCAACGCCTTCAAGCTCTTTGACGCTAACCTTGCCCTTACAGACGGTGCTCCCTCAAGACAGACGGCAATGCTTGCTCTTGATATTTACAAAACCTTCTATGGCGCAGTGGGCTCTCAGGGTATCGGTCAGGCAAAGGCAGTTGTGTTCTTCCTGCTATTGGCGGTAATATCTCTTATTCAGCTGAGATTCACAAGAAAAAGGGAGGTTGAAGCGTGAAAAAGAAGAGAAATATAATAGCTTTCATTCTCCTGCTTCTTGTTTCGGCGGCGTTTATTTTCCCTGTTTTCATAGTGCTGATGAACTCCTTCAAGAGTAACCTATATATCAGCTCAGAGCCCTTTACTTTTCCTACAGCTGAGAGCTTTGTAAGTCTTCGCAATTACACCGAGGGACTCGCAAAAACGGGATTTTTTTCAGCCTTTGCAACTTCACTTTTTGTTACTGTGCTCTCTGTGGGTGCAATAGTTATTTTTACCTCAATGACCGCATGGTACATTACGAGAGTGAAAAACCGCTTCACGAAATTCAGTTATTACGCCTTCGTTTTCTCTATGGTGGTACCCTTTCAGATGGTGATGTTCACTACGGTTAAAACGGCAAACCTGCTGAGTCTCGATAACCCCTGGGGCCTCATCATTATTTATCTTGGCTTCGGCTCGGGTCTGAGCGTATTTATGTTCAGCGGCTTTGTCAAGAGTATACCCATAGAAATAGAAGAGGCGGCAATGATTGACGGCTGCGGACCCATAAGGACATTTTTTCTTGTAGTGTTCCCTCTGATGAAGCCGACGACAATTACTGTCGCAATTCTCAACGCCATGTGGATATGGAACGACTATCTCCTGCCCTATCTTGTCATCGGCAGTGACTATAAGACTATCCCAATTGCCATTCAGTATCTCAGAGGCGGTTACGGCTCCATTGATATGGGAGCAATGATGGCTATGCTCGTGCTTTCAATATTGCCTATAGTGGTGTTCTATCTTCTTTGCCAAAAGCACATCATCAAGGGCGTTGTCGCAGGAGCGGTGAAGGGGTAGTTCGGAATGCGGAATTCGGAATGCGGAATTGCGAATAACTTCCGTAAAACGAGGAAATTTATCCCCGCCAAATTCACCTTGATTTATTTTTCTTATAATAATAGTAGAATTTTTTATTTTTAAATAATGTTTACACCTTATTAACTCTGCGGGAAGCTACTTCTTTTTATAGCTATGCTTTCCCGCAATTCCGAATTCCGAATTCATAATTCTCGACCGGAGGTTAACATGTCATCCATAACTTTAAGCAACGTAAGCAAGGTTTTCTCCGACGGCTACAGGGCCGTTGATAATTTTGACCTGACTATCCCAGATAAGGAGTTCGTTGTTCTTGTAGGCCCCTCGGGCTGCGGCAAGAGTACCACTCTTCGTATGATTGCAGGCCTTGAAAGTGTCAGCGGCGGAGAAATCTATATTGCTGACAGACCTGTCAACAATGTTCAGCCAAAGGACAGGGATATAGCTATGGTGTTTCAGTCCTATGCCTTGTATCCCGACAAGACCGTATATAAAAACATAGCATTTTCCCTCGAAAGGCGGAAGGTACCCAAGAAAGAAATCGATCAGCGTGTGCGTGAGGCGGCGAAGATACTTCATATAGAGCACCTCCTTGACAGAAAGCCCAAGGCTCTTTCGGGCGGTCAGAGACAGCGTGTGGCTCTCGGCAGAGCTATTGTCAGAAATCCGGCAGTGTTCTTATTCGATGAGCCTCTATCCAACCTTGACGCAAAGCTTCGCACTCAGATGCGCACGGAGATATCACTTCTTCATAAACGCCTCGGCACCACCTTTATATATGTCACTCACGATCAGACTGAGGCTATGACTATGGGAGACCGAATTGTGGTTATGGACAGCGGTGTCATTCAGCAGACCGATACCCCCGAAAACCTCTATCATAAGCCCGCCAACATATTTGTGGCGTCCTTCATCGGCTCACCGTCTATGAACTTCCTTGAGGGTACTCTTGAAAGAGATGAAAAGGGCTTTTATGTGAGAATCGGCAACGATATCATACCAACAGACAAAGTTACCGTTTCGATGGAAAATCACACAGGCGAAAAAGTTAAAATCGGCATACGCCCTGAGGATATAACCGTAGAGACAAAAGGTGACAATCTCAGAGGCACTCTCAAAGTCCAGGAAAACCTCGGCAGTGAAGCATACATTTACATTGAATACGGCGATACTCTCATTACGGCAAAGTCGCCCCATATCATAGGGAAATCCTCGGGAGAAGAAACTGCTTTCGGCATAAAAAGCAGTAAAATTCATATTTTTTCATCGGACAGCGGTGAAAATATAAGCATCGGCTGAGTGTTCATTAAGTCTGATGAAACTTGCAGTTTGCGGCGGCTCCGCAAAATCGCAGAGCGATTTTCGCGGATGCGCAGCATCCGCGCGCCGAAGCCTCGAAGAGGCTCCGGCAGCGGAGCCGCCTGCCCACTCACTGCACTACGCTAATATTTATACATATTTTGCACCGTAAAGATGTAAAAAAATGCAAATAGGCTTGACTTTATACTATTATAGTGCTAAAATAAGCCACACAAATAAAAATGTAAAATTTACGGAGGTAAAAATCAATGAAAAAGTTTTTAGCAATCGCTCTTGCAGCTGTTATGCTTTTCACTCTTGCAGCTTGCGGAGGTAACACAGATGACCCCACCAACGAACCCACCGACAAAGTAAAAATCATCGACATCAACCTTACAGAAGAAGAATACGCTTTCGGTGTAGATAAAAATCAGCCCGAGCTCCTTGAAGATGTAAACGAATTCATCGACAAGATTATGGCAGACGGCACATTCGACGAAATCTGCAACAAGTATTTCGCTGACGGCACACCCACAGCTGTTAAGTCAGCAGTTGAAGATCCCGCTAAGGATCAGCTTGTAGTTGCTACAAATGCTGCATTCGCTCCCTTCGAGTATATGGAAGGCGACTCATACTACGGCATCGATATGGAAATTGCTGCACTTCTCGCTGAAGAGCTTGGCAAGGAGCTTGTTATCAACAACATGAAGTTCGACTCAGTTTGCCTTTCAGTCGGCGAACACAAGTGTGACATCGCTATGGCAGGTCTCACAGTTACAGAGAAGAGAAAGGAAGCTGTTAGCTTCTCAAACTCATACTACGGTGCTTATCAGAAGCTCATCGTAAAGGCTGACGATACAACCTTTGACGCATGCACAGATGCTGCTTCGGTTGACGCTGTTCTCAATGCAAGCGAAGGCACAAAGACAGTTGGTTATCAGAACGGCACAACAGCTGACTTCTATGTAAACGGCGACGCTGACTGGGGCTTTGACGGTCTCAATGTTCAGCCCAAGGGTTATGACAACGGTGCCCTTGCTGTTCAGGACCTTCTCAACGGCAACATCGACTATGTTATGATCGACGCTGACCCTGCAGTACGTATCGTTGACAATTTCAACGCTATCGGCTGAGAACTTACAAAATAAAATACGCAGTGCCTTACTCCCCTAAAGTAAGGCATTGTTAATGTAAAAGGAAATATTTATATGAACGGATTTATGTTTAAAGTAGAGAAGTTCCTTGATATCCTTATAAACAAGGGCGGCTATAAAGAAGTCATCACAGGTCTTCAGAACACTATGATTATAGCTGTTATGGGTCTTCTCATCGGTATCGTAATCGGTACTCTTATCGCAACAATACGCGTAATGCCGAAATACAAGGCTACCGTCAGAGCAATGGATAAGTTCTGCAGCTTCTATGTGGGTCTTTTCAGAGGTACTCCCATGGTGGTACAGCTCCTTGTTTTCTATTATGTTATGCTCCCCCTTCTGGGTATCAAAATGTCCTCGGTGGTTGTTGCAATTACTGTCTTCGGTCTTAATAGCGGCGCTTACATATCAGAAATTATGCGAGGCGGTATCCTCAGTGTTGACCCTGGACAGATGGAGGGCGGCCGAAGTGTAGGTCTTAGCTACGGCACCACAATGCTCAAGATAGTAATCCCCCAGGCTGTAAAGAACATCCTCCCCACAATGGGTAACGAGTTTATCGCCCTTGTCAAGGAGACATCGGTTGTTTCTTTCGTTGGCGCAAAGGACCTGTATCTTGCTTTCCAGAGTATCGGCTCGGGTACTTACGAATATATGGTACCCTATCTCGCAATGGCAATTATTTATATTGTGATTGTCTGCATTATCACACTTCTCATCAAGATTATGGAAAGGAGGCTGCGTAAGAGTGATAGAGGTCGTTAATCTTTGCAAATCCTTCGGTGACAATCACGTACTCAAGGATATCACCACCACAATCAGAAAAGGCGAAAAGGTAGTTGTTATCGGCCCCTCAGGCTCAGGTAAAAGCACCTTCCTTCGCTGCCTCAACTGTATGGAAGACCCCACAAGCGGCTCCATAATCTTCGGCGGTGAAAATATCGCAGACCCCAAGGTAGATATCAATATCCACCGCCAGAAGATGGGAATGGTTTTCCAGCACTTCAATCTTTTCAATAACAAGACTGTTATAGAGAACATTATGATGGCTCCCGTTTATGTGGGCATCAAAAACCTTAAAAAGAATAGGAAAAACCCCGATTACAACGGCCCTGCCACCAAAAAAGAGGTAAAACAGCAGGCTTATGAGAGAGCCATGGAGCTTCTCAAGAGAATCGGACTTGAAGACAAGGCTGACGCTTATCCCTCAAGTCTTTCAGGCGGTCAGAAGCAGAGAGTTGCTATTGTGCGTTCCCTTGCTATGGACCCCGATGTAATTCTCTTCGACGAGCCTACATCGGCTCTTGACCCGGAAATGGTAGGCGAAGTTCTTGAGCTTATGAAAGACCTTGCAAACCAGGGTATGACAATGGTTGTTGTCACTCACGAAATGGGCTTTGCAAGAGAAGTCGGCACAAGAATTATGTTTATGGACGAAGGCCGATTCGTTGAAGAAGGTACACCTGAGGTATTCTTCTCAAATCCTCAGAGTGAAAGAGCAAAGGATTTCCTGTCAAAGGTTTTATAATCAATACAGTAAGCGGCGCAGCATTGAGTTTGTGCCGCTTAAGCTTTTTGTGTACCGCCCACGGAAGACTGTAATTTTACACTTTATTAATCAATAAACAACCCGGGACTAACCCATATGTGCTATAATTTGAAACACTAATTATACATTGTGTCTTGTTTTCGTCTCTAAATCTTAAAAAACATTGACTTTTTATTCATTATTAACTATAATAGAGTGGTTAAAGTGTAGCTCTTTGTTACCTTACTATAATATTTGAAAGAAGGTCAGCAATATGAAGAAGACAACTCCGGAGGTTTTATACGATCTCATACCTTCTCAGCAGACTATGTACCTTATGTTCAAATACACCTTCAGTAAGCAGATTTCTCAGATTCCCACTTCTTTTGTAGTTGATAAGGATCTTGATTTTGAACTGCTGACAAAGGCACTGAACATCGAATTTCAGCGTAACGATGCACTTCGCCTGAGATTCATCAAAGTTGACAAGCAGCTCAAGCAGTATTTCCTGCCTGAGTTCAGAATGAGCAAGGTTCCCTGCAAGTATTTCCGCAGCGAAGAACAGCAGGAAGAATTCTTTGCAAAGGACGCTCAGATACCCGTAAGATTTGACAAGGGACAGAACTTCAGAATTTATTTCTACAAGAATGCCAACGGCAACAACGGTATCTATTTCAACGTCAGCCATCTTAATATGGACGCTATGGGTGCAATGATTTTCTATGTTGACCTCATAATGGTATACAGAGCTCTCAAGAGAGGTACTGAAATGCCCGCTCCCCTTGCTTCATATGAAGAATACATAAAAGAGGAATTCGAAAGACTCGGCAACGAAAAGAAAATGGAAAAACACGCCAAGTTCTACCGTGAGTATTTCGAATATGGTGGTGAGCCCTTCTATGCCGGTGTACACGGTCCTGCATTCCTTGAAAAATACAGACAGAAAAAGAAGAATCCCGACCTTCGCGTCCCCCCTGCATACAATCCCCTGCTTGACAAATGCAATATGATAAACGGCCATATCGGCCCCGAGGACGCTGAAAAGATCTTCGGCTTCTGCAAAGAGCGTCTTATCGCTCCAGAAAGTCTCTTTATGCTCGGTCTTCGTACTCATTGCTCGGCTATCAATTACAGAACAGATGACGTGTTTATGATGGCTACCTGTTCAAAGAGAGCAACAGTAAAGGAAAAGAAAATGAGCGGCTGTCTCGTTCAGCCCATCCAGGTGCGTACCATCATCCCTGAAACCGCAACCTTTGAAGAGGGTCTCAAGGAATACACAAAGGTAAGAACAAACCTTTACCGTCACAGCGAGTACCCCTATATCACAGCCCGTGATATGTCAAGAGATATGTATAACTACAATCTCATCCAGGGTCCCGCCTGTATGATGTTCTCGTGGATTCCCATTCCCATTGACCTTGAAAGTATGGGGCTGAAGCTTGACTTCAAGTTTGATTTCAAGACCTATGACCTTGGCAGATACTTCACTCCCCTTTATACTATCTGCTCACCCGACCCCAAGGATAGGGGCATCAACCTTAACTATATGTACAGAATCAAGCTTTCTAAGAAAGAGGACATCGAAATTCTCCATAAAAACTGTATGAAGGTAGTTATGGCAGGTATAGAGAATCCTCAGATCACAATGAAAGAACTGCTTGATATGTGCAGCGAATAATCAGTAACCCTACAGCCGCGGCGGCTGTGTATATACAAATAAAAAACATTAGGAGAATCAGAAATGCACATTGAACTGACAAAAAAAGAGATTAAGGCTCTTAAGAAACTCCGTCACGAGATCCACCTTATGGGACCTCTCGGCACAATCAAAGATATGTTCACAAGAAGTGAAGCCTTCGGCTCCAACGTTGCTGTTGTTGAAAAGATCAAGAAGCAGCCCGTTGCTTACACCGTAAAGGAATTCCATGACAAGGTAAGAGAAGTAGGTACAGGTCTTTACGCTCTCGGTCTTGGCGGTAAGCATATCTCCATCGTAAGTGAAAACTCATACAACTGGATCGTTGCTTTCTTTGCAATCGTTTGCGGCGGCGGTGTTTGTGTACCCATCGATAAGGAGCTTCCCGACAAGGATATCAGCATGCTTATCACAAAGGGTGACGCTGAAGCTGTTTTCGTAAGTAAGACCTACATTGATACAGCTGCTCTTCACCTTAAGAACGATGACAGATGCCAGAAGGTATTCCTTATGAGCGGCAAGAACGATGCAGATAAGTTTATGACTATCGATGCACTCGCTGAGCTCGGCAGAGAAGAGCTCAAGAAGGGCAACAGAGACTTCCTCGACTACACTCCCCAGAAGGATGACCTTGCAGCTATCCTCTTCACCTCAGGTACAACAGGTACCAACAAGGGCGTAATGCTTTCACATTACAACTTTGCTTCAAACGTTGAGGGTGTTATCGACTTCCTCAGCCCCGAGCTTTCAACTATGTCAATTCTTCCCATGAACCACGCATATGAGCTTTCATGCAGTGTTATGACAGCTATCTATATGAACGGTATCATCTATATCAACGACAGCCTTAAGAACATCCTCCCCAACATCAACGAGTTCAGACCCAACGCTATGGCTGTTGTACCCCTTGTACTTGAAGCTATCTACAACGGTATCTGGTCAAAGGCTGAAGCAAGAGGCAAGGCTGACATTATGCGCAAGATGGTTAAGGTCAGCAACAAGCTTCTCGATATCGGTATCGACATCAGACCTATCGTATTCAAGCAGATTTCCGACAACTTCGGCGGTCAGTTCCCCACAATGTCATGTGGTGGTGCTCCTGCAAGAGCTGACCATATCAAGAGTCTTAGTGAGCTTGGCTTCAACATTATCGGCGGTTACGGTATGACAGAAGCTTCTCCCACAGTTACTCTTCACAACAACGGCAGAAAGAAGCCCCTTTCAGCAGGTAAGGCATTCCCCAGAGCTAAGTTCAAGATTGACAATCCCGACGAAGACGGCGTAGGCGAAATCCTCCTCAAGGGTGACAACATCACCAAGGGCTATTACAAGGATCCCGAAGCTACAGCTGCTTCATTCACAGAAGACGGCTGGTTCAAGTCCGGCGACTACGGCAGACTTGACGAAGACGGCGACCTTTACATCACAGGCCGTAAGAAGTTCATCATCATCCTTCCCAACGGCGAAAACATCTTCCCCGAAACTGTTGAAAGCAACATTATGGAATGTCTCCTCTACGCTCACGAGGTTGTAGCATTTGAAGACATCGTTAAGTTCGGCGATAAGGAAAACACCGTAATGGCTGCTGCTGTTTACGTTGAAAAGGAAGACCCCGTATTTGCAGGTATGTCCGAAGACGAGATCATCGCTAAGGTCAAGGCAGACGTTGCTGATTCAAACAAGGGACAGCCTTCATACCGCAAGGTACAGAACGTATATGTATCCTTCAAGGAATTCGAAAAGAGCTCAACAAGAAAGGTTATCCGTCAGAAGGTAATCGACACTTACGCAACTAAGAAAACCACCGTTTGATAAAACAAGGTGGCAAAAAATAAAAGATTATCAGAAGGAGGGAAAACCTATGCTTGAAAAGCTTATTGAAGTAATCTGCAGATATGTTGATATTAATCCTGATATGCTCAGCGCTGACACAAACATCAGAAGCGAGCTCGGTCTCAATTCACTTGAGCTTATCAATATTGCAGTTGCAATTGAAGATGAGTTTGATGTAGAGATTCCTGACCGTGAGGTTATGAACATTGAAACACTTGCTGACGCAGTAAAGATCATCGAAAAGTATATGGACTGATAAAGCAAGTAAAGTTTTGTCAAACTTTTTCAAAAGTTTCCGAGGTGTGGAGCAGAGCTCCGCAAAACGAAAAAAATCAAGGCAACCTGAAAAACAAAAGGTTGCCTTTTTTAATACTTCTTTATTGACTTGAGCACACAGTAAGGTATATACTTTTTATAACAAACATGCGAAAGGAAGAATCATATGAAAACATCGAAGAAAATAATCTCATTAGTACTCGCTTTGATTATGGTACTGTCTTTAGCAGTACCTTCCCTTGCCGCTGAAGAAGCAAAGAAGACAAAGTTTGTCCTTTTAGGCGACTCTATCGCTCAGGGCTTCGGCCTCGGTGAAGAGCCTGCTGACTGGTACGCTCTCGGGTACGGTAAAATCATCGCTGACGCTAACGGCTATGACTATGTCAACCACGCTATCGGCGGTCACACAACATACAATCTCAACGCCCGTCTTCAGGAAGATGCTGTTATCAAAGATGTTGCCGAGGCGGATATAATTGCAGTATCAATCGGCGGTAACAACTTCCTTTTAGGCGGTTTATATCAGATGATAATCGAGGCACTTCTTTTCAAGAAGTATGACCTCGCTGATAAAATTGCCGACGAATTCTATGTGGATTTTGGCCTTGCACTTGACAAAATCAAGGCCATCAACCCCGATGCACAGCTCATGGTGCAGACTCTTTATAACCCGAGAGACGATATTTTCGGCGAGGTTTACCAGTACGCTGTTGACCTGCTCAACAGCAACATCAGAAAGATTGCAGAAGAGCGAAAGGGCGCCTACATTATCGTTGACGTTTACACGCCCTTTGTGGTTCACACAGAATACATACAGGATGATCAGATTCACCCCAACGAGACAGGCCACTATGTCATTGCCGCTGAGTATCTCAAGGTTCTGAAGAGCTTGGGCTTAGGCGAAGCTGACAAGCCTCTCAGCGATATGCCGGAGATTGTGATTCCTCTTACCTTCTGGCAGAAGATTGTAGAATACTTCAAGAATGTATTTTCGTTTATATTCGGTAAATAAGTAAAATTCAAGGCGGCCTTTACGGTCGCCTTTAGTTTTTGGTTAGTACGCGTCGCACTAAAGAAGAAACGGCAGGTTTTACCCCGCCGTTTTTAGTTATTCTGCAATAGGATAATAAGCGATATTGCAGTTGTATGTTGTTGCAAGTTTTCCCTCATCATCAAAATTAAGAGTGATTGTGAAAAGTTCTTCAGTGCCGTCTGTGTAAGTTATCTTACCTGTGATGGTGTCGCTGATTTCTGAAAGAGCTGTATTCTCATCAAGCTCTTTAATATAGTTTTCCGATAAGAACCATTTGATATTCATACCCTTATCCTGCTCGTAGATGTTTGCATATTCATCTCCGGTTATTACTATCTCACTGCCCTCTTTGATAGACTTGGTAAATTCCTTTATATTAACCATTGCACTTTCGTCAAACACGGTAAGCTTACCTTTATCCGTGCAATAAAGAGTAACATAATCAACTGCTGACGGATCAGCTATTTTGAAACTGAGCTTATCGGCAGTTCCGAAATGGACTGCAACTTCTTCCTCGAGACCTATGATATGAAAGCCATCATCTAAACCGTATAATTCTTCAAGTCTGAGCTTCAATTCATGGCTCATTCTGTTTATAGCTTCCCTGCTCATGCCTTTTGTGTTTTTAATCTGCATAATACCGCCTAAGGGAATATTGATATCTGTTTCTTTGTAGAAAGCTACCTCATCATTGGCGGCATTAGCAACCATAAGGAAGAAGCCTTTGTTTACCGCTTGGCCTGTCTCTGTAACCGCATCACTGCTCAGCTCAGGGTGTTTGTCTGCAGTGCCCCCGAAAAAGCCCAACGAAAGGGCAAATATAATTGCAAACACACAGGTAACTCCTGCTATTTTTTTGATTGTTCGGCTTCTCTGCGCTCTTGCAGACTGAATTTCACTCACTCTGCTTAAGATATTATCAGCCATATTTTTGTCTGTTTTCATAAGTAAAATGCTCCTTTTCAAGTTGATTTTTCAATGCTTTTTTAGCCCGGTGTAAAAGTACTGAAGTGCTTCGTTTTGGTTTTTTGATTATTTTTGAAATTTCCTCTATGGAGAAGTCTTCAAAATAAAACAGTATGATAATATTTTTATAGTCGGGATTTATGCTTTCAAGGGCATAGCGGATTGCGAATTGGTCGTCCTCACAAAGGCTCTCACCAATGCACTTTTCCATATCATCTGCAATATCATAGATTTCATCTAAGGGTACATATCTACCCTTGGGATTTTTTCTGAGATAATCAATTGCGAGATTCCGACCGATAGTATAAAGCCACGTTTTGAAAGAGGCTTCGCCTTTGTCCTTGGGCTTTTTAACGAGAAGCTTTACGAAGGTATCTTCTGTCAGATCCTCTGCCACGTCGAAATTGTTTACGATTGAATTTATATAATTCTGAAGTCCCGGGCGATACTGCGAAACAATTTCGGTCAAAGCACTTTCATCACCACTGAGAAAACGGCGGTAGCTACTTGCACCATTGTCCATAGTGACCTCCTTTCCGAAGACCTTTTTATGTGTCTTCACTATTTACACGAAATAAAAAAGCAAATATTACACTTGAAGTAAAAAATATTTTCCCTCGGCGGGAAAAGAGCTGTTTTCACCGAACAATCAAATCGCGTACCAACAAAAAACCGAGCTGACAAAATCAACTCGGTTTATCTTTTTTATTTGTCCTCGCCGGACGGGCATTACTTTTCTTGTAAGAAAAGTAATCAAAAGAACTTTCCTTGCCCCGCGGAGCATTTACTTTAGTTTTGCACTAATTTATACGCAATTCCGAATTCCGCATTCCGAATTCCGAATTTTCTTTATCTGTTTCTTCTTCTGTCGCCGCCGGGTCTGCCACCTCTGCGTCTGGGAGCCTCTTCACCGTCATCTTCGGGTGTGAGTCCTTCGATTTCGATAAGTGCATCTCTTCTTGAAAGATTGATTCTGCCCTGATCGTCGATTTCCATAACCTTAACGATTACTTCGTCGCCAACGTTTACACAGTCCTCAACCTTCTCTGTTCTCTTAACATCGAGCTTTGAGATGTGTACAAGGCCTTCCTTGCCGGGAGCGATTTCAACAAATGCACCGAATGTCATAAGACGTGTAACAACACCGCGGAAGATTGAACCAACCTCGGGATCGTTAGCGATTGTTTCGATGATTGTGATTGCACGCTTAGCATTGTCAAGATCAATAGCTGAAACGAATACTGAACCGTCTTCGCTTACGTCAACCTTACATTCGCACTCTGCACAGATCTTCTGGATAACCTTGCCCTGCTTACCGATTACATCGCCGATCTTCTCGGGATCAATCTTTGTTGTAAGCATCTTAGGAGCATACTTGCTGAGCTCTGCTCTGGGCTCTGCGATACAGGGAAGCATAACCTCGTCAAGAATCTTACATCTTGCTTCATATGTCTTCTCAAATGCTTCCTTGATGATTTCGGGTGTAAGGCCGTGTACCTTGAGGTCCATCTGAATAGCTGTGATACCCTTCTTGGTACCTGCTACCTTGAAGTCCATATCGCCGAAGAAGTCTTCGAGGCCCTGGATGTCAACCATTGTCATAAAGCGGTCACCCTCCGAGATAAGACCGCAGGAAATACCTGCAACGGGAGCCTTGATGGGTACACCTGCTGCCATAAGTGAAAGTGTTGAGCCGCAGATTGAAGCCTGTGATGTTGAACCGTTTGAAGAAAGAACTTCTGAAACGAGTCTGATAGCATAGGGGAACTCCTCAACGCTGGGGATAACGGGTACAAGAGCTCTTTCAGCAAGTGCGCCGTGACCGATTTCACGTCTGCCGGGGCCTCTTGAGGGCTTTGTTTCTCCAACTGAGTATGAGGGGAAGTTGTAGTGGTGCATATATCTCTTTTCGGTTTCGTTATCAAGACCGTCAAGAAGCTGAGCGTCGCTCATGGGACCAAGTGTTGTCACTGTAAGAACCTGAGTCTGACCTCTTGTGAACATACCTGAGCCGTGTACTCTTGAAAGAAGATCAACCTGTGCATCAAGAGGACGCATATCGTTGATACCTCTGCCGTCAACTCTCTTGCCTTCATCAAGGAGCCAGCGTCTTACAACGAACTTCTGAAGCTTGTACATACATTCGTCGATCTTTTCGATGCACTCTTCATATTCTTCGTCAAATCTCTCGTGTACCTTTTCGTATACGGGCTTGAGTCTTTCGTCACGGATTCTCTTATCGTCTGTGTCAAGAGCAAACTTAACATCATCAATAGCAAATTCCTTGATAGCCTCGAACATTTCAGGTGCGGGATCCTGTGACTCGAAGGGAACCTTTTCCTTGCCTATTTCAGCCTGGATACCCTTGATGAACTCAACGATTTCCTGGTTAACCTTATGAGCGTACATAATACCGTCATACATTGTTTCGTTGTCAACTTCGTTAGCACCTGCTTCGATCATAGCAACAAGAACAGCAGTTGAAGCAACTGTTACAGCCATTTCTGACTTTTCTCTTTCAGCTTCTGTGGGGTTGATAACAAACTTGCCGTCAACAAGACCTACTGATACACCGCTGATGGGGCCGTCCCAGGGAATCTCTGAAATTGAGATCGCAACTGAAACACCGATCATTGCTGTGATTTCGGGAAGGCAGTCCTGATCAACTGACATAACTGTAGCAACAACACCTACATCGTTTCTCATATCCTTGGGGAAAAGAGGACGGATGGGTCTGTCGATAACACGTGATGAAAGAGTAGCCTTTTCGCTTGCCTTGCCTTCTCTTCTCTGGAATGAGCCGGGGATACG